>NZ_CP027806.1:2950391-3286355 GCF_003353065.1 Cyclonatronum proteinivorum | reverse complement strand
GCATTAAATACGCCGGTGACCAGAAAGATTTCACCGCCCAGGTCGATGTACCGGCTCAGGACAATGGTATCTAAATCCGCAATCCACTGCACGCTGTATGCAGGCTCTCCATCGCTGTTGTTTGCGGGCTCGATATACGGAATTATCAGATCAAAGCGCAGTTCCCCGTACGAATCCTGAGACCGGAATTCGATGTATTCGCCGGTCTCCGCTTCAATCAGCCGGAGAATTTCAAAAGCCGGAAAAATGGCTGAATAGCCCCTGAACAGCAATTCCGTCTGATTGATACTGCCGGTGCGCACGAGCACCTGCTCGTACTCAAACATCATATCGATCCAGCTGTTGGTCTGTGCATTCAGCCGGTCAATCCGTTCCCGCTGATTTTCTGTTATAATAGTCGTTCGTTCATTCAAAAGTACTTCTTCGTAGGCAGGGCGAACCACAAACCATACTATGGCAGAAATGCTCAGGAAAATGAACAAAAGAAGGAGTAAAAAGCGGGTACGTAGGGGCATTTAGCGGACCGAGGTGCGTCAATGAATTAGGAGCAAATATACGGCTTACGGATTAAAATTATGGACTTTAAAAAAAGCGTCACAACGAGCAGGATAAAAGATTTTTTAACCCGCATTATTCATCAAGACTTTTTCGGCTTCTATGTCGCCAGCGAGGAATTTTCATTTCGTGGTATTCGCTACGCTCGGTACGCGGTCTTTACACCAGGCCAAATTTGGACTATCGATTTATTTTGATAAAGCAATTATAAACAAACATTTAGAAAATAAATTGAATCTGTTTGTGATTGGTGTGAATTAAATGCAACTTTGTTGCATATATTTGGCCTGATTTCAAAACCCACCAAAATGATTAATGATGGAAAAAAAACTACCCGTAACCGTACTCAGTGGCTTTCTTGGCTCCGGAAAAACAACCCTTCTGAACCATGTATTATCCAATAAGCATGGCCTTCGCGTTGCTGTAATTGTGAACGATATGAGCGAGATAAATGTGGACGCACGACTTGTAGAAGAGGGCGCGCATCTTTCACGAACAGAAGAAAAACTTGTTGAGATGAGCAATGGCTGTATTTGTTGTACCCTTCGGGAAGACCTAATCGAAGAAGTCGCTCGATTGGCTATAAGCGGTCGGTTTGACTACTTGCTTATAGAGTCCACGGGTATCTCGGAACCTTTACCGGTTGCCCAAACCTTCTTTTTTGATAGTGATGAGCTTCAGTTGCCCCTGGAATCGGTCACAAAGCTGGATACAATGGTCACGGTTGTAAATGCAGCGGAATTCGCAACGGACTACGGTTCATCTGAAACATTGGTTGATCACGGCTTGGGCAACGATGTCTCCGACGTTCGCCCTATCGTGAATTTGCTAACTGAGCAAATAGAATTTGCCAATATAATCGTCCTGAATAAAATTGATCTTGTGAATCAAAAACAGCAAGATGAGCTCCGCGCCATTCTTCAAAAGCTAAACCCAACGGCTAAAATTATTCCTGCTACTTTTGGAAAAGTTGAGCTGAATAAAATTCTGAACACGGGCATGTTTGATTTTGAAGCTGCAGCTGGTTCAAAAGCATGGATCGATGAGCTCGAAAAAGAACATACGCCCGAGACCGATGAATACGGCATAAGCTCGTTTGTTTACAGGGCACGCCATCCATTTCATCCGGAGCGTTTTCTAAACTTTGCAACCCGTGCGTTTCCGCAGGCAGTACTGCGCTCAAAAGGACTATTCTGGTTGGCAAGCCGGCCGGAACAAGCGCTCAATTTTAGTCAGGCTGGTGGTTCTGTTCGGGCTGATCGTGCAGGGAGTTGGTGGGCATCATACCCCGAAACGCAACGTATCCAAAGCTCGGCTTATCTCGAAAATCGTGCATTAATTGAGAGCCGTTGGGATGATGTTTTCGGTGACCGGCTCAATGAGTTGGTTTTTATCGGCATCGGAATGGATGAACATGAAATCAGGAGAGGTTTGGATTCCTGTCTTGCATCACCGGAAGAATATCAGGCGTTTAAAAAAGCCGCACAGCCCATTGATGACGGATGGCCTGTCTGAGACCTGGTATTCACACAAAAAAAGCCTTATTCGGTAAAGAATGGGGCTTTTTAAATAGCCTGCCCGAATAAAACTCTCCAACAGTGGATCGGAAGGTGTACCGAAATGGTAGTTAGCGTACTACAGGATTCAGCTGAACTGCAAGAGCAATGAAATGAATAAATCAGGTGTACGCATTCAGGAAGAAGAATATCACGACGCCTGTCACGGATACATACATCCAGATGGGGAAAGTGAACTTTGAAATTTTACGATGGAGGCTGAATTTCCCGGCAAAAGCAAAGAAAAAGCTCGATAAAATGAGCGGCACAACCACAACGGATAAAATAATGTGGGAAATCAGTATGGTAAAATAGATCGGCCTTACCATGCCTTCACCGGGGAAAGGGGTGTGCCCGATGAAGTTGTGGTAGAGTACATAGCTGATGAGAAAAACGGCTGACGCTACAAAGGCTGCCAGATTATAGCGCATGTGCTGCACAAAATTCCGCTTCTTAATTTCGACAAATGCCAGAATTAAGAAAATGGTGGCAATGCTGTTTACCGTTGCGTTTACTGCCGGAAGCATACTTACCCAGTCGGGTACGATCTCGGTACCATCCCGAAAATAGATCAGCCAAAACAGAAAAACGAGCACCAGTCCGCTGGCGATCATAATGGCGACTACAGCCCGTGCAACGTTCAGGTTTTTGAAGGCTTCAATCGTGATGTCTTTTTCGTAGTTCTTTTCCATGCGTATGTAGAGAATTGCGGTGGTAAAATCGTGAATTTAAACGGATTGCTTTTTCATGCGGCGGGCTTTCTCGCCCAACACATAGTTGAGGTGCAGATATTCGAGTGCGACGCTTTCATAGCCCTGCCAGCTTCGTATCAGCTCCTGAAACTGTGATTCATCGGTGTTATCCGGATCGCAGCCGTAAGATAAGGAAATCCACCGGCGCAGTCCTTTTTCTTCTCCTTTCTGAACGTGCGAAGGAAAAACGGCATCGGTCCGGTTCCGAAACATCATCAGGTCCTGAGCGGTGGTCGGCCCGATTCCCCGTATGCCCAGCATGAGCTCGTAAAAGGCTGCGGGCAGGAGGTTCTCAATCTCATACTGAGAAGGGATTTCTCCGGAGACCAGCAAATGGGCAAGACCGGTTACGTATTCGCCTTTGCGCAGGGAAAGGCCGTGTTTTTTGAGGGAAGCCGGTTCCGCCCCGACCAGCTGATATGGCCTGGGCCAGGCACTCAGCCGTCCAAACTTGCTTTCGAGGCGCGTGCCGTACTGTTCCCGCACCCCGTACACCATCCGTCGCGCCGTTGGCTTATGACTGATTTGCGCAATGATGATTCGGTTGAGCGCGTCTTCAAAAAAGCTTGCCCGCGACATGCGCTTAAAGCCGTAGGACTCTTTAAATAAAGGTCCCAATATGGGATCATCCCAGGCTTTTTCATACAGCGGATTTAAATCAATATCTGTGCCCAGGATACGCGCGAGCTGACGGTTTGCTTCTGCGACTTCATCTTCCGAAAGGTGTTCTTCACACTCTATTTGAAAAGAGGGGTTTTCGGGATCGCCATTGAAGTAAATCCGGACCAAGGCGTCGGTATGGGTCAGGCTCAGAGGCCTGAGCATGCCTTTTTCAGGAATTTCAGCGGGCTCGTGTTCGTGATCGAAATAAGCATCGATATCCAGAGAAATAAAAAAATCGTGGGGCGCTACAGACTTTAATTTCCAGCTAAACGGCATGGCAGGCTATGGAGGATGATTGTTTGAAGTAACCCGCAAAACTGTGATTTGGTGCTAATCGTTTGGCGATCGCTGCGGGCTCATAGCGGCACGAAGCCGTACATCTTCAGAAAAAGGAACAGGAAAAGCGTAACGTTAAGGGACAGGAGGAAGGTCACCCGAACCTGCAGGATACGGTAGCGCACCAGCATCGGCAGCACGACAAACCACAGGATGAGGGCTGTGCCCGCCATGTAGATGGTGTGGGCTTTGAAAATGAAGCTGAACAGCCATCCCGCTACGGTGCCAAGAAAGGTCAGAATTCCCGTCGGTTCGGTAAAAATGCCGATGATAAGGCCGCCGACTTCCACGCCTGAAATGCTCATGTGCATGAACAGCCCGAGAACAAGAAGGAGCGAGTAAACGATGGTAATAATTTTTTTGGGAGACTCTTCAGACATGATTCTTATTCGGAAAGTTGCTGTTTTTGGAAATGAATTCGTGAAGGGCAAATATACGCAACAGGGCGTTGCTGCCGGTACCCGCAATGCGGGAATATTCGGGCGCTGCGGTACACAGGATCAGCTTGTGTGGACGGGCGTCATTTCCCCGCGAAGCACGCGCACGTACGCATCGCGGATCTGATAGGGACTGCTGTACCGGGCAAGCAAGTACATCATTTTGGTAACCGCCGCTTCTATGGTCATGTCGCCGGAACTGATGACGCCGAGTTCGCGCGCAATGCGCCCGCTGCTGTATTTTTCAAGGTCAACGGCATCAAATACGGCCTGTGAAGCCATCACCATAAAAATATTCCGTTCCATACAGGCTTCCAGAAACGGGATGAGGCTGTAGTCGCCGCTGCTCGGGAAGTTGCCGCTGCCGTATCCGGAAATGATGACCGCGCGGGTTTGCTCGGCAAGCAAGGGGATGTAGCGGGCGGGCTTGATTCCGGGGAAAAGCTGCAGCACCATCAGTTCTTCGCTGAATGCAGGATAGCATTCCATGGCATTGCCGCTCGGGCGCAGCGCGTGTTTAACGTGAATATCAATCCCGATTTCGGCCAGCGCAGGATGGTTGGGGGAGGTGAAAGCCGTGAAATCCCCAATGCTGACCTTGGTTGAGCGGTTGCCGCGCAGAATTTTGTCGCTGAAACAGATGGCGACTTCGCAGAACGGCAGGGTTGCCATCTGCACCGCATTGATCAGGTTGCGGCCTGCATCAGAGCGGATCACGCTAAGCGGCAGCTGACTGCCGGTGAAGATGACGGGCTTCGTCAGGTTTTTGAAACAGAACGAGAGCGCGGAAGCGGTGTAGGCCATCGTATCGGTGCCGTGAAGTACCACGAAGCCATCATAAGCATCATAATTCGATTCAATCGCCCGCGCCAGCGTAACCCAGTCGTTCGGATTCATGTCGGAGCTGTCTTTAAAAAACAGGTCAAGGCATTCAATATCCGCAATAGCGGAAAGTTCGGGGATGTATTTTTCCAGACTGTCAGAGGGCAGGTTATTTAAGCGGCCATCAGCATCCCGACGGATTTGCATGGCAATGGTGCCGCCGGTTTGCAGGAGGAGAATACGCTTCATGTGGATGTGGGTACAGTCGAAAAAGGTGAATAAAGTGAGGTCGCATAAGGTAAGGTAAATGTTCGAAAAAAGGCATCCCCGTTCTATTTGAATAATATGATATAAATATTAGAAATTGGATTTTTTCACTTGCTTCATTCCCTAAATTCTGATTAATTGCATCGGTAAATAAATTCAAAAAACCGACCTGCTATAAAGCATGAAAACCGAAGTTCAGAACAGGGCTGGCGCAGAAACCATTTTAATCGGCTTAAAAACAGATTCGACCGCAACCGACGATGAATTGTTTGATGAATCCGTGCCTTTGCGAGCTGATCGTGCGCTAAAGTATTTGAATTACGATACCCTACAGGCAGCGGGCCTGCCTTCTTTGTAGCGGCCGAAACCCATACCAAAACGGCAACGCACTGCCGAAAAAAGGAGAACAAACGTATGAATGTGTACAAAACCGACAAAATCAGGAACGTCGTCCTGCTGGGGCATTCCGGTTCAGGCAAAACCACCCTTGCCGAAACCATGGCCTTTGAAGCGGGCACTATAAAACGAAGAGGCAGTGTCGCTGCCGGTTCAACCATGTCGGATTATCATCCGATGGAAAAAGAAAAAGAGAAGTCCGTTTTTACCACGGTTCTGAATCTCGACTGGCGCGGCCATAAAATTAACCTGATTGACACACCCGGGACCGCCGATTTTATTGGTGAAGTGGTGGCACCGCTTCGCATATCCCGCAACAATATTTTTGTGATTAACGCCGAGCATGGGGTAGAGGTAGGCACAGATCAGCTCTGGAAATATGCGCGCGACTTTGGCACGACTTCTATGATTGTGATCAACAAATTGGATCACCCGAATGCAAATTTTGAAAAAGCACTGGAAAGCTGCAAAGAGCGCTTTGGGCGCTCGGTCGTGACCATTCAGTTCCCCTATGAAACCGGGGAAGGCTTCAATGCGATTATTGATGTGATGAAGATGACGATGTATGAGTTTCCGGAAGAAGGCGGAAAGCCGGAAAAGCTTCCGATTCCGGAATCCATGAAAGCGCGTGCCGATCTCTTGCACAACGAGCTCGTTGAAGCCATTGCGGAAAATGATGAGCTTCTGATGGATCTTTATTTTGAAAAGGGCACGCTCGATGAGGAAGAACTGATCGACGGCTTCCGCAAGAGCATGCGGGCCGGTACCATTCATCCTGTTTTCTGCGTCTCATCGGAGCGCAATATGGGAACAGGCCGGGTGATGGGATTCATCGACGCGGCAGTTGAGTCCCCGCAGGACGGGGTGCCTTCAACCCTTGAGGATGGTTCTGAGTTTGTAATTTCACCGGATAAGCCTGCTTCCGTTTTCATCTTCAAACACACCAATGAAGAGCATGTCGGTGATCTCGTGTATTTCAAGGTTACGAGCGGCATTCTGAAACAAGGCATGGATCTTTACAATGAGCGCACCAACAATACGGTCCGTCTGGGTACTCTTTTTGTACCGCAGTGCGGCAAGCGTCTTGAAGTAGCGGAGCTGCATGCCGGTGATATCGGCGTTGCGGTAAAGCTCAAGGACTGCACTACCAATGACACGCTCTGCGATAAATCGTCGCTTGTGAGTTTCCGCAAAGTGACGTATCCCGAGCCTACCATCAGTCTTGCCGTACTTATTGACAGCGGCAGTGAGGAAAAAGTCGGGATGGCTCTGAATCAGCTGCAGCGCGAAGATCCGGCCCTGCTTGTGGATCACAATGCTGAGCTGAAACAACTCATTCTGAGTGGTCAGGGGGAAGAACACCTGAACAAGGTGAAGCACGTGCTCGAAAATCAGTATAAGCTGCACATCGAATTTGGCGAGACCCGTATTCCGTACCGCGAGACCATCTCCAAGGCTGTGAAAACACATTACCGCCACAAGAAGCAATCGGGCGGTGCCGGGCAGTTCGCGGATGTGCACCTGTACATCGAACCCTGGAGCGAAGGTATGGCTGATCCCCCTGATCTGAATGTTAGGGGACGTGATGAATACCCGCTCGAGTGGGGCGGCAAGCTCGTATTCTACAACTGCATTGTGGGCGGCGTAATTGATAACCGCTTCATGCCGGCCATCCTGAAAGGGGTGATGGATAAAATGGAGAATGGTCCGCTATCGGGCTGCCGCGCCCGCGATGTGCGCGTATCTGTTTATGACGGCGCCATGCACTCGGTGGATTCCAACGAAGCGGCTTTCAAAACCGCAGGTATGATGGCCTTCAAGAAAGGCTTCATGGAAGCGGGTCCGAAGCTGCTTGAGCCGATTTATGAAGTCGACGTGCTGGTTCCCGCTGAGTTCATGGGTGAAATCATGACCGATCTCTCGGGCCGCCGCGGTCAGATTGTGGGTATGGATTCGGAAGGAAGCCTTCAGAAGGTAACCGCGCGCGTGCCGCTTGCAGAGCTCGGGCGCTACACTACGCACCTGAAAAGCATGACGCAGGGCCGCGCAAGTCACACCCGCCGCTTCGCCGATTACGCGCAGGTACCCCGCGACATTCAGGAGCGCGTAATGAAAGAAAACGCCGAAAAGGAAGACGAAGACTGAGGCAAAAGCTAAGCCAAAGGCGTTTTTTTGATTGGATTATCTGCAGGCCGGTTTCTTATGATGAAGCCGGCCTGCGGTGTTTTGGGGCAGAGTAATTTTTAGATGTAAGGAATTTCGGGTTTGAGCGTCTTTGCGTTTGGTTAACAAGTCCTATTCGAATTTCTTACCTATGAAAAAATATTCCGAACCCTTTGAGGCCCATCAGGTATTCCATGTTTGGACACATGCCAACGGGAAAGATAATTTGTTCACTGAAGATCAGAATTATCTGTTTTTTCTTCGCAAGTATGACACATATATCTCGCCGGTTGCTGATACATTTGCGTATTGCCTGATGCCAAACCACATTCACTTTATGGTGCGTATCAAGTCAGAGAAGACCGTTGCCCATTTTGTGAGTCAAAAAAGAAATCGGGACGTGACAACCTTCCAAGGGTTGCGAACTCTTGGAAGGTTAAGTCTCGAGATTAGCCGTCAGTTTTCACACCTTTTCAATAGCTACACACAGGCGTATAACAAGCGCTACAGCCGGAAAGGAAGTCTGTTTATGTCAAATTTTAAGCGAAGAGCCATTGTGTCACCAGACCATTTTCTCACGCTTTTGTTGTATATACACCATAATCCGGTAAAACATCAGTTTGCTGAACATCCGGCGGGATGGCGGTACAGTTCATATCAGGCATACCTTTCTGAAAAACCCACGAAATTATGCAGGGATGAAGGCTTAGTTTGGGCTGGTGGCATTGATTCTTTTTTGAAGTTGCATGACGCAGCCCATACAGAAAAGTTGAAAAGATTATCCCTGATTGAATAGGCTTGCCCTTTCAATTTGCGTGTTAACCACCACATTCCAGCGGTTAATTGAAGAGAACCCCTTCATTATATCGGCCGGACTTAAAGGAATTCTGTAGAAGGTTAGGTTTTGCTTTTGAGCTTGTATGTAAAGGGTATCAGCCACATCGCTGAATAGTTGTTGTATGTTCGTGCTTAAAGTTGGCTCTCAAGAGATTTTTTTCCATCAGAATATCCAAATCATTGCCGGAAAGATCATCGCTACCCCTCTTCCTAACCACATGATTTCACATTGCTTGCAAAAGCGGTTTTTTTCTTTCAAAAGGCTGCAAAAGTGCAGGTTAAAATCTTTTTCTAACTTGAATATTCAAAATAAAAGCGCTTTTTTAGTGCTTGAAATGCAACTTCGTGGTTCGACCGACTATGGGTGTAACAATATTCTAATATCAGGGTTTGATTTAGTTATTTGCACTCCCTATATTATGAGCGTTGTCACTCAAGGACATCAACCATGAAGCTGGCAATCAACCAAAATCATAATCCTGTTTTATCAGACGCAAAAAAGCGGAGTATTATTTATGAGCTATAGGAATGAAGTAAAACACAAAGAACTCGTAGCATGGGTCGACGAAATGACCGCGTTGCTTAAGCCAGACAGTGTTCACTGGTGTGACGGTTCTGAAGAAGAAAATGATGTGATGATTAATCGCTTGTTAGATGGCGGTACTTTTAAGAAACTGAACGACGAAAAACACCCCAACTCTTACGCCTGTTTCTCTGATCCCAGCGACGTAGCGCGTGTTGAAGACAGAACTTATATTTGCAGCCGCAGAAAAGAAGACGCCGGTCCTACCAATAACTGGGAAGACCCTGTTAAAATGAAAGAAACCCTTCGCGGGCTGTATGACGGCTGTATGAAAGGCCGTACCATGTATGTGATTCCCTTCAGCATGGGACCAATTGGTTCGGACATTGCTGAAATCGGAATCGAGATTACCGACTCTGAGTATGTAGTGGTAAACATGCGCCTTATGACCCGCATGGGCCGCAAAGTAATTGACGTACTCGGCGAAGACGGCGACTATGTGAAGTGTGTTCACTCTGTTGGCGCACCGCTCGAAGAAGGTCAGGAAGATGTGCCTTGGCCATGTAATCCTACTACCAAGTACATTGTACACTACCCCGAAGAGAAAGTCATTGAATCTTACGGTTCCGGCTACGGCGGAAACGCCCTGCTTGGTAAGAAATGCTTCGCGCTTCGTATCGCTTCTACCATGGCCCGCGACAACGGCTGGCTGGCTGAGCACATGCTTATTCTGGGTGTAGAATCTCCTGAAGGCGAAAAAACCTATGTAGCGGCAGCTTTCCCAAGTGCCTGCGGTAAAACCAATTTTGCAATGCTTATCCCGCCGAAAGAAATGGATGGCTGGAAAGTGACCACCATCGGTGATGACATCGCCTGGATTAAGCCGGGTGCGGATGGCAAGCTGTACGCCATTAACCCTGAAGCCGGATTCTTTGGTGTAGCACCGGGTACGAATTACGATACCAACCCGAATGCGATGGAGAGTATCAAGTCGCATACGATTTTCACTAACTGCGGTCTGACCGAGGACGGTGAAGTTTGGTGGGAAGGTAAAACCAAGGAAGCACCCGCCAACATGATTACCTGGCAGGGTGAGCCCTACGATCCAAGCAACGGCAAGCCTGCGGCACACCCGAACGCGCGCTTTACCGCACCTGCTTCGCAGTGTCCTTCTATTGACCCGGCCTGGGAAGATCCCGCTGGTGTACCGATCAGCGCCTTTATATTCGGCGGACGTCGTGCAACCGCGGTACCCCTTGTTTATCAGGCGTTTAACTGGAACTTCGGTGTGTATCTCGCAGCCACTATGGGCTCCGAAATGACCGCCGCTGCCTTCGGTCAGATGGGTAAAGTTCGCCGCGATCCTTTCGCACAGCTTCCGTTTGCCGGCTACCACATGGGCGATTACATCAACCATTGGCTGCAGCTGGGCCGCGAAATCAAGGATCCGCCACGCATTTTCGGTGTAAACTGGTTCCGTAAGAATGAAGACGGCAAGTTTGCATGGCCGGGCTTTGGCGAGAACATGCGCGTTCTCCGCTGGATTGTGGAGCGCGTGAAGGGTGAAACTTCCGCCGTTGAAAGCCCGCTTGGATGGATGCCACGCTATCAGGATCTCGATTGGAGAGGTCTCGACTTCACTGAGGAGCAATTCAACGAAGTGATGGATATCGATACCGAAGTCTGGAAGGAAGAACTTCTGGGCCATGAAGAGCTCTTCAGCAAGCTGTACAACAAGCTGCCGAAGGAAGTCTTCTTCATGCGTGAGCTTCTTGTATCCGGCCTGTGGCGCTCTCCAGAGCATTTCAGCCTGGCGCCGGAACGCCCACACTAAGGCACACAAATCTATGTTTTCATAGTAGTTAGTTAGTTAGTAGATGAAAAGTTTGAACACAAGCGGGTCGCCCTGAAAAGCGACCCGTTTTTTATTGGTGGTCATGTTGGTTTAATCCGCGCAGGTGCTGCCGCGGTTTTTTTGTTTTGTGGGAAGCTGCAAATGCATGAGTCTTGCATTTTAGGGGGTATCATAAGTCCTGCGTTTTTTAAGGCTAATAAAGCCGGAAGCGCCCTGACCAAAAAGCAAGGCCCCCATCTTAGGTTTGGGGGCTTATGACATGGCACCGCAACTCCTGATGCTCTCGGAGTTTCCCCCAAAAAAAACAAGACTTGAACCATTCATGCAGCCATTGGCCGGCTTACCCTGTGAGGATTACAGACCATCCGAAGTTTAACCCGCATTATTCACAATTAAACAGTATTTATTGGTTAAATGTATGTTTAAGTGTGGCTTAGTGAAAAATACCGGTAGCCAAAATTTGGGTGTGGTGTAAAGACTGCGTACCGAGCAAAGCGATTCCCGCGCAGCGAAATTTCCCCGCTGGCTACGTTGAAGCTGAAAACTCATGCTCAGGGTACTTGGGTACCCTTCCGCTGAGTTTTCAGCTTCGCCTTGCCAGCAAGAAAATTTCTTGGTGAATAATGCGGGTTGGGTAAGGCTTTGGTCGGTTCGGGTCCGGACAGATGTGCATTTCAAACTTCGGTAAAACGGTTTATTTTGGCAGGCTGAAAAGACCTGAAACCATTTAAATCTGATTGAAAACTATGATTCTTACCAATATTCGTGAAGGCTTGGGTACGATTAGCCTGAACCGCCCTGATAAAAGAAATGCCCTGAATTATGATCTTGTAAGCGGGCTTAAAGCTGCGTTTGCTGATTTTTTTCAGAATGATAAGGTGAAGGTTATTAAGCTGAGGGGAGAGGGGGATGTTTTCTGTGCCGGTGCCGATCTTGCGGTGCTGCAGCAACTTCAGGAGGCAAGCTATGAAGACAACCTGCATGATTCGAGACATCTTGCGGAGCTGTTCCGGATTATTCACGAGGGGGAAAAGCCGGTTGTGGGCGCGATTCACGGACATGCTATTGCCGGGGGCTGCGGACTTGCTTCGGTTTGCGATATTACGGTTGCTGCGGAAAATGCAAAGTTTGGCTACACGGAAACCCGGATCGGGTTTGTGCCGGCCATTGTGGCGCAGTTTCTGGTCCGCAAGGTGGGGGAAACCCATGCCCGGAATCTGTTGCTGAGCGGTAAGCTCATTAATGCGAGGGAGGCGGCAGCTATAGGGCTGATCTCTGAGGTTGTGTCGCTGGATCAGTATCAGTCGCGGGTTCATGAGGTGATTTATAACCTGATTCACAAATGCAGCGGACAGGCGATGGCGCAAACCAAAAAGCTGATCAACCGGGTGAGTGAAATCTCTTTTGATCAGGCGCTCGAAGAAGCGGTGAAGCTAAATGCGGAAGCCCGTGGTACCAAAGACTGTCAGCACGGCATTCAGTCTTTTCTTGAGAAGAAGCCGGCTGTTTGGTTTGAAGGATAAGGAGAAACAGCGGCTGCAGGTTTACCTGTGATTTTGATTCCCCCAAGGGTGCTGTCCGCGCAGCTTAATTGTCCGTGAACCCCGCACCGCAGAAACGACCCCGCGCCCTTTGCTGTTACCGTGCCCATGAAATCAACAAAGACTTTTAAATCAGACGTAATCGTAATCGGTTCAGGAATGGGCGGCATGAGTGCTGCCTGTATGCTGGCGAAAGACGGTTATAAAGTGACGGTGCTTGAAGCCGCGCACGTACCCGGCGGATGCAGCTCATCCTATAAAAGAAAGGGCTACGTTTTTGAAAGCGGCGCCACAACGCTGATCGGATTCGACGAAAATCAGCCGCTTCGTACGCTCGAAGATGAACTCGGCATAAACCTTAGCAAAAAGGAAATCAATCCGTCGATGACGGTTCATCTCGACGGCGATCAGATTATCCGGTATAAAAACCGGCAGGCCTGGATTGATGAAGCGGCACGCGCTTTCCCTGAAATACCCCGGAGTAATCAGAAGGCTTTTTGGGATGAAGCTTTTCATGTGGCGGATACCGTCTGGAAAGTTTCCAAGAAGAATGTGTATTTCCCGCCTAAGCGGGCTACGGACTGGCTTCAGCTTGCCATCAATAACAATCCTGCAGATGCGCCGGTGCTGCGGTACGCTTTTCAGAGCATGGCTTCCATCATGAAAAAGTATGAAGTGGACAGCCCGAATTTCAGGCGCTTTGTGGATGAACAGCTCATGATTACCGCGCAGGCCAAGGCCGAAGACACCCCCTTCATTTTCGGAGCGGCTGGTATTACCTACACCTGCTACTCCAACTACTACGTGCCGGGCGGTTTGCTGAATATGGTGCGGGAGCTTGAAGAAAAGCTTTTGAAGTCAGGGGGAGCGCTTAAGACGCGCCGCAAAGTGGTTAAGCTTTCTGAGCATGATCGGGGCGGTTATGTGGCCGAAACCGAAAACGGGGAAGCATACTACGCACCAAAGGTGGTGTCCAACATTCCGATCTGGAACATGAAGGAAATCAGCACAGGGGAACTCGGGCTGTATTATGGTAAAGAGTCTGAGCGCTACGACGAAGCCTGGGGCGCTTTTACTATGGGCGTTGTAACGGGGGATGCCTACGATCCGCACCTGACCCTGCACCATCAGCTGCACCTGCCTGCGGGCGAACACATGCCTGAGACCGAAGCGGGTTCGGTGTTTGTCTCCATGTCAGCCCGCGGCGATACGAGCCGTGCACCGGAAGGCGAACGCACGCTGAATATTTCCTGTCACACACCGGCCCGCAAGTGGTTCGAGATGGGCGATGCCTATGAGCCGACGAAGGAGCGGGTGCAGGCTTTCATCCTGGATTTCCTGCGCAAAAATTTTCCGGGCTTTGAAGAATCGGGCGTCAAGCTCGCGTTTCCGGCAACCCCGGTGACCTGGCAGAACTGGGTGTACCGCAAGGACGGACGGGTTGGCGGCATTCCGCAGAGCATGAGCCGCTCGCTGGTGGACTGGACCCAAACCGAAGCGCCCTTCCCCGGTTTGTATCAGTGCGGCGACACCTCCTACCCCGGTCAGGGAATTCCCGGCGTCACATTAGGCGGAATAAACGTATATTACCGGATTAAGAAAAACGACAGTTAATCAACCTCTCCCAACAGCTTGAATTATTATCAGACCTCCGCATTTACGCCGGCCGTAAAGCACTTGCTTATCATAAACGGGTTGTCTTTTCTCGCGCTGAACACGCCTGCGCTGCAAAATCTGCTGTTCTTCAATTTTGCCCTTTTTCCGATCGAAAGCGGACTGTTTCGCCCGTGGCAGCTCATCACCTACATGTTCCTGCACGGCGGACTCTTCCACATCTTCTTCAATATGTTCGCCCTGTGGATTTTCGGCACGGCCATTGAATCCGTCTGGGGGACGCGAACTTTTGCCCTGTACTATTTTGCCGCGGGAGTCGGGGCCGCAATCATCCACATGATTACGACCGGCTCACCCGTAATTGGCGCTTCGGGGGGCGTATTCGCCATTCTGCTTGCTTTCGGGGTGATGTTTCCCAACCGGCGCATCTACATGCTGCTGATACCGGTCGGCATCCCCGCCAAGTATTTCGTGATTATCTACGGGGTCTTTGAACTGATGATGGGGATTTCCAACCTGCAAACCGGCATTGCGCACTTTGCACACCTTGGTGGTATGGTTGTCGGATTCATTCTCATTCGCCTTTGGAAACTACCCACCGATCTGGAGTAAGCGCCTATGTATCAACAGGAATCATTCGGGCAGGCGTTTAAACGGGGATGGCTGATGATGCCGCCCGGAATCCGGTGGCTGATTACCATCAATGTAGCGGTCTTTGTGATTGGCATGCTTGGGGGGACGAGTTTCCGGATTTTTCTCAATCAGAACTTCGGCTTTTTCTCTCAGCCCTACCTTACCTTCACACAGCCCTGGCGACTGGTTACCTACATGTTTTTGCATGGGGGCGTTTTTCACCTGTTGTTCAACATGCTGTGGCTGTGGTTTCTGGGCCGGATTGTGGAAGATCACATCGGCACGAAAAACTTCCTGACCATTTATTTTGGCTCCGGGATTGGCGGGGCACTGGTCAACACCGTTGTGACCGGCATTTTTGGCGGGGCGCTTATCCCGACCATTGGCGCTTCCGGGGCGGTTTTCGGGATCATGGTCGCCTTTGCGATGCTGTTTCCGACCTACAAGCTGATGCTCATCTTCTTCCCGCCCATCGAAGCCCGCTTCGTGGTAGCCGGACTTATAGCAATTGATATTCTGTTTATTTCAGCTTCGGATAACATCGCCCGTATCGTGCACTTGGGCGGCGCCGCTTTCGGCTTCATACTTCTTAAGCTTTGGTATCGCGGCTACGATTACGATGCCTGGCTTACGGCCATTGGTGAAAAGCTGAGACCCAAAAAGAAAGCCCCTGAAATGCGGGCACAGTCCGGCAGTGGCAGAAAATCAAAGCTTTACGCGGTAGATGATGCCGAAATTCTCGATGAAGTAGAACAGGATGAACTGGACCGCATTCTCGAAAAAATATCCAAGTCGGGCTACGACGGCCTTACCGCCGAAGAAAAACGAACGCTGTTCGAGCTCAGCCGCCGGAACTAATTCCGGCACATCAGAACCAATGCGCGGTACCTTTTGTTATGTGCCCGTAAGACTTAGGTCATAGTGCGCATGAATCAGTTTCCCAAAGCTACTGCGCGTCTATTATAATTTTCCAGCACAACTAATTTTTCAACCCGCATGAATACGAGCAACAGAAGAAAATCCATACAGGTCATGGTCGGCGATGTCGCCATTGGCGGAAATGCGCCTGTAGTGGTACAGAGCATGACCAATACCGATACTGCCGATATCGATGATACCGTAAAACAGGTGGCCGAACTTTCCGACGCGGGTTCGGAAGTGGTGCGCATTACGGTCAATAATAAAGATGCGGCCAAAGCGGTGCCCTACATCAAGGAAAAGCTTCTCAAGAAAAACGTTGATACCCCGCTTGTAGGCGATTTCCACTACAACGGGCACGTACTTTTGACGGAGTTTCCGGACTGTGCGCAGGCGCTTTCCAAGTTCAGAATCAACCCCGGGAATACCGGTACCCGCGGTCGGGACAAGAATTTCTCTACGATTGTAGAACAGGCCATCCGCTATGACAAGCCGGTGCGCATTGGCGTGAACTGGGGGTCGCTGGATCAGCAATTGCTGGCACAGAAAATGGATGAGAACAATCAGCTTCCTGTGCCGAAGGAATCGAAGGAAGTGATGATGGATACCATTATCGAAAGCGCGGTTCGTTCGTCTCAGCTTGCGCAGGAAGTGGGCCTGGCGAAGGATAAGATCATCATCAGCTGTAAAATGTCGGGGGTACAGGATCTCATTACCATTTACCGCCGGATGGCAGCGGTTTCTGATCACCCGCTGCACCTTGGCCTTACCGAAGCCGGTATGGGCATGAAAGGCATTGTAGCAAGCTCTGCGGCGCTCGGCATATTGCTGAATGAAGGCATTGGCGACACCATCCGGATTTCACTCACGCCCATGCCCGGTGGCGATCGTGCCGAAGAAGTACGGGTCGGACAGCAAATCCTGCAGTCGCTGGGTATCCGCAACTTCATTCCGCAGGTAACGGCTTGTCCGGGCTGCGGCCGCACCAAGAGCACCTACTTTCAGGAGCTTGCCGATGAAATTCAGGGCTACATCCGCGAGATGATGCCGATTTGGCGGGATGTGTACCCAGGGGTTGAAGACATGCACGTTGCCGTAATGGGCTGTGTGGTCAACGGTCCGGGTGAATCCAAGTACGCGGATATTGGTATTTCCCTGCCGGGTACTTTCGAAGAGCCAAAAGCGCCGGTTTACGTGGATGGCGAACATCGCGTAACGCTGAGCGGCGACCATATCGGAAAAGAGTTCCGCACCATGCTTGACGATTATATCATGAAGCGCTTTGGCCGCAAAGAAGCGGAACAGGTGTGATTTGAGCCATCTCCCTTATTGTAAAAGAAAAGCCCGGTGTCTTAGCGAATACCGGGCTTTTTTCATGTTTGGGCAGCGCGAATAGCTGGCGCAAAGAATATTTTTGGTGAATCATGCAGAGTAAAGTTTAGCGGGAGTCAGCCGCGCTTGCAGACGGTGTGCAGAAACAGCGAGCGGATAGAAAAATGAAATGGGTTTCAGTTTGGGTTCAGGCTGTTGTTTTTGCACCATGCAGTATTCAGGATTTGGCGGGTTCAGAAGGCGCGTGTTTTAGGGGTATGATAGGATACGTTTCGGACCGAATTGCGGAGAAAAAAAGCAAGGGATTCATCTTAGGTTTGGGGTTTTCGACCTGTTACGAAAAACAGTGAGGTGCACGGAGTTTTCCCATAAAAAAATAAAAAGGCGGGTTTGCTCAGGTCGCCTTGTTCCGACCGCAGAAGCCTGCCCTGCACCTTGGGTGCTGTGGCAAAGTTGGGGTGTGTAGCGGGATGTTACGCGGGCTTCAGATGGCTTTGTTGGAGTTGTAAAATCAGCGCTTTAGCGGATTAAAGGCAAAATCAATGTCTGATATTAGATTATTTTTAATGAGGTTGCGCGAAGCCAAAAAAGGTTTGTTTTACGCTTGAAAATGTAAGCGCTTTCACGTATTATTGATACGTGCATGTCATCTTTCAGCAACGCTATCAGCCCGACTGAACTGCCTGATGCCAAATCCGAAAATTATTTAACTGTCTGCGCATAAACGTATTCCATAAAAGCGTCTGAATTAAATCAGCTTGTTTTTCTCAGGTACCGGGCAGATAAATGATGTTCATTAAATATTTGATTTTTAATCGTTTGTAGTACTTATGGCCCAAAGCCAAATACGATATCCTTTTTTGATCTACAAATTTTTGTTCATCACTTCCTTGCTCATTCTTTTGGCAGGCCTTAGCTCCTGTTCTACGGATGAGCCCGTTGATGAAGGTGAACAGGTGCTTGCGGCTGTGGGATCATACGACATCACGCGCACCCATTTTCTGAATGAGCTGCAGCGCTTTAATGCCCGTGCCGGCTATGCCATGAACCTGAGTCCGGATGTGATGGAAGCGGTGCTGAATCAGCGCCTGAACCGCTATGTAATCGTGACCTACGCGATGGATCAGGGGTGGCACAACGAGCCCGACGTAAACCATACCCGAGAGATGATTGAGCGCAAAGCGCTGATGGAAGAGTTTGAGCGGCGTTTTATTATTGACGAGCTCACCATCAGTGAAAACGATCTTCGTGAGCTGTTTTACCGGGCCAACACAAGCGTACGGGCTTCCCATTTATTTGCAAGCAACCGGCATGAAGCCGATTCCCTTTTTGCCTTGCTCGAACAGGGGCATGATTTCGAAGCACTTGCAGCGCAGGTGTTTCAGAACCCTGAGCTGGCCCGCAATGGCGGGGATCTCGGGTTTTTCACCCTGGACGATATGGATATCTCCTTCGAAGATCAGGCCTTCCGAATGGCCGTTGGTGACATCTCAGCGCCGGTGCAGACAAGCCGGGGCTTTTCCATTATAAAGGTGACGGATATTGTTGAGACGCCCGTCATCACAGAAACGCAGTTCGCACAGCGCAGAAACGAGCTGGCCGCTATTGCCCGCGATCAGCAAGCGGAACTTGCCGTGCGCAATCACCTGCGCAGCACCATGGATGCTTTTGACTACGATCCGGCGCTGATGCAGAAGCTTTGGGATGATGTACGGAACGACCCGGATGCCTATCTCGAGTTTAACCCCGAGCTTGTACGTCTTGAAGTCCGGCTTTCCCCCGAAGTTGCCGGTCAGACGCTGATAAGCTACGGGGATTTTGTGTTTACGACGGACGATTTTCTGCGGGAAGCTTTCTTTACGACTTTTAGTCAGCGCCGGCAGGCCCGTAACGTGCATGATTTTACAGGACAGGTTAAGGCTATGGCCTACCGCGCGATGGCGATTGCGGAGGTGCGTAATCATCCCAATTTTAACGCGCGTTACGTGCAGCGCACAGCGGATGAGACCTTCTACAACTATCTGAATCAGATGTTTGATGAATATCTGGAAGCACAGGTGCAGGTTGGCGAGGATGAAATTTACGCAGAGTTTCACCGGAATCCGGCCCAATATGTGGAACCGCTTCAGCTTGATATGGCGGAAATAGTTGTAACAAGCGAGGAAGCGGCTGATCAGGCGTGGGCGGCTTTGGAAGCCGGTCGTGAGTTTAATGATGTGCTGCGTCAGTTTACGGCTGATCCGGCAGGGCGCGAAAATATGGGGCGTCTTGGCTTTATTCCCATACAACAGTTTGGCATGATGTCGCCTTCATTGGTCAACATTCAGCCGGGTGAATATGCGGGACCGTTTCAGATTACGGGCTCCCGCTTTCACATTTTTAAATGTCATGGCAGGATTGAACCCCGGCAGCTGACATTTGAGGAAGCCATCCCAATGGTGGAGCGCGCGCTTCGCTCGGAGGCTAAGGAGCAACTGAAAATCCGGAAAATCGGTGAAGCCCGGGAGCGTTTCGGCGCCAAAGTGTACACCGACCGATTATTATCGATACCAATACAATTATAAATCAACAATATGAATAACGCTACGAAATTACTGTTCGCCGTTTTCGTATTCCTGTTTGCAGCCGAAAGTCTGCATGCGCAGGCCGGTCGGATAACCGGTAACGTTACGGATGCGAGGGATGGGGAACCCATTATCGGAGCTCAGGTTATTATTCAGGGGACAACCCAGGGTACGACTACGGACTTCGACGGCAACTTTCGAATATTAAATGTGCGGCCGGGTACCTATACCCTGGAGTTTCGCTACATCGGCTACACGACACAAATTGTAGAAGATGTGCTGGTCAGAACCGATCTCAACACCGTCGTTGACATGCAGCTCTCGGAGTCTGTGCTCGAAGGGGAAGAAATCGTTGTTCGGGCGCAGCGCGATGTGGTGATCCGCGACCTTACGAGTACTGAATCGCGCGTCAGCCGGCAGGATCTGGAACGGCTGCCCGTGCAGGACGTGGGTGAGGTCGTATCGCTGCAGGCCGGTGTGACGGTCGGACCCGGCGGAAGTATTCACATCCGCGGCGGTCGCGCGTCAGAAGTGGCCTATATTGTGGATGGCGTGCGTGTTTCGGATGACTTTGATCGTGGCTCTGGCTTGCGGGTTGAAAATCAGGCGATTGAAGAGCTGCAGGTTATTTCCGGTGCCTTCAACGCAGAGTACGGGCAGGCAACTTCTGGTATCATTAATATTGCAACCCGCTCAGGAACCAACGACTGGCGCGGTAACCTGCGCATTTGGGGCGGTGAATATGCGACTACCCGCTCGGGCCTGTTTCCCGGCGCACCCGGCACTTTCAGTGAAATTGACCCCGTACATCAGTACAATGTGGAAGGCAGTATTTCCGGGCCGATTGTTCGGGATAAGGTAACCTTCTTTTTAAGCGGCCGCCGCTTCCGTAACGAAGGCTGGCTATACGGCTACAACGCTTTTTCTCCGCAGGGTCCCATTCTGCCGCTGCAGGATGAAGCCGGTAATCTGACCTGGGAGCGCGGGTATAATGAAGTACCGGTCAGCAATCCGGTAAACCGCTACGGACATTTCATCAATGGGGATGACCCCTGGATTAACATCGTAGAGAACGACGGCGAGTTTATCCGCTACCGCGATGAAGGCTTCCGCGACAGCACCATGGTTTCTATGCACCCCTTCGAAACCGTCAGTTTTCAGGGCAATGTGCAGTATAACGCCACCAACATGCTGCGGTTCAACCTCATCGGAAACTGGAGTCAGGAGTTTAGTCAGGGCTACAATCACGGCGGACGGCTCGTAGCGCAGAACAACACACAGACCGAGCGGAACAACTACTTTGTGAACCTGCGCACGACCTTCACGCCTTCGGCTAACATGTTCTTTACGTCGAACTTTGCTATGCGCTACAATGCGTTTGAAAGCAATCTTTTTGGTGATCCCTACGATCCGCGGCATTTGAATTTTGAGCGCACGGGTGATTTCCCGCAGGCATTTCAGCCGCGTGACGGCCGCTTTGCCAGGTTCGGAACCAACAACGGATTCTTCAACCGAAACACCACGACCTTTATCGGGAAGATCGAGTACAACCATCAGGTGAATGATCAGCACTTTATCAAGGCAGGTATTGACGTTCAGGCCGATGTGCTCAATTACAGAAATTACGGCCTTGTGCCCATTACAGGCGGTGCAGACCTTGAGCCCTTCCCGGACAGGGTACTCGACCGGGAATTTCTGCCGGAACTCGGCATTCCCCTTGAAAACACCATCGGACACGAAGTGTGGACCCGCAAACCGGTTACCTTCAGCGCTTACATTCAGGATCGCATTGAGTACGAAAATCTTATCATCAATGCAGGTCTTCGGTTTGATTACTTCGTGCCCAACGGCCGTATCCCCGCTTCCGACCGTCCTCGCCTGACGCAGCGTTTTGACGAGCGCGACGCAAGCTTTTGGTCTGAAGCAAGCCCCAAATATCAGCTGAGTCCGCGTCTGGGGATTGCCTATCCGATTTCAGCCCGCGGGGTGATTCACTTCTCCTATGGCTACTTCTTTCAGGTGCCCAATTACTCAAACCTGTATAACGGCTCAAACCTGATTCTGGCAAACATATCCGGTGCACAGGGACCGTTCGGAAACCCCGACCTGCGTCCTGAGCAAAGTGTGAAATATGAGCTCGGTCTTCAACAGGAGATCTTCACCGGAACCGCACTCGATCTGAGTATTTTTTATGAAGATAAGCGCGACTACGTGTCTTCCGGGCCGATACAGCCGACGGCCATCCCAAGTGTTCGCTACGGAACCTGGATTAACCGCGACTATGCCAACATCCGCGGTATCACCGCTGCCATCAATCAGCGCGTAACCCGTCGCGTGAGCTTTGGGGTCGATTACACCTTTTCTATTGCGGAAGATTCCAACTCAGATCCCGCAGCCGAGTTTTTTGCCGCTGTTGCCTCCGGTGATACAACCGGCAGCAACCTGGCACGCTTCCTTACACCCGCCAACTGGGACCGTACGCACGTGCTGAACTCATCTTTCTTTTATGCGCAGGATACCTGGGGCTTTAATATCGTGCAACGCTTCAGCAGCGGTCTGCCCTACACTCCGTCGGCTTCCGTACCGCGCAGCGTTGGGATTACCTCAACCGGCGACATCATTACCAACAGCCTGCGCATGCCGGCAACCTTTACCGTTGACCTGAATATGTATAAGAATATTGAAGTCAGCGGCTACACGATGGGCTTGTTTTTTAACATCTTCAACATCTTTGATGCCCGAAACCCCAGCTCTGTATTTAATGATACCGGAAGTCCGGACCTGCCGCTTAACCCGCTTGCAGATGCTGATCCGGGATGGTATGCCGACCCGTCACGATTCGCTGAACCCCGAAGAGTTCAGTTCGGCTTCTCGATGCAATTCTAATGAAAAAGATTTCCAAAACACTACGGATTATGTCTCTTAAGCAATCCTTAATTCTGATGACGGCGCTGTTACTGGCGGGTTTGGTTACGGCTGGGGGTGCGCTGGCACAGACTCAGACCGGCAACATTCCCAGTGATGAGCGGTCCTCTTTTGAAGAGCGGCGCAAGTCTATCCTGGATGCCAACAACCTGCGTGCGACCTACCATAACTTTGGCTTCGCAGGCCGGACCACCGACGCAAACGTCGATGAACTCTACTTTGAGTTTCCTAAAAACACCAACCGGCGCTACCTGTACTTCGTGTCGATTTTTACCGGTGCTGAAGTCATAGATCAGCAAACCGGCGACCCTACACAGGTTGTCGTAGCGCCCAACTACCGCACCAATCCTCAAACGGGGGACAGCTGGGCGAAAAACCCGGTTACCGGATACTTTAACCCTGACTCTGAAGAAATCGCACGAAGCGATCAGGGGCCCGGCTCAGCCCGCGGCAATACCTGGCCTGCATTCTGGCCTGACAAGCTGGACGACCCCTCTGATCCCGGATGGCCGAATCAGTGGAACGGCTTCTTCGGCAAAGACATCTTCAATGCCGATCAGGAGTTTTACTACCGTTCCGGTGATGATCAGTACACCCGCCTATCAGCGGGCGGTAACTGGCTGCCGGATCCCGAAGATCCGAGCCGCGGCGGTCTTGGCCTCATTATGGACACCCGTATTCTGGCCTGGACGCAGAACCTTATCAGTAGCGTGCATTTCAATATCTTCGAAATCCGCAACGACAGCCGCTTCGATTACGATAAAGTATCCTTTATGCTCTGGACGGCTGACTGGGTAGGGACCCCCGAAAATGACCTCCCGTTCTTCGACCAGGAGCGCTCGATTGCTTTCTACACCGATATCATGCCCACGCAATCCCCTCCGGAGTTTGACGGTACCGCAATCGGGGTAGCTGCGATTCGCTTCCTGGAAACACCCGGCAACGACGTTGACGGAATCGACAACGACGGCGACAGCGACTTCTACCTCGGTGGTGGTCCGCTCTTTGATCCGGGTAACGTTGATCTCTACAGCCTGTTGACCGTTGATGGCGGTGGCTTCATTTCTTCACGCGATGTGCTTGCCAACGAAGTCGTGCCGCAGTTTACGGAAGCGCAGTTTGCCGAGCGTCAGCTACAACCCGGTGATCCCATCGTACTTATGGATCAGGACGGCAACCGTCGCCTGTTCCGCTATCCGCCCGCAGAAGCCGGTGATGTAACGATGATAACCTACGACGCACGCGATGTGGCCCGGGAAGTCCTCCTGCCTGCCGGCGGAATGACCGTTCGGGAAGACACCTTGCAGGCGCGGCACCGAAACCTTATCGATGATGATCTCAACGGTCTGATTGATGAGAATCAGCCCAATCACCTCACCCTAACACGCTTCCTGCCGGGACAGCCGCAGCCGGTTACCCGTGCCGTCCGCTTCATCAATTATTTGTGGGATGGCTACTACGAAGGCCATGCCGGCAACCCGGGCATTGATCCGGTTGGCTGGTCACAGGTCAACGGCGAATGGGTGCCGACCGACAGCCTCTTTATTCAGCGCGGGATGATCATTCCCGATCAGTGGATTGAGCGCCGCATGAACAATGATTCCGAATTTGCAGATTTCATTAACGATTATCAGGAAGCGCTCAGAAACCTTTACAGCCGAATCAATAATCCGGTTTTCCCGGAATCTCATTTCGATCGCTTTTTCCTCAATCAGTTCACGGCAGCGCCTATGATTGATGAATCGAGAGAAGACTTCTTTGACAACAATCAGGACTGGACCCTGCGTGATGATGTCGGTATCGACGGCGTAGAAGGCAGCGGTGCCCGCGGTGAAGGGGACGGATTCCCAAGTTCAGGCGCGTTCACACCCTTCCCTGGTGAGCCGAATATTGATAAAACAGATGTGCGCGAAACCGACGCCATCGGTATTACCTCTGCAACTTCGATTCCTGCGGGTTCTCTGGAATTCAACGACGGACTCATCTGGCGCCGCTTTATGGTACCGGGTTTGTTCCCGCCCGCGCCTCCGGCTACGCAGGATACCGATCAGATGATTACCTCCAGCTTCTTCCCGCTCCGTGCAGGTTCCGTACAGCGTTTCGCTATCGCTGTTTCTGTAGCGCAAACCGGAACCACCACCAATACCGCAGATGAAGAGCTGGTTACGCAGCAGCTTGAAAACGCCTTCCGCGCTTTCGATGCCAACTATCAGTTTGCGATTGCCCCGCCGCCGCCGCTTCTGCGCGCAGTTCCGGGCGACGGACACGTCGTACTATACTGGGATGATGAAGCTGAAGACGTATTCGACCGCTTCCTCGACCGCCTTGGCGTTAATCCGCGTAACTTCGAAGGATACCGCGTGTACCGCTCCACCGATCCTGCGCTGGCCGACAGCCGCCGCATTACGGATGGCCGGGGTAACATTCAGTTCCTGCAGCCCATCGCGCAGTTTGACCTCGCCAACGGCATTACCGGAAATCATCCGATTGATATCAACGGCCTGGAGTTTTTCCTCGGCAGCGATACCGGCCTGCAGCGTCATTTCGTGGATACGGATGTCATCAACGGTCGTCAGTACTACTACGTCGTAACGGCCTACAACAGCGGTGCCGCTATTGCGGATATTGCGCCTTCGGAATCACCGGTTAACATCAGTATTAATCCTGACGGCTCGCTGACCGCAGGTCAGAATGTGCAGCTTGTCGTACCCGGCGGACCTGCCGCCGGATATGTGGGACCCGCCGAAATTTCGGTGAACCGCGTAGGCGGTACCGGAAGTGCGACCGGTACGATTATCACCAGTATTTTCGATCCGCGTCAGCTTCAGGTGAACACAACCTACCGCATCGAATTCCAGGACGAAGAAGTGACGGCTAACGGGCAGACCTGGCGGCAGACAACCGGTTTCACGGTAACGGATGTAACCAACGACCGCATCATATTTGAAGAGCGAGATGAGTTTAACGGTGAAGACCTGCCTGTTTTTGACGGCGTGAAAATGATCGTGGTGAACGATGCCTTCGCGCCATCGCAAGTTGCCGGTGAGCGTCCAAACACAAGGCTGCGTCTGCAAAGCTGGAGCAGCCGCACCGGTTCGGATACCCCCGCGACCATCCGCGCGATTCGTCACAACGGCAGCATGGAAAACTACCGGATTGAGTTCTTTGATACCCGCCGGAATGCGGCGATCAGTAAGAGCAGCTCCGTACCCGTTCAGGTACAGCGGGGGTCACTCACCATGCAGGCACCTGCCCGCGATGTGAATTTCCGCATCATCAACACCCGCACCAATGAACCGGTTGAGTTTGGCTACCTGCCGCATCCGTCAATTAGCGACGCACAGCGCGGTCATGCAGGTTTCGCCGCTGTTTATAACAACGCTCAGCGCCGTACCGACAGCGACCTCATCTACATCCGCGAGACCAATCCGGAAACCGGTGAAAAAGAGCTTGCCTGGGAACTCGTACTCGAGCCTTTCGAAGCGAATCAGCCCTTCGCAGCACAGCCGGGCGATATCATCACGCTGAATCAAAGCGGAGAGTTTACCAGTGAAGATGTTTTTGAATTTACCATCGACGCCTCACACCTGCCTGATGTAGATCCCGAACTGGCCAAAAACCAGCTCGATAATATCCGGGTAGTACCCAACCCGTACATCGGTACGCATCTTGGAGAACCTCGTCCGGCAGGCG
Source organism: Cyclonatronum proteinivorum (assembly GCF_003353065.1). Classification (GTDB taxonomy): domain Bacteria; phylum Bacteroidota; class Rhodothermia; order Balneolales; family Cyclonatronaceae; genus Cyclonatronum; species Cyclonatronum proteinivorum. The sequence continues at coordinate 3,259,973 of NZ_CP027806.1, read as the reverse complement.
CTGATCAGACACGCGTGCGTCAGCTTCACTTTACCAACCTGCCGCAGCAGGCTACGATCCGCATCTTCAGCGTATCAGGCCGCCTCGTGCAGACGCTAAACGTAAATAATTCAATCGATAATGGCCGCTATATCTGGGATATGCTCACCAAAGATAATCTTGAGCTTTCCTACGGGGTGTACATCTACCATGTGGATGCGCCCGGCATAGGAGAGAAGGTTGGCAAATTCGCGGTAATCAAATAGGGGGCTAAATCAATGAGAAATCAAATGAACACGAAATTGAGCATGAAGCGCCTGTTACCGGCTGTGCTGGTATTCACGGTGATGATTAGCGCGGGCTGGCTGTCAGCCCCGCAGCAGGTGCAGGGTCAGGAGATCTCGAAATCGGGGACCTCTGCGGCCGAGTTTCTGAACATTCCGGTGGGCACGCGCGCAACGGGCGTGGGCAACGCGATTACGGCATCGGTCAACGACGCGACGGCCATGTACTGGAACCCCGGAGCGCTGGCGATGGTCCGCGAGCGTCAGGTGCACATCGAGCACTCGGAATGGTTTGCCGACCTTCGTCACAACTTTGTGGGTATCGCACTGCCGATACCCGGCGCAGGTACGGTAGGGCTGAGCGTGAGCGCGCTGACCATGGACGACATGGAAGAAACCACCATGCAGGAGCAGGACGGCACGGGCCGTTTCTTTGGCGCCTACTCCTACGCGGCCGGACTGACCTACTCACAGTTCCTCATGCGTGACTTCGCCATCGGCGCAACGGTCAAGTATGTGCACGAGCAGATTTGGAATTCCAGCAGCGGGGGTTTTGCCTTCGACCTGGGAACGACCTACGTGACGCCCTTCGACGGCATCCGCTTTGGGGTACGTTTTGCCAACTTCGGTCAGAAGCTCAACATCACGGGCAAAGACCTGAACGTGCCGGTGGATATTGACCGTGGCTCAGCGGGCAACAACCCGAACGTGCCTGCGCGTCTGGAGACTAAAGACTTCGATCTGCCGCTGTTGCTGCAGGTGGGCCTGGCGTGGGACGGGGTTAAAACCGAGACGGTACGAGTAACGCTGATGGCCGACGGCGTGAGCCCGAGCAATAACACGCAGAGCGTGAATCTGGGCATAGAGGCGGCGTTTTTTGACGAGCTGTTTGCCGTGCAGGCGGGTCTTCCGGACCTGTTGCTGGACGACCGGATGTTTGAATTCGCAGCCGGCGGCTGGGTGAACTATGAGCTGAGCGGCGGGCTGGGCCTGAACATCGGTTACGCGCTGCAAAGCCACAAAATACTCGGGGTAACCAACCGATTCTCACTTAAAGTCAAATTTTAAGGGAGGGTACAAACGATGAAATCTACAACCAATCAAAAGACCCTCTCCGAACGGATACAATCCGGTCACCCAAGGTTTTCTATGAAATTTTTTGTTACGATGCTGATGAGCTTTGCCGTCACCGCCCTTATCGGGGCGGGGTTCAGCGCGCAAAGTCAGCTTCAGGCACAGCAGCAGAGCAGCGGAATCTTTATTTTTCCGCAGGATGATGACAACGGACCTCAGCCGATACGTCCGCCCAAGCCGCAGCTCAGCGCAGTTGTCGGCGACGGCAGCGTGTTGCTCTACTGGGATGACGCCGCGGAATTCCACTACGATCCATTCTTCGACGGCTACGTGGTGTATCAGCGCCCGGTTGCTACGGGGGTTTTTGAGGATGTGTTTGCAAACCCGAATAACTTTCAGGGCTACATGGTCTTCAGGTCAACGGATCCTGAGTTCACCGACGCACTCCGCATTACCGACAATCAGGGCAACAGACAGCGTCTGGCTTTTGAAGATGTATTTGATCTGCAGAATGACATCACCGGATACCATCCGGCTTCAGTAGGCGGGCAGCGCATCTGGATGGGTTCCGATACCGGCATCCGCCGTATCTGGGAAGACAGCGGTCTCACCAACGGACGTACGTACTACTACGCCGTTGTATCCTTCACACACGGCGACGCCCTGCCCGAGTTTGAGCTGCCGATTGAGTTTGATGAAGATGACGTCCCGATTATACCGCTTCCTAACTCTATCTATACCATCCCGCCACTTGACTCAGGTTTGGACATTGAGATTTTGCCGGACGGAACTGTGATTACGGGCGTAAACGTCGTTGCGGTAACACCGCAGCGTGGCGCCGCAGGCTTTGTTGCGCCGCAGGATCCTATGGTTCAGCAAATTAGCGGCTCCGGTTCCGGTACCATTGATGTGCAGGTTATTGATCCCGACGCCCTCCGCGGCGGTCACAACTACAGCATAGCATTTACCGATACCCTCATTGAGCGGCCCGGCAATGTTGTGGATCTCGTTACCAAGAGCGTCTCCCTCACCAATACAACAACCGGCGAAGTCCTTTTCGACCGCCTGGAGAATTTTCAGGGTGTGGAGCTGCCGGTTAAAGAGGGGCTGTTGTTTTTCATTGATGATATTCCCAACCGTGTAGCAGTAGATGAAGAGCGAACGGAGTGGATCACCGAACAAGAATCAAATATTCACAACTTTGTAATCGGGGTATCCGGCAGAAACCCGACGCCCTCAGACTACCGCTTTGAATTCTTTGATGAGCCGGTGCGTGAATCGCTCCCCTTCACCATTGGTAATACAAACATCCCTGCCGAGCGCACTAACGTAATCATTACCAACACGGTAACCGGTCAGGAAGTAGATTACGCGTTCTTCACCAACCCGCAGCTTCCGCGGGATCTGCGTGATGTTGTGTACCTCAGCAGCGATAACATTCTGATTTTCGGTGCCGCAGGTCTGATACAGCGCTCCGAAGACGGTGGCGAAATCTGGACAAACGTGGAAAGCGGTGTAAGTGTGCGTCTGAAAGCAGCGCATTTCGTGGACGCGCAAAACGGCTGGGCAGCCGGTCGCGAAGGAACCGTAACCCGCACGACCGATGGCGGTCAAACATGGACGCCCATGGAAACGGGGATTACCTCCATTCTTCGCGACATTTACTTCGTGGACGAGCAAAACGGCTGGGCGGTAGGCGACGGTGGTGTTATTATTGCAACCACAAACGGCGGAGATTCATGGGTTACACAGGATTCGGGCGTACTGAACCGCTTTAACAACGTAGTCTTCACCGACGCGCAGACCGGCTATGTTTCGGGCCTGATATTTGGCGCAGGCAACTCCCGTGTCCTAAAAACAACGGATGGCGGTACTAACTGGGAACCTCTTCCGGTTGGACCAATCCTGGAGTTTTTTGGGATGGATTTCACCGATGAACAAACTGGCTACGTTGCAGGAACAGGCGGCCGTATCTTTAAAACGGAAGACGCCGGCGAAACCTGGACAGAACTTGATACCCCAACCAATCAGCAGCTCAATGACATCACCTTTGCGGATAACGCAACCGGCTGGTCTGTGGGACGCGGCGGTGCCATCATCTTTACCGCCGATGGCGGTCAGACCTGGGAAGCGCTTGACAGCGGTACCGGTGTAGAGCTGTTTGGTATCGGGAGCATAGCAGGCGGTACGTCTTCACTCGTAGCCGTTGGCGCCAACTCAACCCGACTCCGAAGCAGTAATCAGGGACAGACCTGGCAGGCGACCGAGGATTTCCGCCGCTTCAGGGCTGCCTTTGACAACAACAATCAGTCAAGAAGCGACATCCTCTACATTCTGGAAGATGTCCGCGACGACGGTGAGCTTCGGGATACCTGGCGGGTATCCATGCTTGCCCGTACCGCAACAAGCCCGTTTGGCCTCACAGTTGATCCGTCTGAAGGCGATGAGCTTCGCTTCTTTACCGTGAAGCCGCTTACATCGGCCGATGAATTCACCTTCACCATTGACGGCTCCAACTTCCCTGATGTCGACCTGAGCGAAGTGGAAGATCCGCTCTCCCTCATTCGTGTGGTTCCGAATCCGTATCTGGTAACGCATGTAGCTGAACCCCGCACGGGCGGCCGTCAGCTGCACTTCACCAACCTGCCGCAGCAGGCTACGATCCGCATCTTCAGCGTATCAGGCCGGCTCCTCCAAACCCTGCGTGTCGATAACCCGGCTACGGAAAGCCGTTACGTCTGGGATATGATCACCAGTGAAAACCGCGAGCTTTCCTATGGGGTGTACATCTACCATGTGGATGCGCCCGGTATAGGAGAGAAGGTTGGCAAATTCGCGGTAATCAAATAGGGGGCTAAACCAATGAGAAATCAAATGAACACGAAATTGAGCATGAAGCGCCTGTTACCGGCTGTGCTGGTATTCACGGTGATGATTAGCGCGGGCTGGCTGTCAGCCCCGCAGCAGGTGCAGGGTCAGGAGATCTCGAAATCGGGGACCTCTGCGGCCGAGTTTCTGAACATTCCGGTCGGCACGCGGGCAACGGGCGTGGGCAACGCGATCACGGCTTCGGTCAACGACGCGACGGCCATGTACTGGAACCCCGGAGCGCTGGCGATGGTCCGCGAGCGTCAGGTGCACATTGAGCATTCGGAATGGTTTGCCGACCTTCGTCACAACTTTGTGGGTATCGCACTGCCGATACCCGGCGCAGGTACGGTAGGGCTGAGCGTGAGCGCGCTGACCATGGACGACATGGAAGAAACCACCATGCAGGAGCAGGACGGCACGGGCCGTTTCTTTGGCGCCTACTCCTACGCGGCCGGACTGACCTACTCACAGTTCCTCATGCGTGACTTCGCCATCGGCGCAACGGTCAAGTATGTGCACGAGCAGATTTGGAATTCCAGCAGCGGGGGTTTTGCCTTCGATCTGGGAACGACCTACGTGACGCCCTTCGACGGCATCCGCTTTGGGGTACGCTTTGCCAACTTCGGTCAGAAGCTCAACATCACGGGCAAAGACCTGAACGTGCCGGTGGATATTGACCGTGGCTCAGCGGGCAACAACCCGAACGTGCCTGCGCGTCTGGAGACTAAAGACTTCGATCTGCCGCTGTTGCTGCAGGTGGGCCTGGCGTGGGACGGGGTTAAAACCGAGACGGTACGCGTAACGCTGATGGCCGACGGCGTGAGCCCGAGCAACAACACGCAGAGCGTTAATCTGGGTATAGAGGCGGCGTTTTTTGACGAGCTGTTTGCTGTGCAGGCGGGTCTTCCGGACCTGTTGCTCGACGACCGGATGTTTGAATTCGCAGCCGGCGGCTGGGTGAACTACGAGCTGAGCGGCGGGCTGGGCCTGAACATTGGTTACGCGCTGCAAAGCCACAAAATACTCGGGGTAACCAACCGATTCTCACTTAAAGTCAAATTTTAAGCTTCAACCATTTTAGGTAGCTGTGAAATCCGTAATGGCTTGCACAGTCACCTTACTCTTTTCAGAATAAATCTGAAATACAAGCGGGAAACCGTAAATCTAAACCAACAAAAGAGGTACATATGAAAACCTTTACCAAAATGCTGATGATGCTGGCGCTGTTTGTTTTTGGCGTAAGCATGCAGGCAGTAGCTGAAGACGACCCGATTACGGTCACCTTCCGGGTGAACACCTCAACCGTTGCTGATACACTCAGCGCAGACGGGGTGCTTCAAATTCGTGGTGCTGTAAATGGTTCTGAATTTAGCAACGAAGACTACTTTGGCCAGAATATCAACTGGGGTTCAAGCTCTGTTCAGGGGCAGAACATCGCCGGTGATTACTGGGAATTTAACGTGCTGATGGCCCCGGGCGATCAGCTTGCCTATAAATTCTGGGCAGGAAACGACACTGAAAACGGCATTGGATTCAATGACGGATGGGAATTTGATCCTGTTGGCGGCGGAAACTACATGTTTGAAGTTCCTGAAGACGCGGACAGCGATATTGTGCTTCCGATTGAGTTCTTCGCCGGAACAGACGCAGGTCGTACGGCTCCTTTCGAGCCTTCTGATGAAGGGTTCACCGCTGTTCACTTCCGGGTGAACGTTGGGGCGCGGGTTGCTACATCACAGTATGATCCCGAAAATCCGGATCACATAGTTGGTGTACGCGGCAACTACAATCAGGAAACCGGTCAGGTACTTTACAAGTACGTTATCGACACGCCCGATGGTGTGCAGTGGGAAGACGGCGCGGATAAAACATTCTTTGTTCCGGCTGCCGACTCTACTATCCGCTGGACCAATTTCAACAATGAAGTACCGCCAAGCGGCGAAGTGATTGAAGCGGAAGTTGAATTCCGTGCCAACGTAAGCCTCCTTGAGCAGCTCGGTTACTTCAACCGCGGAATTGGCGATCGCGTAGCGGTTCCCGGTGCATTCAACAACTGGGATTCAGCAACATCCATGACCTACGATGAAGGCGAAGACATTTGGAGAAGTTCTTTTGTTCTTACCCGCGAAGTAGGTCAGCAGATTCCCTACAAATACTTCATTATCTGGGATGAAAGCCGTTTCGACGAAGACAGCCCGAACTTCATTCCTAACCTGATTTCAGGTAACGGATGGGAAGAGCCAGGCGCATTCGGCGGCGGTGACCGCCTCTACGAATTCGGCAGCACGCCTTTCCAGGTGGCTACCGGTGATTTCGGTGGTGACATCGGCTTCTTCAACAGCTTGCCTGAGCAGGCCCTGATTACAGTGGAAGGAACCGGTTCTGACACGTACACCGTAACCTTCCCGCTCGACATGGCTCCTGCCCTTGAGCACGAAGATCCGTTTGACCCGGCTAATGATGAAGTCTTCCTTGTGGTTGAAACACCTATTTTCGGACTCACACAAGATCTTTCTGTAGGTGACGGACAGCCTGGACTCGATGATCCCGATCAGCGTGATCGTCTCCGCTTTAACCGTGTCGGTGACACGATGATGTATGAGCTCGAGCTCGAAATCGCACTTCCAACGGAAAATCACTTTGGTTTCCGTATTGCTTACGGCCCGGAAGATGGCCCGTACGTTATCAATGGCGGCGGATTTGACGCCGGACGTCGCTACTACCGTTACATTGAGCCTGAAGCCGTAATCGGCGAAGTAACCCTTTGGCCGGCTGGTGGCTTTACCTTTGATGAGATTACCTGGAAAGCAGAAGACCTCGACTTCCCGGCGCCACCGGATTACGGTCTGGGCGAAGCAGATGCTCCGGTTCTCTTTTCAGACTTCCCGCAGCTCGACTGGGGACAAACGTTTGCGCTCACCCGCGAAACACAGCCGGAGTCCAACAATCACCTGTATTCCGGTACAGTTTACTTCCCGACAACACCTACAAGTGTTCAGCCCGGAAGCGAGCTGCCGCGTGCCATCACGCTCAGCCAGAACTACCCGAACCCGTTCAACCCAACAACCAACATCAACTTCACCCTGCCGGAATCAGCTGATATCCGTCTTGACGTGTTCAATGTTTTGGGTCAGCGCGTAGCTACGCTTGCGAACGGAACCTTTAGCGCTGGTGTACACACCGTACAGTTTGATGCAAGCCGCCTGTCATCCGGTGTCTATTTGTACCGTCTGCAGTCCGGCAGCTTCACAACACAGCGTACCATGATGCTGGTTAAATAATCAGCTGAACATTAGATAAAAAGCTTGTGGAAGCTGTTTGCTCAAAGTAAACCAATGCCTTCCAAAGCAGCTTAATAAAACACCGGAGATCATAAGATCTCCGGTGTTTTTCTCTTAATAATCGATGAACCTGCATTTCTCCCGTCACAAATTTGAGAGGTCTGAATTGTGTCCGTAACCATCTATGATATTGCCAAAGAGGCAGGGGTAAGTATAGCTACCGTTTCAAGGGTATTTAACAACAGCAACAATGTGTCGGAAAAATCGAGAACAAAGATTCTTCAGCTTGCAAAGAAAATGGGATATCATCCGCAGGCCATGGCGCAGGGACTGGCCCGGAAAAAAAGCAAGCTCATCTCCCTGATTGTACCTGTAATGTCCAATTACTTCTTCATGGAGGTATTGGAGGGCATTCAGGAAAAGATCGGTGACTCCGATTTTGACCTCAATATTTACAACGTTAAGCTCTCTGACGACATCTTTGAGCAGGTTGAATACAGTGTTAAACGCGGGATGGCAGAAGGATATGTCATCATCTCAGTTCACTTCACAGAAAAGCAATGGAATGAACTCAAAAAATATGATGTGCCTATCACGCTTGTTGATGAATACAGCGCTGAGTTTGACTCCGTTAGCGTGGATAGTATCGACGGTGCCTACAATGCAACACAGTATTTTATTGAACAGGGCTATCAGCGAATAGCTATGATTTCAGCGCTCAGCAGATCCAAACCCACACAGGATCGCGTGAGTGGCTATAAAAGGGCCCTTGAAGATGCAGGTCGCTTCGCGCTTTCTGAACTTATTGTAGCAGGAGACAGCACGGCCCGCGACGGTTTCACCGAAAAAAACGGATATGAAGCCATGATTAAGCTTCTCAGTTTACCCGAGCATCCGGATGCCTGTTTTTGCAACTCTGATATACAGGCTATCGGCGCAATCAAAGCCATGCAGGATCATGGTATTTACATTCCCATAATCGGGTATGATGATATTCAGTTTTCCGATTTTTTCGGCCTGAGCACCATGCGGCAGCCCATGCGGGAAATGGGTGAAATGGCCATAGAAAAAATTCTCAACCGAATCAATAACCCCGGGGGCAAGATATCTCATACGGTCTACGCCCCTGAACTTGTATTACGCAGTTCTACGCTTAGCCCTGCGGCTATGGCGGAAAAGTCTGCCCGATTTAAAGAAAAAAACAGCGGTAAACCTGTACTCTATTAATTGCAATAAACTTTTTGAATTATGCTATACTCCAGGCTCCATCATCTGATGCTCCTTTTTCTGCTCATTCTGCTTATGCCTGCAGCCTACCTTCAGGCACAGGTAGTAACTACCATTCCGGATTTCCCTACGGAAGATCAGCCCGTTTCCATCATTTTTGACGCCACACAAGGAAACGGCGGCCTTGCGGGCTACACCGGTGACGTCTATGCCCACACTGGTGTAATTACTAACCTCAGCGATGGCCCGTCCGGCTGGCGGTACGTTAAAACCAACTGGGGGCAGAACACGCCCGAAACCAAGCTTACCCGTATCGGTGAGGATCTGTACCAGCTTGATATTGAAAATATACGCGAATACTACGGCGTACCGCTGAGTGAACAGATTCTGCAGATGGCTTTTGTATTCAGAAGCGGGGAGCAGGTTAATGGCAGTTTCCTGGAAGGAAAAGATGTAGGCGGTGCTGATATTTTTGTTGATCTTTTCAACGATCCGTTGCTCGTCCGTTTTACAAGCCCGTCAAACGACCCATACAATCCGGCTTTTGCTGAATTAGATGATGTGATTGAAGTTCGCATTGCAGGCTTTGCGCTGGAAACCGAAATCGCAGAACTCCGCCTCTATGCCGATGAAGTGCTTGTGGCTTCCGCTGATGATGTCGCTGACCTCACCTATGACCTTACCATAGCTTCTACCGGTCGTATTGATCTGCGCGCGGAAGTTGAAGATGATGCGGGTGATGTTGCAGAAGCCTTCACATACATTGTAGTCAATCCGGAAGTAACCGAAATGGCACCCCCTGCCGGCACCCGTTACGGCATCAACTATCACGACGACGACACCTCCGTAACGCTTGCCATTTGGGCACCTTACATTGATGATATCTACGTCATCGGCGATTTCACCGAATGGGAAATTCGTCCGGAGTTTTTCATGAACCGTCACACAGTGAACCCGGACAGCGTGATGTTCTGGACGACCGTTACAGACCTTACGCCTGGTGTTGAGTACGGCTTTCAGTATCTGGTAGAAGGAGAGCGCCGCATCGGAGAGCTTTATTCCCACAAAGTGCTCGATCCCTGGAATGACCGCTTTATCAGTGAAGAGGTTTATCCGAACCTGATGCCCTATCCCACCGGTAAAACAAGCGGCATGGTTTCCATTCTGCAGACCGCTGCCCCGCAATACGAGTGGCAAACAACTGATTATGAGCGCATTGATCACCGCGATATGATCAAATACGAGTTGCTCATCCGTGACTGGCTGGACGAAAGCACCTATCGCAATGTAGCGGATTCGCTGGATTACCTGCAGCGGCTTGGTATCAATGCCCTCGAACTCATGCCCGTATCTAATTTTGACGGCAACATCAGCTGGGGCTACAACCCGAACTTCCATCTCGCCGTCGAGAAATCCTACGGCCCGGCCTTCGAGCTTAAGCGCCTGATTGATGAAGCCCACTCCCGCGGCATGGCCGTGCTGCTCGACGTTGTATACAACCATGCGACCGACCTGTCTCCGCTGATCGGTCTCTACGGTCATCAGAACAACCCGCTGATTGGCCCGGGGCACGAGTTTAACGTGTTTAACCACCTGAATCACGATCATCCGAAAATTAAATACTGGATGGACCGTGCCAACGCGTTTTGGATTGAGGAATTCCGTGTTGACGGGTTCCGCTTCGACCTCACCAAAGGGTTTGCGACCAACTTCAACAATCAGAACTACCACGGCTACAACGCGCAACGCATCGCCAACCTCAAGCGCATGGCAGATGCCATCTGGGAAATTGATCCGGATTTTTGGATTGTACTCGAGCACTTCACCGCCAACAGTGAAGAGATGGAGCTTTCAAACTGGCGCCGCAACGAAGGCCGGCCGGGCATGCTTCTTTGGGGTAATATGAACTTCAATTACAATGAAGCTACCATGGGCTGGCACAGCAATAATCAGTCGAACTTCTCGGGCGTCTTCCATCAGTCCCGCGGCTGGAGTGCGCCTAACCTTGTGGGCTACATGGAAAGCCATGACGAGCAGCGCCTGATGTACCGTAACCTTCAGTTCGGGCGCTCCTCCGGTGGCTATGACATCCGTGATTTTGAAACCGCTATGGGGCGTCAGATGTTGGCCGGTGCCTTTTTCTTTACCATTCCGGGTCCTAAAATGCTCTGGCAATTTGGGGAGCTGGGCTATGACATCCCGCTCGATGAGACCGGGCCGAACCGCACCGCGCCCATGCCCGTTATGTGGGATGATTACCTTGCAGACCCTGTTCGCGTGGAGCTTTACAACACCTGGCGCGCTATTATTCACCTGCGCCAAAGCAGCGAAGCATTCCGCACCGAAGACGTATCCCTCGATCTTCAGCCCTCTGTAAAACGGATATGGCTCAACCATGAGAGCATGAACGTCGCTATCATCGGTAACTTTGATGTTCAGCAGCGCACAGTTGACGCCAATTTGCAGCACACGGGCCTGTGGTACGACTACTTTGCGCAGGAAGCGCGCGAATTCAGCGCTACCAACGAGCCTGTCGTACTCGAACCCGGCGAGTTCGTGATCTACACCACGGAGCTCGTCGAGCTGCCGGAAGGCGGCCTCACGCCGGTCGGAATTCGTGATGAAGATCAGCTCGAGCAGCCTGCCGGATTCGGACTCCTGCAAAACTACCCGAACCCGTTCAACCCGACAACCAATGTCCGCTATGAAGTAGGCGAAACCACCGATGTACGTCTCGAAGTCTTCAACGTACTGGGTCAGCGCGTTGCGCTGTTGCACAACGGCCTGCAAACCGTCGGAACACACACGGCAGTTTTTGACGGCTCAAGACTTACAAGCGGCGTGTATATTGTGCGCATGCAAGCCAACGGTCAGACCTTCACAAACAAAATGTTACTCGTGAAATAGCCGAAACGCTTGGTGCCGCTTCGCTGTGTGCAGACTAACAGCAGGCAGCACCATGGTACAGCACAGCAAACCGGAATCTTTCCCGCCCGAAAGCCCCGTCAGGAATCATCTGATTCCGGCGGGGTTTTTCATTTTGTGAAAAAGTCACGGTGCGCTGAAGAGCCCCATTACACCTGCAGAAGGGTACCGTGAGGTAGTATCGTATCAGAGGACCCAAGCCCTGACTTCTGCACTTATAATTGGTAGTACATATCGGATATCAGATATGTTGTAGTTGAAAATTATTTACATATGAAAGTCACTTTATTCGACGTATCAGCGTGTTTTATTGTAAAATTTGTTTTTTCAATACATAATTTCTATGTTCTAATTCATTCGATCCCAATCAAATACAAATCCAAAAGAACTATTCTTATGAAATATCTTTCAATCAGTATTTTTACGACGCTTTTGCTCGCACTCATCCTGTCAGGCTGCTCTTCTTCAGGCAGTGACAGTGAGCCGGGGCTTGATGGCGATCTTACCATTGAAGTGCAGGCACCTGCGGAAAGTGCTTTTTTCCTGACCTACTATACCTGGGACGGTAACACGGGTGACTTTAATTCTGAAACCATTACCATTCCGCAATCCGGTTTATTTGAATATAATGTTGAAGGTTCGGATTTTGTAGGATTTGGTATTATTCTTGGTCCGATTGGCGACGTTGAAGCAGTTAACCTTGCGTTGCTCTCAGACGGAGAGATTATTGCTGAAACGGATCAGCCTGTTGCTGACGGCGCCTATGAACTTGAGTTTGGCACTATTCCCGATGAACTTCCTTCAAGCATAGAATAATCGAACCCGGGCAATGAGTAAAGTTTAACGACAGATTGTATCATTGCCTCGTTTTAAACCATTTCAAATAAAAAGACCGCAGCTTTACTAAGCGAGGCGGTCTTTTTTTTGCCTGTAAAAAATCTGAATCGCTTTACCCGGTTGGCAGCTCATCTGTAGGAATAGTGGCTAAGCTGAGGGAGTTGCAGCCTTTGATACTTGCTGCATCGAGCAGTAAAATGCGTCAGCTTGCAGTTGCTATAAGTGCTGTCTCAAAAAAAGCAGAGAAGTGCAGTCAAAGACCTCTGTGCGCACAGGTGATAAACTTGCCCTTACCGGATTTACGACCATTAAGTATTATTGTGAATATCCGGGGATGCTCTTTGTTCAATATGAACCAAAAAAAAATGTGCAGTCCGGTCAGGGACTGCACGCTGTATATTTTTTTATTGGACCATATTCAAATGCCGGAGTCTGTCTGTAAGATTCAGAACCCCACAAATTGCGCTAAACAGGCTGAGGCTGCAGGCAGTTTGACCTGACAGCAATGCACTCAGCTATCTAACCCGCATTATTCACCAAGAAATTTTCTTGCTGGCAAGGCGAAGTTGAAAACTCAGCGGAGGGGTACCTTAGTACCCTGAGCATGAGTTTTCAGCTTCAACGCCGCCAGCGGGGAAATTTCGCAGTCTTAACACCATACTCAAATTTGGCCTACTGGTGTTTTTCACTAAGCCAAATTTAAACATACATTTAGCAAATAAAACTTGTTTATTAGTGAATAATGCGGGCTAATACTGAACCTGTAATGTTGATATGCTTGGGAGACCCGGTAGCCTGTCTGAATTGTTATTGGCTATTTGAATAGTATATCAGGTTTCTGAACTTTATGCACCGCATAAGTATGCGGTTTTTTTATGCGTTTTGGTAAAATAAGAACGAATTGTTGCCTAAAAGCAACTGAATGTCGGTGACCGGACAGCTTTTATTTCCCATAGATCTGCCTTATATTACTGCATAGTTATTTAATCAAATCCATAAAACTACGTTTATGAACAAAAATTTGCTGATTATCATAGCTGGCCTGCTGATAGGTGGTATTGCAGGTTTTGCTTATTGGTTCTTTATTGGCTGTAATACCGGCAACTGCGCTATTACTTCAAACTGGACTACAAGCACGCTCTACGGATTAGGAATGGGAGGCCTCGGCGGGAGTATAGTTAAGGACAGCATTGCTGCACGGCGCGAAAACAGAGAACGTGCAAAGTCAAATGAATCACAGGATGCCTCAATATCTGATAACCCAAAAAGCAACTGAAACCGGGCTAATAGAATGTGAAAGTTCGGCCTTCAAAAAACTTAATGCTGAGCACACTTTATAAAGTTGACCTGATCATTTATTTGAGGGAAGCGGGTCAAGACGGAGGAATTTTGCATCCAACAGACAGCAGGTAAGTCTTTATGCTTTGTGCTTAAGGCTCAATCCTGAGTCTGAATGCCAACAGCATTTTGAGGAATATGGGGCGTATCGTATCCGGTAGCTAACATACTGCCGGAATATCCGTGAATCCCGCAAAAACCCGGATTTAGGAAAAAGAATGGGTATATGGTCAGAGGGTTCATTTCTTTCTTGCCAAAGTCATCGCAATTCCTCACCTTATCGGAGCTAAAACAGGATGCGCGCTATTGTTGTTCGCATCACACAAATAACCAACAGTTTACGGTATGCCCATGCAAGCTATGCGCACACTTTTCCTGATTTCGTCTGTTTTCCTCACCCTCATTTTCCTCCTTATGTTTAATGAAACGGCCGATGCGCAGTTTGACCGCCTGAACGAGCATTTTATAACCCGCAGCGAAGTTGTTGCCGCAAACGGCATGGTCGCAACGAGCCATCCCCTTGCGGCGCAGGTCGGCCTGCAAATCCTGATGCAGGGCGGCAACGCGATTGATGCGGCGATTGCAACGAATGCTGCGATGGGACTGATGGAGCCGACCGGAAACGGCATCGGCGGCGACCTGTTCGCGATTTTATGGCACGAGGAATCGCAGCAGCTCTACGCGATTAACGCAAGCGGGCGCTCGCCCCTCGGGCTCTCCTACGAGCAGCTTATGGCCGAACTCGAGGCGATGGAAGAAACCCGCATCCCGCCTTCATCTCTGCTCTCTGTTTCCGTGCCCGGCGCGATTGACGGCTGGTTCGAGCTGCACGAGCGCTTCGGGAGCCTGCCGATGGCCGACATCCTCGCGCCCTCTGTGCACTATGCGGAAAACGGTTTCCCTGTGCCGGAGGTCATCGCTGACGCCTGGCGCCGCAGTGCGCGCATCCTCGCCAACCGCGTCGGAGCCTTCATCGAGACCTTCACCATCGACGGACGCGGTCCTGAAAAAGGGGAGATCATGCGGAATCCTGACCTCGGCAATACCTACCGGCTGCTCGGCGAGCAGGGCCGCGATGTGTTCTACCGCGGGGAAATCGCGCGCAAAATTGACGCTTTCATGCGTGAGCACGGCGGCTATCTCCGCTTCGAAGATTTCGATCAGCACCGCTCCGAATGGATCGAAACCCTCAGCACAACCTACCGCGGCTACGAAGTCCATCAGATCGGGCAAAACAATCAGGGCACCGCGGTGCTGCAAATGCTCAACATTCTGGAAGGCTACGACTTATCCGAAATGGGCTTCAACAGTCCGGAGGCGCTGCATCTGATGATCGAAGCCAAGAAGCTCGCCTTCGAAGACCGCGCGAAATTTTACTCCGACCCCGATTTTAACGATCTGCCCTTTGAGCGCCTCATCAGCAAAGAGTACGCGGCGGAGCGGCGCGCCCTCATCAGCGACCGCGCCCTTGAGCGGGTCACGAGCGGCATCGAAGGCCTGCGCGACGGCGGTACGATTTTTCTCACAACGGCTGACCGCGAGGGCAACATGGTCTCCCTGATTCAGAGCAATTTCCGTGGCATGGGCACCGGTTTTGTGGTGCCCGGCACGGGCTTCAGTTTCCAGAACCGGGGCGAGCTGTTCTCCCTCGATCCCGCACACCCCAATGTTTACGAGCCCGGCAAACGGCCCTTTCACACCATCATCCCCGGCTTCGTGATGAAAGACGGCAAGCCCTGGTTCACCCTCGGCGTGATGGGCGGCGAATTTCAGCCGATGGGTCATGTGCAGATTTTGGTCAACATGATTGATTTCGGCATGAACGTGCAGGAAGCAAGCGACGCCATCCGCTGGCTGCACACCAACTCGACCGAGCCCACCGAAGCCTGGGGCGACTACCTCAAAGACGGCGGCCTCGTGCGCTTCGAAAGCGATATCGATCCTGCAATCGTCGAAGCCCTGCGCGCGATGGGGCACAAAGTCGAAATCGGCGGCGGCTTCTACGGCCGCTTTCAGGGCATCCTGCGCAATCACGAGCTCGGCGTATATGTGGGCGGAAGCGAGTCGCGCGCGGATGGTCAGGCGGTGGGGTACTGACCAAAGGCAGAGGCCGCGAATAGCTCCCGAAAAACCCCGAAACCCGGATGCCTCACTTTGCGGGACTGTTGGTAGTAGTAGCCTTCAATAAGGAGATCATTCGACTCCGCCTCCGCTGCGCTCAGGATGACAGGGGGGTATTCTGAAAACCCGACGCGGAGGGCCGCGCCGTTTGTCGCAAAGGGAGTGTGTCATCCTGAACGAAGGGCGCGAAGGGTACTACGTCGCTGTTGGAACGCGGATTTTTAGACTTGCAGGATGAACAGGATAATTAAGTCAACGCCTGAAGCCCCAAACAAGCAAAGAAGCAACTCCCCCAGGCACGGAGGCGGGTATCGTCCCGGAGCGCCTGAATCAAAAAGCAAGGGGCTGTGAGACCGATTAAGGGGGTGTGGAAACCGCACTGCTGACCTTGATGCTCTCGGAGTTTTCCCAAAAAAATAAACAGGCCGGAATGAGCAGGGGGGCGGGAGTCGTGGTTTTTTTGTGGATTGGTGTTTGTCCGGGGCTGATTCCGGTTTCAATTCCCTATTTTGGGTTCTTATTCTGACTCTTACTCTTACTTTTCACTGAACCAATCTCAACATGAAGACGATTACGCACGCGCTGGATGATTTTATTTATCAGTTATTTCCGGATGTGACCGAGGGGGATAGGCAGGCTTTGCAAGCGGCTATGGAAGCCTATTTTGGCCGGGCCGGAAAACATCCGGCGTTCGTGTTTGAGGAGCAATCCGTCATCCTCACCCTCGGAGGTGAGTTCCCCGAATCTGATGAGGAAAAGTATGGTTTGGCAACGGAATTATTTGAAAAAAAGGATTATGAAGCCTGTATTCAGATCCTGAAGGAGATGGTGGAAGAAACGCCCTGGGAAATTGAGCCTTATGCCATGTTATGTTTTGTGTGCTCGCTTACCGATAAATTTGATTTGTGTATCGAGGTTGCGAATGATGGCTTGAAATGGCACCCGGAAAATACATCATTTTTACACATTGCGGGAAATGCTTATGCAGAAGGTAATAAGGACTTTGAAACGGCACTCAACTATTATATAAAGGCACATAGCTTAAACCCTGATGATGCGTTGCCGCTTCGTCACATCCCAGCTTATCTGTTTCAATGCAATCGGCATGATGAGGCCTATGGGTATATCGAAAAGCTGATTGAAATTGATCCTGATGATCATTTAGGATACCAAATGAAGGGTCTGTATTATTTTTTTGAAAAGGATTATTTAAGCTGTTTTATGAATATTACTGAAGCACTTCGAAAAGCTGATGTGTATCGTAAGTCTGGTCAGGATCCTGACCGTGATCCTGTTGATTCTGATGTACTTGTAAAAATGGCTGCGAAGAGCGCCGAAAACTATAGCGAGGGGGTTGATTGGGATGACTTTACAGACAAGATTAAGGACGAGATGGTATCAAAACTTGGTGTTGATATACGTTTTGATCTTTATGAGGAAGAAAACCCGGAATTTATGCCGGGACTGGAGCGGGCAGCTGCTCATGGAAGGGACTATCATCTTATCCGGTACATGGACAGCAAATTCACGTCTTTATATATGATGATGTCTCAGTTAATACACCTCGAGTTTTCTGAGGCAGCCGTGAAAGATTCGGTCTACAGGGTGTTTTCTTTACCTCTTGACAAGGTGTTCAAATATGTTGGTAGGTTCACGAAGTTTTTTGCAAAAAAAGCAAGAAGAAGTGACTTAGATCAATTTGAGGAAAATCTGTTTTCGGCTGTAAGGTTACTGCAACTAACCGTTACGGAAACAGCTCTGTTCGTAATTATCAACGAAACCTTATACCAACGCTATAAGACGTTCAGGCCTTTTCTTTTTATAACCCTTAAGGCTAAGATTGATTATCTTATTTATGAATTTAATAAAAATGATTTTTCGAAAAATTTGCCGGCGGACATGATGTCGGTTCTCAATATGTATCACCTGGTGTATGTGCTGCATTTTAAGAAGCTTTTTGGTGTTGATTACCTGAAGGATTTTCGGTTTAAAAAACACGAGCTTAACAGGGCGATAGTGTGGTTTGACGAAGCGCTGGGGCTGTTTCGTAAGCGGGAACCGGGAGAGGAGTTTGATCTGATTGAGTTCTGGGCGGAGGATGTGAAATTGGACCGTTATTTGGAAATCAGGGAGGTGCGGGGGTAGTCAGTATGTCAGTATGTCAGTTTTTCAGTGTTTTGTAACATATTGAAATAATTGGGGATGTGGACAATGGTATGATGTGTTTTTTTTCCTGACATCCTGCTGAATTGGGGTGTGACGGGCACGGAGGCGGGAAAACATCAGAGCCCGGATGGCTTAGGGTCCCTCGCCAAGCCGTACGGCGTTGTTGGAACGCGGGTTTTGGGGGTTTGGTGGGATTGGCGTGGATTGGATAGTGGACTTCGATAGATTTTAACGCGAAGGGCGCAAAGGAGGCACGAAGGGCGCGAAGGGTGCTGCGTTGTTGGAACGCGGATTTTGGGGATCGGGTGAGATTTAGTGGGATTTTATTGTGGGCTATAATACTGTTATTATTTGGGATGTGGTAATTCCCCTCTTGAGAGGGGTGCCCCCGGGAAAGACATCATCAGCGGCATGCAACTACACAAATCCCCGAAATCAGTAACGGCCCACAAGCTGACGGGGCGGGGTGTGACGGGCACGGAGTCGGGGAATGCTTGGAACCCATTTGGCTCACGGAGCTTGGCGGTGGAATGGGCGGAGTGCGCTATTCCAGCCTCGTTGTTTGTTGAACAGGATTTATCGGATAACAGGAGCGAGTTTGGGGCATCCGACAGCAGCTCTTCCCAATCCCGAAGGGATGGCATTATTGTAGCAATTACGCATCCCAAACAATAAAAAACCCCGAAGGGGTGAAATTATTCCCTGCGGTTATAATGCCACCCCTTCGGGGTTTTATGCATTGCGGATTCCATTTTGCTACAATCATTTCACCCTTTCAGGGTTGATGGCATTTTGCTGAACCAACCGCCATGCCTTTTACGTGCGCATAAAATTGGGAACAGTACGAAGGTGTAATGCGGTAAATCTTGATTGGTTTAAATAATAAGCCACAGACTTTGGGTGAACTGAGCATTGCCGAAATACAGCTTCCGGTATCCGGATCTACGTCCCACAATCCCGAAGGGATAGCATTATTGTAGCAATCACAAATCCCGTGCTTGTTCAGCAGCCGCGGCTTCGATGGGCTCCCACCAAATGAGAAGCGTTCGAGATGACAGAAAACAGGGTGCCAACGTGATTTCACCTTCAGATTTGCGTACAAGTTAAGATTGTAGGTGTCTTATCCAAAACAGCTGATCCTTGCCTCTCAACTAACATACGATGACCTGTTTATTTTTTTGTTTGTGAGAACGAAAACGGAGATTAGTTTTCTATCCTCTGTCCTCTGTCCTCTGTCCTCTGTCCTCTGTCCTCTGTCCTCTGTCCTCTGTCCTCTGTCCTCTGTCCTCTATCCTCTGTCCCCTGTCCCCAGCCGGATTTTGTTGCACTTACAGACGTTTGGTCAGCTTCGGAGGATAAATGGCAGGGGGAAGAGGTGAGTGGCTGACACGTTTGGGGAGTGTTTGGGTGTTGTTGGCAGGTGGCGTGTAAATTCGGCACAGTGGCGGTGTTGGAATGGATTTGGAAATGAACTTCCCGAAAGAAAAACATTCTATTTTTAAGACTATCTGAAGAAAATGAATCTCAATAAGTTTACCATCAAGGCACAAGAGGCGCTGCAGGCGGCGTTTCAGAAAGCGGCGGACCGTCAGCAGCAGGCGGTGGAGCCGGAGCATATTCTCGCGGCCCTGCTCGATGATAAGGAGGGTTTGAGCCTCACGCTGCTCAAGAAGGCGGGTATTGACCCGAATTATGTGATCCAAAAGCTGGGCGAGCATCTTGCGAAACTGCCGACCGTGAAGGGCGCCTCGGTTTCGGGTCAGTATCCCGGCAACGACACCAAGGCGCTGCTCGATACGGCGGCGAAGTTGGCGTCCAAAATGGGTGATGATTATATCAGCTCGGAGCACATCCTGCTCGGGATTATGGAGCACAATTTCACGGCCTCGCGGCTGCTGAAGGATCAGGGCCTGACCAAGGATCAGGTGATGAACGTGCTCAAGGAGGTGCGCGGCAGCAATCGGGTGGACGACCCGAATGCGGAAAGCCGGTATCAGTCGCTGCAGAAGTACACGCGCGACCTGAACGAGCTGGCCGAGCGCAACAAGCTTGATCCGGTGATTGGCCGCGATCAGGAAATCCGGCGGGTGATGCAGATTCTAAACCGACGGACGAAGAACAATCCCGTGCTGATTGGCGAGCCGGGCGTGGGTAAAACCGCCATCGCGGAAGGTATCGCGCTGCGGATTGTGACCGGCGACGTGCCCGAGGACCTCAAGAGCAAGCGGATTTTCTCCCTTGATATGGGCGCGCTCATTGCCGGCGCGAAGTACCGCGGGGAGTTCGAAGACCGCCTCAAAGCGGTGGTGAAGGAAGTGACCGAAGCCGCCGGGGAGATCATCCTGTTTATTGATGAAATCCACACGCTTGTGGGCGCGGGCGCCTCTGAGGGCGCGATGGATGCGGCCAACATCCTGAAGCCGGCTCTTGCGCGGGGCGAGCTGCGCGCGATCGGGGCAACGACCCTGAGCGAGTACCGGAAGTTCATCGAAAAAGACAAGGCGCTTGAACGGCGTCTGCAAACGGTGTTTGTGGGTGAGCCGAGCCCGGAGGATACGATTTCCATCCTGCGGGGCCTCAAGGAGCGCTACGAGCTGCATCACGGGGTGCGGATCACCGACGCGGCCATTATTTCGGCGGCGGAGCTTTCGCACCGCTACATTTCGGACCGTTTCCTGCCCGATAAGGCGATTGACCTGATTGATGAGGCGGCCTCGCGGCTGCGCATCCAAATTGATTCGCTGCCCGAGGAGCTCGACAGCATTGAGCGTCAGATTCGTCAGCTCGAGATTGAGCGGGAAGCCATCAAACGCGAAAACGACACCGCGAAGCTCGAAGCCATCGCCCGTGAGCTTGCGGCCCTGAACGAGAAGCAGAACAGCCTGAAAGCGCACTGGTCCGCCGAGCGCGAGCTGATCAAAAAAACGCAGGAGCTGAAGCAGGCCGTCGAAACCGCGAAGCTTGAGGCCGAGCGCGCCGAACGTGCGGGCAACTACGAGAAAGTAGCCGAGCTCCGCTACGGCACGGTCACACAGCTTGAGCGGGATTTGCAGCTGACCAAAGAACAGCTTGCGGTGCAGCAAAAAGACAAGGCCATGCTCAAGGAGGAAGTCGATGCTGAAGAAATCGCCGACATTGTCAGCCGCTGGACGGGCATCCCCGTGAGCCGCATGCTGCAAAGCGAGCGGCAGAAGCTCATCATGATGGAGGAACACCTGCACAAACGCGTGATCGGGCAGGATCCGGCGATCGAGGCGGTCTCAAATGCGGTGCGGCGCTCGCGTTCCGGACTGCAGGATGAAGGGCGACCGGTCGGTTCGTTCATCTTCCTCGGCTCAACCGGCGTGGGCAAGACCGAGCTTGCGCGCAGCCTTGCCGATTACCTCTTCGACGACGAGAACGCGATGGTACGCATCGACATGAGCGAGTACATGGAACGGCACAGCGTGAGCCGCCTCATCGGGGCGCCTCCGGGCTATGTGGGCTACGACGAAGGCGGTCAGCTCACCGAGGCCGTGCGCCGCAAGCCCTACTCGGTAGTGCTGTTAGATGAAATCGAAAAAGCGCATGCTGATGTCTTCAACGTGCTCCTGCAGGTGCTCGATGAGGGCCGCCTGACCGACAACAAGGGCGTGACCGTGAACTTCACGAACACCATCATCATCATGACGAGCAACATCGGTTCGCACCTGATTCAGCAGCGGATTGAGCAAAAAGGCGGCGAGCTCGATGAAAGCGAGTACGAGCGCCTGCAAAACGAGCTCTACGCGCAGCTCAAGCAGACGATACGTCCGGAGTTCCTGAACCGCATTGATGACGTGATTGTGTTCCATCCGCTGGGTCGCGATCACCTGCGCAAGGTGGTGGATATTCAACTCGGGCGCGTACACAAGCTGTTGCAGCGCAACGGTGTCGAGCTTCGGGTGCCCAACAGCGTGAAGGACTGGCTCGCGGCACGTGGCTACGACCCGACCTTCGGCGCGCGCCCCCTCAAGCGCCTGATTCAGAAGGAAGTCGTGAACGAGCTCGCGAAGCTGCTCATCCGCCGCAGCGGCGAGGAAAAGGCCGTCTTCGACGTGCACCTGAGCAAAACCCGCGACGGACTCGAATTCGCGGAAGTCATTGAAGATGTGGAGGCCTGGGTCGAGTAAGGCCGGGCTAAGCCAACTGGACAATTATCCGGAGTAACGCAAAAGCGGGCAATCCGAATGCTGTTGAAATCAGCACTTGGGGTTGTCCGTTTTTTTTATGCTTGCTCACTCAGCATAAAGGAGGAAGATTCCGGATCTTTCGGAAAGGGGTGTTCAAAGTGTGACCTGAATCACTTTCTTGTGATACAATCAGCTCAGGCTGTTTTACCAAAAGAATGCCCGAGTCAAAACAACAAGTTCTCCAACGATAAACAGCACTTGTCGATTACAGGCGTAATACTATTATGCTGATTTCCCGGCTTATTCTACAATTTCGGCCTCTTGTGGTGCGGTGCTCTTTTTTACGGGATTTCTTTTAATACAGCTGTAGGTGATGTCATCAACTGTTGGCATGTCACCGATAAAATTTTCGACCGATGACTGAATTTTGCCCACAATGGTTGAAGGCTCAAGTGATCCGTAAATATCCATGAGGGCGCGAAGCCGTTCCAGGCCAAACTCTTCCCCGCTCAGGTTCCGGGCTTCATTAACGCCATCGGTATAAAACAGCACCGAATCTTCGGGCTTAAGCTCAATTTCACTTTCCTGCAGAAAGTTTTCGAGCCGGTTCGTGCGCGTCATGCCGAGTGCAAAGCCCGGGGTTTGTAGCAGCTCGGTACTGTCGGTATCACCATGATACAGAACCGGCGGATTATGACCGGCCCGAACGTAAGTAAAGGTGTTTTTATCCTTTGGGAAAAAAGCAGCGCAGGCCGTGATGAAAGTTTTATCCGTGCGATAAGATTTGATGTAGTCATTCAGCTCCAGAAAAAGCTGTTTAGGACTTGGGTTCAGTTTGCGAATCAGCAGGTGCACAAGTGCCTGAAAGCGCACCATATAGAGTGAGGCCGAAAGTCCCTTTCCTGAAACATCCGCTATGATGTAGTAAACCCCGGCTTCTGTTTCAATCACATCAACATAATCCCCGCCGACATCGCTTGCCGTGTTGGCGAAAGAGTTTATTTTAAGCCCATTTATAGTGAGCGCCGGAGATGGGAGCAGGCTGATCTGAATATCTTTAGCGAGGTCTATTTCTTCCTTCACATCAAACTTTTCAAGCAGTTCAAGCAGCAGCAGTGTAGCCATTGCGGTAAAGGAAAGGGGGAGCAGCACGGTGAAAAACAGGCCGGAAAAAACAAAGGTGCTCGCAAAGCCTGCAATACTTGCCCCAAAAACAAGGCGTCTCGTAGGGTTCATCCGCTTGGTCAGCGCGCTTGTGAGCCGCCCTGATTTCTCAAAAAAGCCGATTTCCTGACCGGTCTCCGGGTTAATGACATCTCCAAGGGCTTCCCGGTAAAGTGCCTTCAGCCTTTTGCTGTCTGTCTGAAAATCGCGCTCGAATTGCGCCCGGCTCATACCGGTTGTATAGGTGCGATACAGACTTTTGGTTTGGGACAGGGCTGATTTTGATTCGTTGGGCAGGCTCATAAAATCGCAGGCTGAAATAACGGAATTATTAGGCGTGGACTCAATACAGTCCGCATGTTGCACAAAAAATTTGCCTTAATGACAGTACACATTACGGTTAGTTTTAATCTGTGCGCATATCTTAACGTGCTTCATACGGATACATAAGGTACGCATACCGATAATGCATGCCCAAAAACAAAGTTCTTCGGCTGATGAGCTGTGGTACGTAATCAGCTTGCCCGGGTTAAGCTGAAATAATGCGACATAAGCGGACTGAGAAAGGTAAACAAAGGCTGCATAAAGTGTGAAAATCTTAAAAGAAGTACCCCATAACTTTCAGCCCGTATCGCTTCTGTTTTCTGATATGAAAACATTTGTTCGCGCTTCAGGTTAGCGTTTCGGCTTTCGGCTAAGTGTGCGAGAGCGGCTACTGCCGCTGCCGCTGTTACGGCTGTTTGCACGCGATGAGTGCTTGCGCCTCTCACGGCCCTTGGTTTTACCCGAAAATAAGGTTTTGAGCCGAAGTTTCAGCAGCCAAAGCATAACAGGAACCGGAAGTTTATCCGTTGTGACAGACCTGCGCAGGGCCAGAAACCTGCTTTTACCCGGCAGGGTACGTTTGCCGGGGTCCGGAAGCACAATCCCGGCCTCCGCAAGCGCTTGAAATGCAGAGCCAACGCCAATACAGCTTGTATGGGTGAGCTGCGGCTGCAGGCTTGCAAGCAGAGATTCCTGTTGGGGTGAGGGGAGTCCGCACCAGAAAAAGGCTGGTTTCAGCTCGTTCAGCGTTTTGGCGAGTGTTTTGATATCTTCGGTCGTACTGTCTCCGCTGATCACGGTTGTGCCCGCAATCCGGATGGCCATATAAGAGTTTTTTACGTAGTCCTTGAGCTGTCGCATTTGCTTTGCGTCCGCGCCGTAAAAATAATGGCTCTGACCTTGCATGGCGGATGTCAGGAATAAACTGTGCATGAGCATAACAGGGTCCACGGCGCCGCAGTGTCTGAAGCCCTGCCTTTGCCCTGTTAATGCTATGGTCTTGCTGCTGCATAACGTCAGGAATGAATCTGACAGGAGTTTGTTTAAGCTCTCATCCTGCTGGGCCTTGTGCATTTGTGTTGCGGTTGTAAGGCAAATATAGCCCAGCGGTCCGCGTGCAGCAAGCTGCTGACAGATGTCAAGAACAACACTAAGATTTACGGCCGATACCGCTGCCCGGCCTACAGTATATCGTTTAACCAATAAAATGTCCTCAATAAAGCAATTTTAATTCTACTAAACCCGACCATACGATGTGATCAGGCAATCCGGGTAACATATCATGATTCCCCGTTTGAGTTTGCCGTATATGACTGATGACAAAAGCAGCTGACCTGCGGTTATTTTTAAATATACACAACGTTAAGGCAGGCGATATGCTTTGTGCTTTTGTAACAGAAGCCTATCTTGAGCAGAATTAAAATAAAACAATTCTCCATTTTTTATGTCTCAAAAAAACAAAAAGTTATTTTTAATCGATGGGCATGCGCTGGCATACCGCTCCTATTTCGCTTTTATTAATACCAACCTCAGGAATTCAGAAGGCGTACCTACCGGTTCGCTCATGGGCTTTGCAAATACGCTGGTGAAGCTGCTTGAATCCGAAAAGCCTACCCATATTGCGGTTGCCTGGGATACGCATGCCCCAACCTTTCGGCATGAAATGGATGCGGCCTACAAAGCCAACCGCCCGCCGCAGCCGGACGAGCTGCGCCAAACCATTCCCCTGATGAAGGAAATGGTGCGCCATTTTGGCTTTCAGAATCTGGAGAAGGATGGGTATGAAGCGGATGACATTATCGGAACCCTTGCACAGCGGGCAGGATTGGATGGTGCCGAAGTATTTATGGTAACGCCCGATAAGGATTTCATGCAGCTTGTTACAAATAACGTTCGTATGTACAAACCCCTGAACAACGGCGACGGCTTCCAAATCATCGATCCGGACGGAGTTGTGGACTATTTTGGCGTGCCCCCGGAGAAAGTGATTGATGTACTTGCGGTGATAGGAGATACTTCGGATAACATTCCGGGGGTGCCTGGTATCGGAAAAAAAGGGGCTCCTAAGCTCATCAAGGAGTACGGCAGCCTTGAAGCCGCGATTGAAGCTGCACCGGGTATGAAGGCCAAACGTGCACGGGAAGGCCTGACGCAGCATGCAGAGCAGGCGCTGCTTTCCAAAAAAATGATCATCATTGATACGGACGTGCCCGATACAGTAAGCTGGGAGGAACTGAAATGGGAAGGCCCGGAGTCTTCAGAACTGTCTGATTTTTTTGGCCGGATGGAGTTCAGAACCCTTAGCCGGAAATTCGGAAAGGCCATGGCAGAGCAGGGGGATGGTTTGCAGGATGAAGGTGTCAGGAAATCGGCTTCGGCCCTTCGTAAAGATCAGCAGCAGGGACAGGGGGATTTGTTTGGCAGCGGTCATCAGGCCGCTGAAGCTTCCGCTTCAGAAAGCCTTAAGAATCTTGAAACGGAGAAGGCTAACTACCGGCTGATTGACACGCCCGAAGCGCTTGATGAGCTTATAAACACGCTCTCGGCCTCATCACACTTTTGCTTTGATACCGAAACAACGGCATCCGAACCCATGCTTGCTTCCCTCGTCGGCCTGGCCTTTTCTGTCAGGAAGAAAGAAGCTTTCTACATTCCTGTAAATGATGCAGCCGGTGAAGCAGAAGGCCTTTCACCGGAACTGATTCAGGAGAAGCTTACGCCTGTATTTGGCAATAGCGCCCTGAAAATCGCCCAGAATTACAAGTACGATTATATTGTGCTGCGCCGGCATGGGATGGCGCTGAAAGGTCCCGTTTTCGATACCATGATTGCGGCCTACCTCATCGACTCCAACCAAAAACTGAGCATGGATGAGCTCAGCCGACGCTACCTGAACTATGAACCCGTCTCAATCGAAACTCTCATAGGTAAGGGTAAACAGCAAAAAAGCATGCGGGATATTCCGGTTGATGAGGTCATGCCCTATGCCTGTGAAGACGCTGACATTACCTTACAACTTTTTGAGGTGCTGCAGCAAAAACTTAATGAGGATGGTCTGACTGAGATCGCAGAATCGGTTGAGTTTCCCCTGGTGCGGGTGCTTGGGGAGCTTGAAATGAACGGGATACAGCTTGATACGGAGATGCTGAGCAATTTTTCTGCGCAGCTGGGTGATGATATGAAGCAGCTACAGCAGCAGATTTATGCAGAAGCAGGAGAGGAATTCAACATCAATTCCCCGGCACAGCTGGGTGATATTTTGTTCGAAAAACTTGGGCTGCCATCCGGCAAGAAAACCAAAACCGGGAAATATTCAACCAATGAGCAAATCCTGACCGACCTGGCAGCGTTCGGACACAAGTTACCCGCACTTGTGCTGGATTATCGCTCGCTTAGTAAACTCAAATCAACCTACGCGGATGCGCTGCCCAAATTGATTCATCCGGAAACGGGACGAATTCATACAAGCCTGAATCAGCAGGTTGCCGCAACGGGACGTTTATCATCCTCCAACCCCAATCTGCAGAATATTCCGGTCCGGACTGAGCGCGGCCGGGAGATCCGCAAGGCATTTATTGCTGGAGAAGGTAAGGTGCTGATTGCGGCAGATTATTCGCAGATTGAGCTTCGCGTGATTGCTTCTGTTTCCGAAGATGAAGCCATGGTACAGGCTTTCCGCGATGATCAGGATATTCACGCCCGCACGGCCATGGAAATTTTCGGTTTGTCCGCTATCACAGAGGTTGACAGGGATATGCGGCGGAAAGCAAAAGAAGTGAATTTTGGCATCCCTTACGGCGTGAGTGCGTTTGGACTTGCGCAGCGGCTGGGCATTGACCGCACGGAAGCCAAGACCATTATTGATGCTTATTTTGAGCGTTTTCCGGGCATTCGTAACTACATCAAGGAAACGACAGCCTTTGCGCGTGAACACGGCTATGTCACAACCCTGCTCGGCCGCAGGCGCTACATTCCGGAAATTCGCTCTTCCAATCCGAATATGCGTTCATTTGCAGAGCGGACAGCGATCAATATGCCGATTCAGGGTACAGCAGCAGATCTCATCAAAGTAGCAATGGTGCAGCTGCAGGCCCGCCTTGAGCGTGATTTGCCGGAATGCCTGATGCTGCTGCAGGTACATGATGAATTACTCTTTGAAGTGCCAAAAGATAAGGCGGCTGAAAGCGTACAACTCATTCGTGAAGAAATGGAAAAAGCCATGACGCTGAAAGTCCCGGTGAAAGCCGATGCCGGTGTTGCATCAAACTGGCTGGAGGCGCACTGAGGCAATCTATACACGCATACGCACAATGTTGAACCGGTAAAAAGACTATCATGATTTGCAAAACGGTCTGATGTATTGAGGTATCCGGACCGTTTTGTCTTTCTGCCAATGCGCAGGCCTATAAGTATGCGAGTGTAGTTCTATTGGACAGAAATGTTCAGGCTTACTGTGTCTGTGTAAAAATTCTGCGCAGTATTTTTTTCGCATCCGCTGTTTTCTGACAGGTCGTTTTTTGTGACGCAAAAGAGGCCGGAGCCTGTGTTGGTTAATTGAAGGGCATAAAAAAAGCAGCCTGTGGGTACAGACTGCTTTTTAAGAGTACAAAACAAATTTAGAACCTTCTGAATCGCCAGACAATTACAGCAATGGAAGCGATGATACTGAGAATCTGTGATGTAAGCGATAAAATTTCCCGCCACAGCTGTGTAGGTACGGGATCCGTTTCTACGATGACGACATCAAAATCCTGCATGACAGGAAAATCTACAAACTCTGTAGTGTAGGCCTCGAAGGTTGTTTCGAAGATGATGCGACGACCTTCGCCTTCCATGGTGCGGCTTAAGAAGAAATTGACGTCCGGCGTAATCCGGCGCGTACGGGCACCAATTGCAGCTGGCCCGCCTGTATAAAGCATGAGCTCATTCATGTCAGTGCCTTCCCGCACTTCATAAGTACCGGGGCGCACAACCGAGCCAATGACTACAACTGTAATGCTGGGTTCACCGGTACGTACGAAACGGAAGTGATTAGGCATTTGCTCAGAAACGGAATAGAGCTGCGTCAGGCTGCTGCCCTGCCGACCCATAGTTTGGGCGTCGGCCTGCTGAGCAAAAAACAGAAATAGACTCAGAGAGAGTATGAGAGCAGTTCTGAAAGGAGTTAAAATAAGAGTTACGTGCTTCATGAATAAAAGTGTGAGTTCAGAATAGGATATAGGCTAAAAAAAGATGATAAGCGATTATGTATAGCTATCAAAACAGCTGAAAAGCAGCACAAAAAAGGTGAGAACGGGCTCACCTTTTTGTGCCTTTCGAAATCGGTTATTTCTGATCCGGCTGATCTGTGTAGTCAAGCTTGTAGTCCTTGTAGGCGTAGTCGTACTTATACTTGTAGTTGTACTTATAATTATATTTATAGTACGATTTAACGCTGTTGGTATCGTAGGCGTTAAGCACACTGCCTGCAATATTAACACCAAGGTTTCGCAGATCCTGACGGGTTTCCTTCAGGATAGACAGCTCAGTTTCATCCATCTTAGATACCAAAACGGTTGCATCGGTTGCAACAGCAAGCGGCATAGCGTCAGATACAACAAGCAGGGGCGGCGTATCCAGAATGATGATATCAAACTCTTTCTTGAGCGAGCTGAGAAGTTCCTGCATACGCTTGGATCCCATTGTTTCAGCAGGGTTGGGAATACTGTTACCAGCCGTGATAACAAAGAAATTATCCGTACTTGCGTCAATCAGACAGTTTTCGAGGGTATCTTTGTCAAAAAGAATATCCGTCAGCCCCGGCGACTTATCAAGCCCCAGCTTTTTGTGGATGGTTGGCTTACGAAGGTCACAGTCGATGACGAGGGTGCGCTTGCCAAACTGCGCATAGGTGAGGGCGAGGTTGATACTTGTCAGACTCTTTCCTTCACCAGGCTTGGAGCTTGTTACTACGAGTGTTTGGTATTCACGGTCAGCATTGCTGAATTCGATACTTGTGCGCAGCCTGCGGTAAGCTTCAGCACCTGCTGAAATGGGGTCAATAAGAGAAATCAGGTTTACATCTACACTGCGGCCACGAATAGGAAGCCGTTCAGTGTTTTTAAAGTGTGTATTGATGTAGTCTGTGAAATCTGGAATAACCCCGATAACGTTGAAGCCGGCATTACGGAGCTGACCCGGGTCATGAATCAGGTCATCAAGCAGGTTGCGCAGTAATACGATACCAGCACCAAGGCCAAAACCGAGAATCAGGCTCAGGATATAATTGCGTAAGCGGTTAGGGCTGAAAGGACTTGACGGCACGCTTGCCGCACGGATTTCACGAACCCGGCTTACTTCTGACTGAATGGCAATTTGTGTTTCCTGCAGTCGCTTAAGCAGATTTAAGTAAAGCTCTTCACTAATCACCTGATTCCTGCGAAGCCTTTGCAGCTCTGCACTTCTTTCCATAATGGAGCTCATGTCTGACTGAATGTCATCGACGCGCTCTGCAATAAAGTCTTCCCGAAGTTGCATGTCAACAAGCCGTGCTTCATTACTCCTAATCTCAGAGCGGATGTCAGTCAGGTAACTCGCAAGGGAAGCCTGATCGAGGCCCTGTCGGTCTCTTACGCGGTCCCGCTGAGATTCAAGACGCTCATCGCGGAGGCCTTCAAGATAGTCGATTCTGCGCAGGATTTGAGAAAGTACGCTGTTCCCCTCGGGGTTGGTGCGAAGCTGCGGTTGTTCGATGTAGAAGGATTCGGCTTGTAAGCGCAAATCCAGGATGGCCTGCTCAAACGCGTTAACAAGTTCCATGTCGTTATCGGTTGCGCCATCATAGAGCATGTTCAGTACCATGTCTTTTTCTTCGCGCAGACGGTCGAGAAAGTCAGAAACAGCTACTTTGCGGAAACGAAGCTCTTCAGCTTCCCGGAATAGACCGCGAAGTTCCTGCGCTGCCGCTGTCCCTTGTTCATCGGTTATGAGTGTCCAGTCAGAATCGAGAAACATGCGAATTTGTTCGTCCTGCTCGCCCAACGTCATGGTGTTACGTTCTTCGAGCTGCTCAAGGTAAGATGCTGCACTCGTGAGGTTGGAGCGGGTAATCGTTTCATCAAGAATGCGATATTCCTCAATGTAAAAATTGGCGATAAATGCAGCTTCCTGAGGGTCAAAGCTCGTTGTGCGGATTTCAACGAGATTCATCTGATCAATTTGATGCAGGGAGATACGGTTCGGTAGCCGTCGTGCAAGCCGCTGCAGCACCTGTTCTTCCGGCATAAACCCAAGGCCATTTTGGCGTAGCATGGGTAGGGTATCACCGGTAACCGGATTTACCAGCTCCTGAATGAGACGCCGCCCAACGTTTTCGGCGAGCTCGTGTGAGTTAACGATGAACTGCATTTCTGTTCCGACTTCGTCCCAGGTCAGATTACGGGCGCGGGTAAATTCAAAAAGATTCAGCCCACGGTCGGCACGTTGATTTTCAATTAGAAACAGACCAGTTGTTCGGTATTGGTTGGGGAGTGTTTGTGTATAATAGTAACCTAAGGCACCAAGTATCACAACACAGGCGAGAATAATCCATTTCCCATCCCATAGAGAGTAAAGAATCAGTTGCGGGTCAAATGGATCATTCTGATCGTCTTCCTCGCCGGGTATTGCGCCCGGATTGAAGGGATCTTCAGAAGCACCATTGGAGCGCATTGACTTTCGCCTTTCGTTGTTTTCGAGTTCCATATACGGATAATACTATGTTTTTGCTAATTGTGAGTGTTCCTATAACCGGGCCAATATGCACGCTGTAGGTAATTGGTTAATTTAAGGGTTTCCTGCAACTAATCAGAAACGAAATTGAAAGAATCATCAGATAATTCAAATCCTTAACAAGTCGGTTAGCTCTTCAATACGAGCACTTCCAGGTATTTATTACCGCTGATAAAATAGTCCCCGCGGTAATTTGGCTCGGAAAAAATTGCCCCTTGGATGTCGCTTTGTGCTTTTTTTAGCAATGTCTGGCGCTATTGTGGTTTTGGCATAGCCTTCCAATGTGTGCCTGACATCTACGCTGTCGGGGCTGCCATCTTCAGTTGTTCAGCGGTCACAAGCCCTATTCTTAGCCCGCATTATTCACTTCGTGGGAATCGCTTCGCTCGGTGCGCAGTCTTTAAACCACACCCAAATTTGGGCTACCGCTTTTTTTCACTAAGTCTTAATTAAACTTACATTTAGCAAATAAATTCTGTTTAATTGTGAATAATGCGGGTTAGATCTGAATCGTAGATTTTAGCATTGGAACATACGAAAGCGGCAGATACAGCGCGTTAAAGTGTGCCTGACTGTTCGTAACTTCATTTGAGTTTGCTTCACAAATCATGCATTTTACAATCGAAAGACATAGGGCGGCAAACGGACAACGTTAGCCGGTCTGATCACAAAAATTGAAATCATCCGCACCAATCGCTCAAATAATATGATTCCCCCATTAGATTTAGCACCTGAAATTGATGAGATTAAATTCGAAATTGAAAAGGAGATCTATCGGGTCCTTAAGGAAGCCCGGTTTATAAACGGGCCGGAAGTCAGGGATTTTGAAAGGCAGGTTGCTTCCTATCTTGGTGTGAAACATGCCATAGGGGTTAATTCAGGCACTGATGCACTTGTAATATCGCTGCGCGCGCTTGGGATAGGTCCGGGAGACGAAGTGATTACGACACCTTTTTCATTTTTTGCCAGCGCAGAGTCCGTATCTGTGCTGGGTGCTGAAGTTGTTTTCGCCGACGTGGATGAGAAAACCTTTAATATTGACCCTGCAAAAGTAGAAGCCCGCATCACCCCACGTACAAAGGCCATCATTCCGGTACATTTATACGGCCGACCGGCAAATATGGGGCAAATTCTGGAGATAGCCCAAAAGCACAAGCTCGCTGTGCTGGAAGATTGTGCGCAGTCATTTGGGGCAACCTATCAGGCTCAGTGTGCCGGTTGCACCTGTGAAGCAGCTACCCGCGAAAAGGCAGCCGGCCTCAAAACCGGAGCTCTTGGAGATATGGGCGCATTTTCATTCTTTCCCTCAAAAAACCTTGGCGCTTTTGGTGACGGCGGCCTGATTACGACCAACAGTGACAGCCTTGCCGCGATTGCACGAAAGCTGCACGTACATGGTGCTGAAAAAAAATATTATAATCAGCTTATAGGCTATAATTCCCGCCTTGACACCATTCAGGCGGCCGTGCTAAACGTAAAACTGCCGCATGTTGACCGTTGGAATAACGGACGGCGGACAGCTGCGCAGCTCTATGACATGATGCTCAAGCAGGAAGGTCTGAGTCCTGAGCGGCTTGTTCTGCCTGAAATCGTACCGGGACACGTTTTCCATCAGTACACGGTCAGGCTTCAAAAGAACAGCGCACGCATAACCCGCGATGAACTCGTCGCCCGGCTGAAGGTCCTCGGGGTTAACTGTATGGTGTATTATCCTGTGCCCCTGCATCAGCTACCTGTTTACAGCGGGCAATACCCGTCAATGCCGGTGAGTGAACAGTTTGCCAGCGAAGTCTTCTCGTTACCCCTTTGGCCGCTTATGACCATGAATACGCAGGAACAGGTAGTAGCTGCGCTGAAAAAAGCCCTGCTTGGGTAAACCGGAAACAAAGCCGCAGAACCCGCAGGGTGGTGAAATTAAGCAGGCTCGCTTTTCGGACTGCTGCCAATTGTTCATTCGTACAGTTGGGGATGGCCTTAACCGTCGCGTTTCACCCCTGGCCTTCCAACCGGGTAAGCGAATTTTTTGGAAAAAGAAACTTATCTTTTAAGAATGAAGGTTTGTTGCTGAAACAGACCAATTGTTCCTGATTTTCTGAAGCGAAATATTCTGATACTATTCATGCAGTTACGCATTTTTGTACCCCTTCTCTTTTTCTTAGCGGCTCTGTCATTTTTGCTGAGCTGGTTTGAGCGGCAAAATCGCTTTAATAAATCGGACGCATTCGTGACAGAAGCAGAGCAGCAAGCCGTCATTCTGTTGTACGAGCAGCAGGATCTGACAGAGCTGACCGAATCCCTGCGCCTGGCAGGGGTGCGCTTTGATGAAAATGAGCTCAGCTGGGTGGCAGACCGCCGCCGTTACCGCACGTTCCGCCCAGGTCGTTACGTGCTGGATGGTGCCTCAGGCTATGATGCGCTGCTTGGTCGTATTAACAGGGGAGAAGAAGACCCGGTACGCGTCGTGATTCATGCCGGACAGACTTACGAAATGTTTTACCGCCGGGTATCGAATCAGCTGCGTTTCGACGCGGATGCCCTTCGAAGCGTTATGCAGGATACGCTGTTTATTCAGGAAGAGCTTCAGCTGCAGCCGCATCAGCTGTTTGGCCGGATGCTTCCCAACACCTACGAAATTTTCTGGACAACCGGTCCCGAAGCCTTTGTACGCAGAATGATCAGCGAGTTTGACCGTGCAACGGCACCGCTTGCCGATCTGATCGAAGCACATCGGCTGGATCTTGAGCAGATTCTTACCCTTGCTTCCATTGTTGAGCTGGAAGCCATGCATGCGGTGGAAAAACCCACCATTGCCGGATTATACACCAATCGACTGAACCGGCGTATGCGCCTGCAGGCAGATCCAACGGTCAACTATGCCCTCGGCAGACGCGGAAGGCTTCGGGTTGCCGATTACCGCTTTCAGCATCCTTATAATACTTATGTGATTAACGGATTACCACCCGGGCCCATCACCAACCCCGCCATGAGCGCTATTCGGGCAGCATTACAGCCTGAAGACCATGCTTACCTATTCATGGTTGCCACTCCGGAAGGGTTTCACCGGTTTACGCGCACCTATGCCGAACATCAGCGGGCGGTAGCGGAATGGCGCCGCTGGCTCCGTGAACAGGACCGACAGGCAAGGGAACGGGAAAGACAGCAAACCGCGCAGTAGGTTTGGAAGGATTGGCTGTTTGCAGGAGTCAAGAAAAAAGGCGGTATGCTAAACTACTGGGGATGACAACGCAGAATTCGAAACCCCGAACCACATATTCTGCTTCGGCAGCCGGACAACGTATCATGTGTGAGATTTCTTAGGGCAGCAGGACTTTCTGTAGATTCTTCAACGAGCAGGAAAACCGAGGGACATCCGCCATTGGGGCGTACTCCAGTGAAGGAGATCCCTCACATGCCGCTCTTTCAGGCATTAGGGTGCGACCGTTTTCTGCGGCTTCGATGTCATCGTGCCACATGGGACGTGTTCGGGATGACCGTGTCGGGGGATTGGGTGAATAGACAGGGTCAGGGGCGTCTTGGAGGTTGATTTCACAAAATCCTGTTTATCCTGTAATCCTAAAAAAACTGTTCAAAACACAAGGAGGCGGGGAAAGGCTGTATGGGTAGATTTCGTCTTCCCCGCGGTCTGCCGTTTGCGGTCCCGTTCTCCGTGTACCTTCCCGACACCGCGAGCCATGGCCTTTCGGGACGTGTCGGGGGTTCGTGCCCGTCACACCCCGCCCGTTCGCTGCGCTCACCCGGGCACCCGTATCAAGAGGGGAATTTTGCGTGTTCTTCGCCATCGCTATGTTACTGTCTTCCATTGTTTTACGTTCTGCGTTTAAACCCGCGGTCTGCGGTCTGCGGTCTTTAATCCCACGAGATCCTTCGACTCCGCTGCGCTTCGCTCAGGATGACAGGGACGCGTGGGGACAAACGGCGCGGCTGGCCGCGCCGGGATTTTAGGAAGTGCAACTGTTATCCTGAGCGGAGGTGAAGCGCAGCGGAGCCGGAGTCGAAGGATCTGGTATTTTAGCTTAGAATCTCAAAATCTACCCCACGGCGTCATCTCGAACAGTGGAAAATGGCAACGCAGCAATGAAAGCCGAGACAATACGAGCTATATCGGCAGTCGGTCAAAGTATCATGTGAGAGATCCCCTTCGGCAGACCTGTCCGGTAATTCATAAAAGCGCAGGATAAAGCTGAGGCCCATCGCCATTGGGGCGTACTCCAGTGAAGGAGATCCCTCACATGCCGCTCTTTCAGGCATTGGGGTGCGACCGTTTTCTGCGGCTTCGATGTCATCGTGCCACATGGGACGTGTTCGGGATGACCGTGTCGGGGGATTGGGTGAATAGACAGGGTCAGGGGCGGCTTGGAGGTTGATTTCACAA
Source organism: Cyclonatronum proteinivorum (assembly GCF_003353065.1). Classification (GTDB taxonomy): domain Bacteria; phylum Bacteroidota; class Rhodothermia; order Balneolales; family Cyclonatronaceae; genus Cyclonatronum; species Cyclonatronum proteinivorum. The sequence goes on along the minus strand of NZ_CP027806.1, from coordinate 3,224,089 downwards.
AATCCTGTTTATCCTGTAATCCTAAAAAAACTGTTCAAAACACAAGGAGGCGGGGAAAGGCTGTATGGGTAGATTTTGTCTTCCCCCGCGGTCTGCCGTTTGCGGTCCCGTTCTCCGCGTACCTTCCCGACACCGTGAGCCATGGCCTTTCGGGGCGTGCCGGGGGTTCGTGCCCGTCACACCCCGCCCGTTCGCTGCGCTCACCCGGGCACCCGTATCAAGAGGGGAATTTTGCGTGTTCTTCGCCATCGCTATGTTACTGTCTTCCATTGTTTTACGTTCTGCGTTTAAACCCGCGGTCTGCGGTCTGCGGTCTTTAATCCCACGAGATCCTTCGACTCCGCTGCGCTCCGCTCAGGATGACAGGGACGCGTGGGGACAAACGGCGCGGCTGGCCGCGCCGGGATTTTAGGAAGTGCAACTGTCATCCTGAGCGGAGGTGAAGCGCAGCGGAGCCGGAGTCGAAGGATCTGGTATTTTAGCTTAGAATCTCAAAATCTACCCCACGGCGTCATCTCGAACAGTGGAAAATGGCAACGCAGCAATGAAAGCCGAGACAATACGAGCTATATCGGCAGTCGGTCAAAGTATCATGTGAGAGATCCCCTTCGGCAGACCTGTCTGGTAATTCATAAAAGCGCAGGATAAAACCGAAGGCCATCGCCATTGGGGCGTATTCCAGCGAAGGAGATCCCTCACATGCCGCCCTGTCAGGCATAGGGGTGCGACCGTTTTCTGCGGCTTCGATGTCACCGTGCCACATGAGACGTGTTCGGGATGACCGTGTCGGGGGATTGGGTGAATAGACAGGGTCAGGGGCGTCTTGGAGGTTGATTTCACAAAATCCTGTTTATCCTATAATCCTACAGTCCTAAAAATCCTGTTCAAAACGCAAGGAGGCGGGGAAAGGCTGTATGGGTAGATTTTGTCTTCCCCCGCGGTCTGCCGTTTGCGGTCCCGTTCTCCGCGTACCTTCCCGACACCGTGAGCCATGGCCTTTCGGGGCGTGCCGGGGGTTCGTGCCCGTCACACCCCGCCCGTTCGCTGCGCTCACCCGGGCACCCGTATCAAGAGGGGAATTTTGCGTGTTCTTCGCCATCGCTATGTTACTGTCTTCCATTGTTTTACGTTCTGCGTTTAAACCCGCGGTCTGCGGTCTGCGGTCTTTAATCCCACGAGATCCTTCGACTCCGCTGCGCTCCGCTCAGGATGACAGGGACGCGTGGGGACAAACGGCGCGGCTGGCCGCGCCGGGATTTTAGGAAGTGCAACTGTCATCCTGAGCGGAGGTGAAGCGCAGCGGAGCCGGAGTCGAAGGATCTGGTATTTTAGCTTAGAATCTCAAAATCTACCCCACGGCGTCATCTCGAACAGTGGAAAATGGCAACGCAGCAATGAAAGACGAGACAATACGAGCTATATCGGCAGTCGGTCAAAGTATCATGTGAGAGATCCCCTTCGGCAGACCTGTCCGGTAATTCATAAAAGCGCAGGATAAAGCTGAGGCCCATCGCCATCGGGGCGTACTCCAGTGAAGGAGATCCCTCACATGCCGCTCTTTCAGGCATTGGGGTGCGACCGTTTTCTGCGGCTTCGATGTCATCGTGCCACATGAGACGTGTTCGGGATGACCGTGTCGGGGATTGTGTAGATACAAAGGTCAGGGGCGGCTTTGAGGTTGATTTCGCAGAATCCTGTTTATCCTGTAATCCTAAAAATCCCGTTCAAAACGCGAGGAGGCGGGGAAAGGCAATCTGTATAGATTTCGTCTTCCCCGCGGTCTGCGGTTTGCGGTCCCGTTCTCCGTGTACCTTCCCGACACCGCGAGCCATGGCCTTTCGGGACGTGCCGGGGGGCGTGCCCGTCACACCCCGCCCGTTCGCTGCGCTCACCGGGGCACCCCTCTCGAGAGGGGAATTTTGCGCGTTCTTCGCAGTGCTTATTATGCCCCTTCCCTCCGTCTTCCGTCCCCCGTCCTCGGTCCTCCGTCCAAACCCGCGGTCTGCGGTCTGCCGACTGCGGTCCCATTCCTCGCGTACCTTCCCCAAATCGCGAGCCATGGCCTTTCGGGGCGTGCCGGGGGTTCGTGCCCGTCACACCCCGCCCGTTCGCTGCGCTCACCCGGGCACCCCTCTCGAGAGGGGAATTTTGCGCGTTCTTCGCCGTCGCTATATTGCTGTTTCCCATTGTCTTACGTCTTCCGTCTTCCGTCCCCCGTCCTCGGTCCTCCGTCCAAACCCGCGGTCTGCGGTCTGCGGTCAGCGGTCTGCGGTCTGCGGTCAAAACACTCAGCTGTCTCCCTCCTCTTTCTTCCGGAGGCGCTGCAGCATGAAGTGTTTTGCGTTTTTGGCGTAGAGCAGGGGCAGCCGCATTTTTCCGGCATACGGGTACTGAACCTGCAGGGCGCGGGGCGGGGGGAGCAGGTTGGTGAGTTTGTAGAGGCGTTTTTGCATGGGCGAAAACTGCCTGAGGGGATAGGCTTCCATTTTTCGCATCATGGCTTCATTATCTGCGGCGTCGGGGCACACAAGGTGCAGATAATCCGCTTCTGTTAGGCCAAAGGCGGCGGCATCCTGTTCCTGAAGTGCGGCGATATCTCTGCGTATGTCTGCCGGGATGCGGGTGCGTACCGAAGGAAAAAAGCTGCAGGCGAGGCCCAGCACAAACAGGCAGAGTTCATAGCAGTTGAATGGTCCCTTCGCCAAAGCTTTTAGCCGCTTCCAGTCTAAGGGGCGCTCCTCGTGCCGTAGGATGGCATAGACATCTATCACCCAAATAAACTTATGTCCCGGGGACTCTTCACTCCTGTAAACACCCAGAATATGCTTGAAATAATGCGTCAGCAAGTGCAGCAGCAGCAGTTCCGGCACAAAGGCATAGCGGCCGTTTTCCATCGCGTATAGCACGGCCGGGTCCTGCGTGCCACCCGGCAGCGGCAGCTGACCCCAAATATGTGCGTCCTCCCATTTCAGATAGGCGTTGTTGTGCGGGGAGTGATGGACTTCTACGCTTACCTGATCTTTGGTAAACACGAAAGCCTCCGCATTGCGCTGCCAGCTGTAATCGACAAAGTTGAGCATGCGGTTTTCATTCAGAACAAAACCTGCCCGCAGCATCGCATTTCCTACCTCATAAACCCGCTTTTTTTCTACCAGCAAATCAATATCAGAGGAAAGCCGCAGCCAGGCTTCCGGATAATATCCGAGGGCCTTCATGGCAAGTCCCTTCAGGATGACATAGGGACAGGAAATTCGCTGAAGCTCAGCTTCCAGAAATTCCTGCACAACCTGTGTACGCAGGGCACGGAAGCGGGAATAGCCGGAGAAATAGTTCAAATCCCGGCGAAAGCGGGTGATGAGGGCTTCCTCCCCTTCCAAAACCAGCAGCCCGTGCTCAAGCGCTGTAGCGACCATGCCCGCCGTGCCGTTTTTGATGAAGATATCATGCAGCAGCGCATAGCCGCGGTCAACGTCACTTTCAGCATCCCCTTCAGCTCCATCTTCAGTTTCAGCCTCATTTCCTGACCTGCCTAAGCAAAGCCGGAGCGGCTCATCCGGTCGTCGTCCCTCAAAATGAAACGAAAAGAGGGCTTCAACAAGTCCGGTAAGAATGGCGGCGTAGTAGGAGAGCAAGGGCGTTATGGCAGTTGACGGGCCAGGATTTCAAACATATTCCGCATATAGTGCTGTGTCGTTCCGGCAACGTGCGGGGTAAGCAGCAGATTGGACAGAGCCCAGAACGGATGGGTGTCGGGCAGCGGTTCCTCCGAAAAAACATCGAGTGCCGCGCCTTTAATTTTCTTTTGCTGCAGGGTTTCGGTGAGTGCTTCCTCATCCAGCAAAGCACCCCGCGCCACATTGATGAGCACGCTTTCAGGTTTCATCTGGGTCAGCAACGCTTGCCCGAAAAACCCGCGGGTGTGCTGCGTAAGCGGTAGTGAGAGTACCACATAATCAAAGGCAGGCAGCGCGGTTTCGAGCGCTTCGAACAGGATGAGCTGATCGGTCAGCGGTTCCTCACGCGGACTTCGCACACAGCCGGTGACCTGCATGCCCATCGCGCGGCAGCGTTCGGCAAGTGCACGGCCGATGTGTCCCATCCCGATGATGCAGACGTGCTGTCCCCGGATTTCCTGATGCCAGTAGCGTTTCCACAGCCGCTGCTGCTGCTGATCGCGGTACAGGTGCAGGTTTTTTGCGAAGGTGAGCATACACCCCAGGGCGTGCTCTGCTATGCTGACCGCGTTGACGCCGGCAGAAGCCGTAATGCGAATCCCGTCGAGGTCTGCTTCTTCGCGGAGCTGCGGCAGGAAATCTGTACCCGAACTTGTGAAATGCAGCTGTGCGGGTTTGGGTATGCGGCGCATCACTTCCGGCAGTAACGGCAAATAGGGGCTGATGAGCAGGGAAAAGTGCACCTCGGTCGGAACTTCCGCGGCACGGCCTGCAAAGAAAGGGGTGTACTGCGGCAGGAATTCCCCAAAGAGGGCTTTCAGCTGCGGCAGTTGCGCGGGCAGCAGCTCCGGCTTTTGCAGAAACAAGGCGTTCTCAGACACGGGCAGACTCCGTAAGTTGCTGTGATGATAAATATTTCAGATTCGGATGGGTTCGGGTAGATGTTGAGCCGGTGGATATATAAAAAGAAAAAACTGCGCTGTACCACTATGGGTTTACGAATGGAAGCACGACAGATCGAAACGGGGTGCCTTCATCAGCGATCTTGGAGCCGGATCAAATAGTTTGGTAATGGGTTGGATTGGGATGGGGTGTAGCGGATTCCCGCAACATACCCATAAACAACAGGTTCCGTTTGATTAAAGCAGCACCTGTACAGCTTAGAGGATTATACTGCGGATGATTTCGAACCAACCTAAAGGGCTCGATTTACAATCGGTGCCACATTGCGGGGATCCGTCAGTACTGTTTTTCGCGCTGAAATTCGGCTACCTGCTGTCGCACCGCATGCGTGAGCCGCGCTTTGTTTTCCAGCAGGGTTTCATAGGGGGCTTCTTTGAAGCTGTTGATGCAGTTTTTGAGCTTATCAATTTCCTCTTTCATATTCACCCGCTGCACCAGTTCCCGCACCTGCGAGGAGTTTTTGTGAAAAGTCCGGGATAAAATCACCATTTCAGACCCGAGCCGTACATGTTCCCCCAAAACCAGCTCTGCCGCAACGGCACCCTGCCCGATCCGCGCAATACCGCCAAAACCGAAGCGGATGCCTTTGGCCTTGATCTTATCCGCGGCCAGTTCAACAAGCCCGCCCGTCAGCACCTCAAACATAAAGGTGAGGCCTAATCCCAGGTGCAGGTCGTTGAGGCCGACATGCATTTCATCAATACGGGCATGATGCTCAAGTATTTCATCGAGTCGCACCAGGGCCTGCGGGGTTTCGAGCAGCGGACAAAAACGCGCACGTCCGTCTATGAGATCCGCGACATAGCCGACTTCCTCGGCTGTCGTAAACATGGGCAGCATAATCACATCAGCGCCTGCTTCAATAGCGCCGTTCACTTCATTTTGTGTTCCGGGATAGACCGGATTCACGCGCACCATCAGCTCCGTATCGGGTATCGCCTCCCGCATAAGCTGAATATCTTCAATCGTATGCGTTGCGCGGTGTGCGTTCAAATGTCCCTGCCGCCTGTCTTTGCCCACATATTCCATATCTACGAATATGCGGTTCACACCACAGCCAACCGCAAAATTCGCGAGTTCAGGTTTATTGGTTATATATTTAAATATCATCTAAATGATCAGAGTCTTCCGTAATATGAGCATCATTATAAATACAGCAAATGGCTTACCGCTTACAAACATGCGGGCATTTTGGCCTCAAAGGTACGAAATTGTCAGCCAAGCTTCACACGATAAATCAGAATCAGGGTGCAAAAAAAAGTTTGTGTCGTACATCACCCCACGCATAAGTCATTCTATTACAAAGCATAATATACGGTGTCCTATACAGCCCTTTGTCTTGAAAATATAAAAAATTACCTGCACGCTTAACTAAGCGTATGACCGGTACGTAAGCACCCTGACTGTCCGTTAAGTTATTTTACAGGCGGAGCAAAAGCGAATAAACCCGCACGAAAGGGGCTTCAGTATGTATAGCAGGCGTTTTCAGCTACACCGCTCCGCACAAAGAATATGTGCAGCCTTTACCCTCGCCCTTTTTCGGATGGATTTGTCGTACCGGACAGCAGATAATGTGGGTTCTGAATAATCATGGTTACCCTATTTATATAATTGTACGAACCCGGGGCCATCACGGCTGAACCATCCCTATATACCAAAGGCACTTACCCGTATGCCCACCTTTATGCGCACCAGTATTCCCAATGCCAGACACCACAGGGCATAGGAGAGCGCACTTGCAAGGGCAGCCCCAACAATGCCGCCGGCAGGGATGAGGAGCAGGGCGAGCACGAAACTCAGGAGCACCGCGAGAGCCTTCACCCAGGCAATGTATTTCTCAAAGCCTGCCATCATCAGAATATCTGCGGAAGCACCAAAATAGGCCCCGATACTTTGTCCCGCTGCCAGGATAAGCAGGGGAACAAAAGCCGGGAGATAAGCTTCCCCATACACCAGCCCCAGCAGGAATTGTCCCAGCAGCCATAAACCCGCAATGATCAGCAGGGAGGCCAAAAAGACCAGTCGGGCGCTCTTTACCGCGAGAGCCTGCAGTTCGGGCAGCTTATTTTCGCTGATCAGTTTTGCCGACCGCGGCGCAAGGTAAAGCTTGATGCCGCTCAGGGCAAAAGCTGCAAACAGACTTGCCTGCAGGGCGACCTTGAAAATGCCTACATCTTCCGCTGAGAGCAGGGCACCGACCAGGAAGATGCCCATATTGACATGCAGCACACTCATGCCGTCAGAAACAGCAACCGGCACCGCGCTTTTAAACCACGCTTTGGGCGTGTATACCGCCTGTACAGTCCGTACTGCTGCAGGCAGCTCCCTAAAGAGGAAATACGCGCCAATCAGGTACGCAGAGAGCGCTGCTATGACGTAGAGCAGCATGGCATCTGCCGGCGTGAAAGCCCCGCCTGCCCCGCTCACCCAAACAATCCCCATCAGGAGCAGAAACAAAACCGACTTGATGATATAGTCGGGAAACAGCCCCTTAAATATATGTCCCAGCCCTTTCAGCGCAGCCGCCCGCAGTCCGGACAGGGCTACCGTCGGGATGAGCAGCAGCGACAGCAGATAGACGCCCGTTTGCCCTTCCGATACCTGCAGGGCTCCTGTAACATGCAGCAGCAGCAGCAACAGGGTCATAAGCATGGACAAAACGACGACCACGAAATTATAGCCGCGCAGCAGTCCCCTGAGCCTGCCCCAGGCTTGCTGCGTATGCCAGCGCGCGCTTTCGCGTATCATAAGGTCGGGAAGTCCGGCCTGTGCAAATACCGCGCAGGTCGTTGCTATGGCAAAAAAGTAGGCATAAATCCCAAATCCTTCAGGCTCCAGCGCCCGGGCCAATACCACGGAAATCAGCACACCTAATGCGGAGTAAACTGATTTCAGCACAATCACATACAGTCCTTTTTTCAATCTGTCTTGTCAGTCGTTTTAATGTTATTGCGACAATATCACAGGCGGATATTTTTGTCTGTACCGGCTACGGCCATTCCGCCCGAAGAGGGATGGTTGTTGCTTCTACTTCATACCCTAAATGTCGAACCTAAAGTGAAACCGGTCCTGCCTGATTCTTAAAAAGCGGCTTTTTTACCCTTCTGTTTCGGCAGGCTTAACCGGCATTATTCACCAGGAAGTTTTCTTGCTGCCAAGGCGTAGTTGGCAGGGAGATTTCGCTGCGCGGGAATCGCTTCGCTCGGTGAACTTCGTGGGAATCGCTACGCTCGGTACACTACGCGGGAATCGCTTCGCTCGGTGCACTTCGTGGGAATCGCTACACCCGGTACACTTCGCGGGAATCGCTTCGCCCGGTGCACAGCCTCTGCACCACACGCAAATTTGGGCTACCGGTGTTTTTCACTAAGCCAAACTTAAACTTACATGTAGCAAATAAAATCTGTTTAATTGTGAATAAGGTACATTATGGCCTTTCCGCACGGTCTCCTGTTGCCGGCTGACCGCTTACCACAAATTCACGCCAGTTTCTGCCTTTTCCTTCGGAGTAGAGTCCGTACCCGGTAAAAACCACCTTAACGGTTTTGAGGATGATGCCCAAATCATACCAGAACCCATAGCGGGCCGCGTATTCACAGTCGGCTTCAAGCCATAAAATCCAGTCCAGGTCGCGGCGCCCCCGGATTTGTGAAAGACCGGTTAATCCGGGCTTTACCTCAAAACGCGAAAGGTATTCCGCGCGAATGGCGGCAAGCTGCTCGGGGATGATGGGCCGCGGCCCGACCACTGACATGTCTCCCCGTACAATATTCCAAAGCTGCGGGAGCTCATCCAGAGAGGTTCTGCGTAAGAAGCGTCCGGCGCGGGTCACCCGGCTGTCTGCTTCACCGGACACTACGGCCTCGGCGAACTGATCAATTTCTTCCGGCTTACGGTTAACCATCGTCCTGAATTTAAGCACCTCAAAGGGGTTCTGTGCCCTGCCTATCCGCTGCTGACGAAACAGCACGGGGCCCGTACTATCCAGTTTGATCCACAGGGCGATACAGGCCATAAGGGGCGATACGATCAGCAAGACGGCACTTGCGGAGAGGAGGTCGAAGGTGCGTTTTAAACGGTCTTTCACCCTGTTAAGCTTTGGTGTCTGTTATCAGGCTTTCGAGCATGCTGCCCCGTTTGAGCAACGCGCAGTTGTGTTCCAGCAGCAGCAAACAGCCCTGACCTGTCGCAACCAGCGCGGCACCATCCGGAAAGCCCGCGATCACCTCGCCCGGTTTCCCGGACGCGGAGAGACCGTCCCAGACTTTGGAACGGGTGAGGACATATTTTTTGCCCCCCAAGCCAAAAAAGGCCCCGTGAAACGGCGGGCTCACGGCACGTACGAGGTCGTGAATGCGCTGCGCAGCATGCCGCCAGTCAATGTTGGCGTCGGCCGGTCCGCGCTTGGGCAAGACCAGATCCGGCAGACCCGAGGCCGGCAGATAGCGTTTCGCTTTAAGGTTTTCAAGGGCTTCTTCCAGCATCAGGGCATGCCCCAGGGCGATTTTGTAGTACAGGATCTGCGTGCTGTCTTCCGGTCCAATCGGAATGACCCGGCTCGCGAGCACTTCCCCCGTATCAACCCCGGAATCAATACGAAAGAGCTGACTTGTAATTTGGGCAAAGCCCAGCACAATACTCCATACGACCGGAGAGCGTCCGCGGCCAAACGGAAGCGCATGCGGGCTGCTATGCGAGCCGATTACGCCGTAGCGCGTACTTTCGATCAGCCGGTCCGGAATGAGGCGGTTCCAGCCCAGAGCTACGATGACGTCAAAGGCCGAGGATTCAAAAAAGGCCGTATCCCGCGCATCCGAGAGGTTAAAGGCATGAACCGCGTAGTACGGCAGCCCCAGCTTATGGGCTTCCGGTGCGTAGTCAGCATAGCCGGAAACCTTTGCGCGGGCCGCCGTGTCTGGGTCTATGCCGCAAACAACAATGTCATGTTTGCCGCTTGCACAGAGGTGCGCAAGGGTATTTACGGAAAAAGCCTGTGTGGAGAGAAAGCAGATTTTCATGCCCGGCTTGCTCCAACCTTACTTTTAAAGGCTGCGTCATGCGCTGCCCGGTTTTTCAGGTAGTTCCGGCAGACTTCCTTTTCGTGTGCAGCTGTTTGCTGAAGCGCCCCGATACAGGCCTCCACCCGCTGATCCAGATTGGTGAACCAGTCGGTGTGCACCGTATTCCAGAAATCCGGATGAATGAGAAACTGACACCGTACTTCCGTTTCTGCCGCCTGCTGCAGCGTTTTCTCCCGCCACTTCATGCCGCTGTCGGAATAGTAGGACAGGTCTTTGAACCTTGGATGTGTATAAACATCCACAATGCCGCTGCGCGCCAGCGCTTCAAAGTCGGGCGTCCGCAGGGTCGGCTGATGGGGTGACATGGTTGTAAGTGCAGCGTCCGGACCCAGAATATCCCGGAGTACGGCGCGGTCCCGCTCAATGCCTTCAATCAGTGACTGATGTTCCCCGTGATAAAACTGCGGCTCGTAGTGTAAGCTCACTTCATGCCCCATGTCAGCGATTTGCCGCAAAAGCTGCCGTTCTTCCGCTTGCATCAGGTTATAGTATTCGCTGTGTACCCGAATGTAGTAGGTCGCACAAATCCCCAAACGTTGCTCGAGTTCAGCCATACGAAGGGCTTTCCGGAGATCGCGTTCACAGTCGTGCCGGAGAATCAGTACGCTGCGGTTTTCGAGCGCACCGGCATCAGCCGATACAAAGGCTATGGCCGTGAGGATATGCTCAAAACGGGATAAGGCGGTTTTTAAGGCGGTTTCGTAGGCTTCGAACGTAAATTCCATCTGCTTCTAATCGGTATGTAGCTTGAGACCTTCGAGAATGGTCTGATTAACCTTGGTAACATCATATTTCTCACGGCATATACGCAGGCTTTCGGCTGCCATGCGATCAATGAGCTGCGGCTGCTGCAGGAACTGCTCCATTGCAGCGGCAAGGGCTTCGGATGACTTAACGGGCACCAGAAATCCGTTTACCTCCTGCTCCACGGTTTCGCGGCAGCCGGGTGTGTCGGTCGTAATAATGGCCCGCTTCATCGCCATCGCTTCCAGCACCGAGCGGGGCGTGCCTTCGCGGTAGGAAGGCAGCACATACACGGAACAGCTTTCGATGTACGGCCGCACATCCTTCACCCCGCCGGTGAAGTCAACCAGTCCTTCCGCTTTCCAGCTTTCAACCTCCCGTTCGGGCAGGGCGTGCGGCAGATTCAGGTCAAGAGGGCCGACAACCTGAAAGGCCGCTTCGGGATAGCGATGATGCAGCAGCCGGGCAGCGTGTACAAATTCGCGAATGCCTTTGTCTTCCAGCAGCCGGGAAATAACCAGAAAACGAACGGGTTCCTTTACCGGCCTCGTTTCGTAAAAACGATCCATGTTTACGCCTGAACCGTTCGTGCGCACAATTTTGGATGCTTCTTTGGCTCGGATAATATCTAAACTTTTAAACAGGGCTACATCATCCGGATTCTGAAAATAGATGGTCGTCGAGGCTTTCATGGCCTGACGGTAGAGCCACGCCCCTGCAATCCGCAGCAGCCGCTGTTTGAGGGTATTACCCGTAAACAGATACCCCATGCCCGTAATCATTGAAGCACGGACCGCTACACCGCAGGCCCGGGCCGCAAGCGCACCGTAGATGACCGGTTTTATGGAATAGCCATAGGTGATGTCTGGACCAAACTGCCTGATTTTTTGCTTCAGCTCGCGGTAACTGCGGTAATCCCGAAAAGGATCAGCACCGGTTCTGCTGAGGTGAATCAACTCCCAGCTAATGCCAAGTTCTTCCACTTCCGGCAGAAAATCGTAATCCGGTATCAGGGCATGAACCTGATGCCCGCGGGATGTCAGTTCCCGGATCAGGTCGCCGCGGTTTGCAATCAGCGAGCGGGCGTTGGCCGCTATAAAAAGGACTTTTTTCATCAGCTACGGCCTGAGAAAGCAGGCGTTAATAAGGCGCATACGAGGGATGAAACAATAGAGATTTTTGAAGATTTCAGTCATGCAGCAGCTTCCGGTATATGTCCTCAAAGGACCGCTGCATGTTTTGGATGCTGTATTGCTGCTCGACCCGCTGCCGCCCGTTATTGGAAAGGCGGCGGGCAAGCGCCGGTTCCCGGAACAGCCGCAGGGTATTTTGTGCCAAGGAGGCTGCAACGCTTTCATCAAAGGCAGCAAGCAAACCGGTCTCATTCGGCGTGATGATATTGCGGATGCCCGCCACCTGTGTAGCCGATACGGGAATACCGCAGGCCATGGCTTCTATCAGCACTATGCCGAAACCTTCATATTGTGACGAAAGCAGAAAGACATCAAAGGCGTTAAGGAAAGGCACAACATCCGCCTGATTTCCGGTGAAAACAACACGGTCCTGTAGCCCCAGGGAAGCGGCAAGCGCCTCCAGCGCCGGTCGACGGTCACCGTCACCAACGATCATAAACCTTGCGGAGGGTTCCTTTTCGGCAATTTTTTGAGCGGCCTGCAGCCAGACATCCATGCGCTTGGCAGGACTGTTGCGCAGGGAAGCAATGGTACCCGCTACGCGGGCTTCCGGGGGAATGCCGTATTGTGCCCGAATGCGCGCACCCGCCTCCGGATGCGGGGCAATACGTGCGGTATTGATGCTGTTGCAGATCACCTGCACCGGCACTTTGTTGCCATACCGCTGATGAATCCCGGCTTCCACATCCTCCGAAATGGCCGTCACGTACTGCTGCCATCCCCAGCTTATGCGGCTGATAAGCTGCATTGGCCGGCTGTAGGCTGCGGGAAGTGAGTGCTCGGTATACAGCACCGGCCTGCCGCTTACCCGCCCCAGTAGCCGTGCCATAAATCCGGAAACCGGCAAATGGGCATGAATGATATCGATATCACGCGTCCGGATGTATGCAAGTCCGCGTCTGAAGGCCCGGAAAAAATAGCGGGGATGGTCCAGTCCCAGGCAGGTCACCGTGCCGCCCAAATCCGCTAAATCCGGGCGAAGCAGGTCATTTTTATCATTCAGACTTGCAAAATGCAGCTCAACTTCGGACCGGTCCGCGACCCGCAGCCCTTCCCGAAGCAGAATTTCTGCTCCGCCATAGCTGAGGGTATTGATGATATGAAGAACCCGGATCGGTTTATGCGGCATGGCTAAAAGCGGAAGTCATTCCCCGGAAATTGCGGCGAAGGTATCTGAACATCAGGTAGTGCGCCGTTTTCTGAGCAATTTTTTCGCAAACCTGACCATATAAACCGCAGCGATAAGCAGGGGCGCTGCTTTTGCCCGGTGCCGGATAGCGGTACCCGCATTGGAAACCCCAAACGAAAAAAACACATAAAACACCAGCACGACAATCACTATGAAATACAAGGACTGATTGCGGGGTATGATTTTTCGGTTCACAAAAAGATATCCGAACAGGTAGAGGTACAGAAAGGCATCCAGAAAGCCTAAGAGGTGAATCAGCTCCGAAAAGTGATAGGGGAAGACAGGGGAAAGCACAAAAGCAACAACCCGCAGCGGCAACTTCCAGAGCTCACCGCCTTCTCCCTGATACCGCAACCATTCAGGATAAGCCGATTCACCGTAGCCCCCCTGTTGCTCCCGTTCTTCAAACTGCGTTGCCACATTGGTCAGATCCCCTTCAAAATTGCGCAGCCCGAGTCCGGTTGTGTTGAGGTAGAATAAAAACCCAAGGGTAACCAGCAGGATAAAGCTGTTTTTGATCCAGGCATGCTTTATCCCCTTCGTACGGTACAAAAATATGTACAGCACGATGGCAATAAAGAAGGAAACCACGCCGGAGTGAAAAATGATGGCGATCAGCGCGGCAAAGAAAGAAGTGGTGAGGTTTATGACAGAGCCGCGTTTGAGGTAGAGAACCGCATAATAGACGGCAAGCAGGAAAGCCAGGTTTACCGGCGTTTCCCGCAAAAACAGGGCTGAATGCAGAATAAGCTGCGGGAAGACCGCCGTAAAGGCGGCTGCCGACAAACCCGCCCCTTTCGAGCCGGTCACTTCCTTAACCAGCTTGTACACATAATAAACTACAAGCGTACCCAGTACCGACATAAACAGGCCCATCACAAACATAGACGGGCTCGTGATGCTGTACAAAACCGCCCCTACAGAAACGATGGCATTGGTCCCCCCGGTGAGGAAGAATTCGAGGGTAAGCATATCCATGTTTTCAAGTACTTCCAGCGCCATGCGGTTGAACCGCTGTGCATCGGCCCCGCCCTGTGGCAGGGTCACGTAAAAAACATTGATGAAACTGAATACAGCCCGTAGCGAAAAGGCTGTTATCAGAATGATCAGCAGGCTAAAGCTGCGATACCGGTTAGACATAAAAAATTATGATTGAAAAATTAGCCCCGAAGCCCTGCAAGCTGTTCGGAGAGCTTTTGCGTCTGCCCTTCCCATATATACCTGTGCCGGGATGCTGCAGCCCGCTGTCTGTAGGTTTCCTGAGCCTTCAAAAACTGCGTGATCGCCTGCTTTACCGCAGCAGTATCAGCACCGTCCGTATCAGCGGCTACCCCGGCCCCGCTTTCTTCCACTACTGACTTAAGAGGCGGATTATTCCCCGTAAGCACGGGGCACCCTCTGCCAATGGCCTGAAACAATCGGTTGGGGGAGCAGTACCAGGCATTGGGGTCACGCTGATCATAAAAAATGAGGCTGCCCGCGGCGTGATCAATATAGGTATAGACGTCTTCCTGCGGTATCCAGCCGGTATTGTATATCAGGTTCTCATCGTAAACCTCACCCGGCTTGCCTACCACAACGACCGGCAGATTCATCTCCATGCAGGCTTTTACGACGGTCGGGTAGTGCCGGTCAGCGCTCGCCCCGCCCTGCAGGATGAAATACGCCCGGCCCTTCAGCCAGTCGCTGAGCGTTTCCGGCAGCGCCTCAACAGGTTTTTCTATGGCACACCGGGAAGGATAATTCTCCAGGATGACGGCATGCGGCAGCGAAACCCCCAATTTTTCTTCTATATAGGACAGACGCCAGGCATTGGTTACCACAACCACATCCAGCTGCTGCAATACCTTCCGAGTGACCTCAATCCAGCGGCCCTGCAGCCGCGACGCAGGCGGCAGCTCGTGCAAATCCCAGATGACTTTCTTCACCCATCCGGCTTTCCGGAGCAGCAGCGCCCACTGCACATACGGCAGCAAAGCCGGATCATGGATCCAGAGCACATCCCGGCGGTCCGTAATATCGCGGACCATAAATTTCAGAAGGGTCTCCCCTGCTTTGAAGACAATGCCGCGACCGGGCCGGAACAGCGGACGAAAAGTGTCGCTGCAGCTGTGAAAGGCAGCACCGGAACCAAGCACTCCCTTGCGCCCTTTCGGATGGTCGCGCTCCACCGCAAGCACGCGGGTATCCCCCGACGGAGCCCCAATCGTTTCAACCTCTTTGATAAGCCGGTCATCGGTATCAAGGTTTTTGGTGATAATCACCATTTTAATCGTAGATGTACGCATGCAGCTTATCAGTGCCGTAGATAGGGATTATTATAAAAATGAGCGTTGAGTGACAGCAGAATATTCGTGCAGAGCAAATGATACCGCATGAACCAAAGCAATGGTGCCAAATAAAGGCCGAAAAGTAAGGTACCTAAGATGAGTATCCTGATGATTCGCATCCTTATTTGGTACTGACAGAAGCAGATGAGCATGAAGTCCGGGATGCGTGTTGGAGGCACTTCATACCCTCGTTTTGTGACGTTCAGACCTGCCCGCTAAACTACGAATATCAGCCAGGTAATAACAAAAGAACATCCGTTCGATTGGGAGCAGGACGGTTCAGGCGGATCCTACTTCCCAAAGCTGAAAAGTATGCCTTCTGCATACCGCCTCAGTACGCGCGGGACAGCTTTTCAAGCTGCCGGAAATCAAGCCATTTGGTGGCTTTGGCCAGCTCGCCGTAAGCCCGGGCAGGCGTTGCAGCTTCCGTCTTCGCGCCGGTTTCCCAGCTTCCGGATACCTGTAGTGTGCCTTCGGTGAAACGAAAGCATCGCTGCAGAGGCGGCGTAAGCCCGGGCGCTTCAGGCAGGTCAAGGTACAGACGAATCTCCTCCGCCCGCTGCTCCCATCTGAAATGCCCTGTCTGCCGCCGCCTGATGTTGCCTCCTTTATCCCAAAGCGCCGCGTCATCAGACACATCAAAAGGAGGCAATCCGTGTGCAGCAGCGGATTTGTACTGCTTACGGAGGGAGGGATGCGGGGTATATACATAGGTTCCGGGTTCCGGAACAAGGAGCTCGCCCTCAGCCCAGAGCTCGAAGGCAAGCGCATCATATTCCTGATGCACCATGGCCTCGGGGCTTTGCATAGGCAGCCGTACGAGCAGCCAAAGATCCCGCCCCCGTATCAGGATAAGTCCAAGCCCGCTGCACTTCACGCAGCTCAGGGCCGTACCGGTGCAGTCTTCGCTGATTTTCCATTCCTGCTGCGGGTAGAGCGGGAGCGGTTCCGCCGATGATTCTTCTACAGGAGAAACAGTTTCAAATCCGGCGTAGCACGCTTTTTGATCCGGAAGAAGAGCTTCGCTCTGCATAAGGGCGGCTATGATCGCAGCAGCAGGCCCCTGCCGGTATCCGAACAGCAGGGCTTCACTGACCGCAAGGGTTTCCGCCGGATCATTTTTGGCCTCAAGCCACTGTGTGTCCGACATAAAATCCTGCATCTGCGGTTTCAGCAGCACACCGGAGGTCGTCTCCCGGTCTAAGGCAACCAGCCGGGGATTCAGGTTGAAGAAGCGTCCGCTGTCGGTTTCTCCAAACGAAGGCAGGCAGCCATCGGGCCGCCTTAGCGTACGAAGAATCTCTGAGGCCCGGGCCAGTTTGGAAACCAGGCCGGTAAAGCGGGTGTCGGTGTGCACCATGCGGGGAGAAAGCGCCGCAAGCCCCCACACCACAATTTCCGTGGAAAGCCGGTGATAATTGACAGAACCTTCAAAATTGGACCCGTCTGCGTTAAACTGATAGCCGCAGTGTGTCAGCAGTCCTTCCAGCGCCCATTGCTGCCACTTCGGCGCAGCTGCATAGCCGTGCAGCGCCCGTGCAATAAAAGCCATCCCGGCATAGTCAGACAGCAGGTGATTGTTCCCGCGTCCTTTTTGCAGCAGCGGGAAGGCTTTGACCCACTTGCCGTGATCAACAAGGGAGCAGGCGATCACTTTCCGGACTGGCTCCGGGAGAAGCGTTCCGTCTTTTTCGATAAGCCACAGGCTAAGCACCATATTGGCTGCCCGAATGGCAACATCCATCGTAGAAACCCAGTTGACGCCGAATCCGGGTGGGTTGGCGGCAATAAAATCCAGCAGCTGATGTACCGCTTCCTGTCTGCTTTTCAGCTTGTCGGGGGCGTCCTGAAGCAGCATAGCCGGCAAATGCTGCAGCCGTGCCAGTTCCCAGGGCACTTTGATATCGTAGCCTTTTCCGCTTACAATCGGTATGGTCTTGGCATTTTGTGACGCGCGCCACCGGTAGCCGCTGCGGAAATCAAGCTGCCAGTCAATGGGCTCGTAGGTATCATCCGCAATCAGCTGCCGCACATAAGCAGCGCGTTTCCGGTTGCTTGGATTTACCTGCATTTCCGGCGAAGGAATATCCGCGGCGCTTTCATACTGAAAGTCTTCAAAACCCTGACAGGGCATACCGTACCGCTGTTGCTGCGTCCCGCTGCCCAAAATAGTGAACTGATGCTGTATAAGGGCCTGAGTATAGGCTTTCGGAACCGTCGATTCAGGCAATGTGACGTTCTGAAGGGGATTTTCTCCCAGCAGCGTTTCAGCGCTTCGGCCAGGCAGCACGGTGTAGCTGCAGCGCAGATGGCCTATGCGTTTGTGCTTCTCCCGCATCAGTACCCGAAGTAAGTCCGTCGGATGCGCAATGGCGCGCTTAATGTGACGCAGCAGCATATCCGGTATTTTGATGAAGTTCCCGCAGGCTTGCGGACCGCCAAAGCGAAGGCTCATCCGTACGGTCGAGCGTAATCGTATCGTAGGTTTCAGCCGCGCGCAGCAGGTAGGCCAGCTGCTCCGGATTTCCGAAAGCTTTCGGATGCGAGATCGTGACAATGGGCACGATGCCGGAACCGGCAGAGCGGACAGCTGCGGCCTTTGCCAGCATAAAATCGGTTTCCGCGCGGCTGAGCGAGCAAAAGTCAAACTGGGTAGCCTTGTTTTGGAGGACACCCAAAGCCATGTTCACCGCCCTTTGGACAGATCCTTTTTTTTGGGGCTGCCGCTCACCAACAAAGTCACCTATACAACCTTGAGGAGCCAAAACCGGATGGCGGCTCAGCTTTTTCAGGGCACGCAGCCGAAAAGGCAGAATCGCTGTAAAAATGGGTAGCTCGTACATTGCGCCTTCCGCTTCAGGACGGGTAACGGTGTCTGCAACAGGCCAGCCGCGCCACTGATCTGCCGGAGCCTCCGTGAAATCAAAAAAGGTTAGTTCACCGGCCGTGCGGCTGCCGGGTGCTACGGTCGTATCCAGAAAAATACCGGCCTGCCGGAGCGCACGCAGCACCGCTTCTTCCGGCTGAATACACCAGGCCCCGGCCCGAAACGACCGGCATGCGTAGCCTGCATCTGCTGTTTTGAGCAGACCATTGAGCCAGTCGGTTGCCTGCTGTACCATTTCGGCGAGGCGGGTGTAGCCGATTTTTTGATCAAGCCCGCCAATGCGCCAGTACGCCATGTTGAGCTGCCAGCCCTTTTCCGGACACCAGGCCGCATCCAGCCATTGCGGATGCAAATGCAGCTGCACATCATGACCCCGGCTGACAGCTTCCTGCAGCTGTTCGCGCACCTGAGCAACAGCAGCTATATTGGCGCTGCAGAACCCTTGTTCCAGGGCTTTTTCAAAGGCTATAAATTCAAGCACATCCACAAAAAACGTCATACGGGCTCCATGCCGCTCCGCAACCTTCATCATCTGCGCAGCCGGCGCGGTCACACAGCGCTCAATACAGCCGCTGCCGTTGCCGAATATCTCGTAATCTGTGGTGAGGTAGATTTTTTTCAAAAAAACAATCTTCTATACCGCCTTGGGCAGCATCAGCGGTTGCGGTTGACAGTGCGAAGCTGAGGCAATCGGTAACAGCATACCTGCATACCAGGCACAGGCTTTAACCGTCTGAGCACAGTCAGCCGAAGCAGACTGCAATGCACGCGCTCTAAGTAAGCGGAAGCGGTCTGCTTTTTTATGAAAGGACGATATCAAAAGTGAAATACGCAACAGGTTTGGGGTAGCTATGAATACGGCGAATTAAGGTTTAGCGGATGAAAAAGCGCGTTTAAAAGCAACCATCAGATGGGCGTACGAGTTTTCATAGCACCAGGGCCGGTACAGTTTGACGGGCTTACGCGGTGTAAGAAAGACTTCCCCTACAGGCCGCTCCTCCGGGTCACGATTACGCAGTGCGCTGATTTGTGCCGGGCTGAGATCAGCATATGGATGAAAGCCCACCAGGAAGATCATATCAGAGATATGGTTGAGCCATCGCTTAAAGCGGGGCAAACGATCCTTAACAACCGGAGGATACGGCAGCTGCGGAATGAGGGGCGTTTTGGGAAAAACGCTGTACATGCCCTGCGCTGCGGATTTCCGGTTGTTCAGATGCTCGCCTTTTTCCCAGGCGTAGCCGGCACGGTGCAAACGGTCGATGGAAACAATACCGGTTGCGTTCAGCCCCTGCGGCACAGGCTCAGCCATGTAGTAGCGTCCGCTGGCGCAAATGCGGTTCCTGACAGGATCATGGGTCGGGTCAACCAGCGGATTGCGGTAGTAGCTAATCCTGATTTGCACAATATCAGGCCGGTCGGCCCATATCGCACGGTGTTCAGCAAAAAAAGTATCGTCCAGCGGACCGACAACCTGCATATCATCCTGCACAAACATAATGTAGGAAAATCCCGCAGCCCGCGCATGCCTGAAGGCGCGCTGCATATTTGTCCACAGCCCGCCAACTTTTATATGCCCGCCAAGGGGATCTGCGCTCTGCCCGTCCCGCCAGTTATTAACATAAACCGGGATTTTGGAAGCATATTCATCCAATACTTCTTTGGTTTCCGGACCGCGGCTCCCGTCATCATAAATAGCGAGCGCGATACCCGGTGCATGTTTCTCTATTGATGTAAGACAGTTTCGGAGTAAAATGCCCATTTCATAGGACATTACCGCAATGTACAGCTGCGCTCTTGTCATTCAGTTTTTTTGTTTCAGGCTATCCAAAATCCATCGGGCTGCTTCATCCCACATCTGCACGGCCTGCTGTTTTACAGCATCAGCCCTTGGCAGTAATTGCTGCCGGTAGGCTTTGTTTGAATCGCTGTCGCTGATCCGTCTCAGGGCATCCCGGTTGAGGGTTTCATCGGCAAAGCTGCGCAGTACCAGCTCCGGACAGCCGTAAGCTTCGGCAAGGGCCTCATATTTGTGGCTCCAGGAAGTGCTCAGGCAGGGCACGCCCTGACTCAGTGCACCGATAACAGCATGGTACCGGCTTGAGACAACGGCATAGCTCTGCCCCAAAACGCCTTTCAGTACCCGCGGATCGCTGTGTGCTACAATATCCAGCGGCTGTGCCAGACCCGCATTGAGCTGTTCCGCAATGCGCCGGTCTCCCTCCCCTTCATGAATCAGAAAAAACGGTCTGCATGCCAGCGCCTGAGCTGCGGCTATGCTCTGCTGCAGAAATCCAAGATAATGCGCAGCTTCTGCGGGCGGGACTTTATCCAGCATGCGGCAGTTGGGCACAATACAAAAGCCGCCGGCATACGATGAATAGGCGGGATCATGAACGGCTTCTGCCAGGGCGGTAAAATCAGGATAGGGCCGGATTTTATCCGATTGCGGAAACAGTGCTCGCAAAGCAGCCTCAGAAACCGCGTCGCGGGGCATGATGAGCCCGGCCTGCTCAAACACCCTGAGACAGGCGCGCCGAACCTTTTCATCTTCAAAAGGTCCCAGCGCCTGTGGCAACAGCAGCAACTGCCCCCCTCTGCTGATTACCGCTTTCGCAGCTTTTCCAAGCCGCTTTGCCGGTAATATGCCCCATTTGTCGCTTAGCGCATAGCCGGAAATATCTGCTATCAGCGCAACTTTCCTGCGCGTATGCATTACATCCTTGCCTGAAAGCACAGACAAAAACACCCCCGGAATTTCGGCACGGAACTTCCACTTGGACAGGAAGGGTATCACCCCCATCCCCAGCGCACGAAATCGGGGCAGGTCAGCCGCCCGCCTGCGAAAGGGCATAGGAGCGCAAAATCCCGCGTCCGGGATACGCTTACCCAGCTGACGCACGGTTTCAATCAGCATCAGCTGAGCTCCTTTGTTCATAAAGTTAGCCCCTCTGATTTCTATGAGGAGTGGGGTTTGCACAGCTTTTATTGTTGCTCAGTCGTCTGCATACGTTAATACCTGAGCCGCTTGTTTTTTTTGGGAATAGGGAATCATGCCCCCGGGCTCAGGGTAACCGAGCGCTATCAGCATGATAATCCGCTCAGAATCTTTCAAATCAATAAGCTTGCGGATACGCGATTCGGCGGCCGGATCCTCGGCCCAGTTGATCGGGCAGCTTGCAAGTCCCAGCGTTGGGGCCGCCAGCATAAGCTGCATGGCAGCAAGGGAAGCATCAATATATATCAGGTTCTTATCCCGCTCATGTCCGTAGTTGGCATAGTCGCCCGCAACGACCAAAACCGCCGGCAGCTGATGAACATATCCTGTTGTGCCTGCCGCACAGGCCGCAACTGCAGCTGCGCGCTCGCGTGCACAGATAAACCGAAAGGGCTGTCGGTTACAGGCTGAAGGCGCCAAAAGGGCGGTTGATACAAGCTTTTGTACCGCTTCATCCGGAACACTGCGGGGCAGAAACCAGCGTACAGACCTTCGCTTTTCGCACAGCTGCTGAAAGTCTTCGAAAGAGACTTCCGCGTCACGAATCACCTCAAAGGCGTAGGGCGCACACTGCGGATTAAAAGAAAAGGTGCGGTGTCCGGCTTCGGTGCGGAGCACTGTCCGGTACAGGGCAAACGCCTGCGCCACGGGATCGCTGTGAGAGACTGCCTCAAAATAGGTATCAAGGACTTCCTGCGCCCAGAGCCTTTCAGCGGTTTCAAAGCCGGCAGCCGCATATTCCTTGTATTCCCGGACCGTCTGCTGAATGTAGGAAGCTGCAAACACTTCCCGCCGCCCTTTCATCGCAAGACCTTTTTCGAGGCGGTGAATATTTCGCCTCAGGTTTGCGCTTGAGTGCAGCCTGCCAATGGTTTCGGGCGTATTGAAAGTCGCCCGCCCTTTCAGTACAGCTTGCTGCTGTGCGGCAAAGGCGTTACTGAAAAAAGTGTAGTACAGCCTTGATCCGATCAGGCTGCGGCTGCACCATCTGATCAGGAAACGGTCAACGGTTTTGAACAAGGGTCTGAGCAGGCGTACTATCAATGGAATTATCCTTTACGGCTAAAAAACTGTGCCATAATCTGCAGCAGAAAAGCGCGGTCCTGCGGACGAAAGGCGAGCAAAACAGGGTATACCATGGCCATAAAAATCAGCAGTTCAGCGCCTGTCCTTAAAAGGTCCGCTTCAGGCAGAAAGTCATAGCTGCGAATAAAAACCAACAGGCCTGCAGCCGCCAGGCTAACACTTAAAACGGGCAAAATTGCTTTTATAAATCCGGAGGGCTGCACCGGCGTATCCCGAAACACGTACATCAGGGATGGATACAGGATGAGATAGGTTCCCGCCACATAGGCCCAGGCGACGCCTTCGGCGCCCCACCAGATACCAATGCAAAAAAAACAGGCCATCGCAAGGGCATGCCAGCTTCCCCATTTTGCATAACGGCCCGATTTCCCCAGGGCCAGCAGGGTCATCCCCCGCATGGTTGCTGCCGGCTGAATGATTGCAGCGAGGCACAGGATGGAAAATAAAACGGATGCCTTTTCCCAGCCCGGCCCCAGAAGCAGGGCAATCAGCACTTCACCGCTAACTGCAGCAAACATGAGGATCGGAACCGATAGCATGCCGATGACCCGCACCATGTTCAGGTAATAGGCCCTGAACTGATCAGGCTTATCCTGAAGACGGCTTAGAACAGGCAGCGCAACCGCGCTAACCGGCGCCCTGATGGCTGATACAGGGTACATCACCAGCGCATAGGCCTGCGAATAATGACCAAGGGCCTCCGCGCCGCTTATCCGCCCGATCAGCAGATTGTCCAGGTTCCGGTGGAAGTAGTTCGCAAAATTAAACAGCGTAACATTGGCCCCGAAACGGACAAAGCTGAGTGTGCCCGCTCCGCGACGGGGAAGCCCGATGCGGAGCGGGGCGTAGCGTATAACAACCAGCGAAGCCATCACCAGGCCTGCAAGCGTAGCCCAGACCAGCGCCCAGTATCCGAAACCGTAAAGCGCCAGGATTACAGCTACGATCAGCTTTAGTGCCATGCCACCGGCTTCCGCTGCTGCTTTGGGACCAAAACGAAGTGCCCGGGACAGGGCCGCCCTGTGCTGTACGGCAGCTGCATTGATGGTAAAACTAAGAGACAGTGCTAAAGTCACTGCGATCAGTTCGGGCCGCCCGTAGAACCATGCGATCAGCGGTGCAGAGGCCGCAACCAGCAGCGTGAGGAGGCCGCCGAGTAACAGATTGAGCCAGTACAGGTTTGACTGCTGTGCTTCCGTCAGCGTTTTACGCTGTATTGCGGCTGCTGAAAGTCCCGCATCTTTCAGGATTTCAGCAAAAACCGTAAACACGGCAACCATAGCAACAATACCGAAGTCCTCAGGCGTAAGCAGCCGCGCCAGAACAATGGTAAAGGTGAGGTGCAGGACAATCATGACGGCTTTTGACCCCATCATGATAACACCTCCCCGGGCAGCTTTATGCTTTAGCCCGGATTCCGGTTCCCCGTATGAAGCGGGTGTATCCTTTTTAGTCACCTTTCAGCCTGCTGCTTGCTATGCCGGCTGTGCACGTACAGCGGGCTGTTCATCACTAACAAAGCGCTGGGCTACGCTGTCCTGCGGCTCAGGCGCCGGTATCTGTACTTCCGGTATGCTGCGAGCACCTTATTAAGCAGCGCGTCATAGGTCAGCTTACTGAGGTACCAGCTAAACGTACGGGCACCAAATTTTTCCAGAATGACCTGCTCATACTGCGCCCGGCGCATGGCTTCCCAGGCTTCGGGGGTTGCAGGCAGGCGGTCAAAATCAGAATAGCTTTCCACCTCATCCGCAACGGTTTCAGTAAAACGCATGCCCTCCGGCTGATCTTCGTAGCCGGTCAGTTTGGTCTGCACCAGCCTGCCCTCCGCAAGATGCAGCTCCAACAGGACAGATTTTCGGTTTTCAGCATTTTGGCGCAGCACACGCTTGCCGTCAAGGGAGGTCACATCACCAAAAACCGCATTGCCCAGGCTGAAGGCACACAGGCTGTCGTGTTGGCGCAGAACACCCTGCAGCACGTGCGGATGGTGGCCATGAATCACAAAAGGGCGTTCGGCTTCCGCCATAAGCGTCTTTGCAAGCTGCAGGTGTTCAAAGTTGGGATAATTGGTGTGCTCTTTCCCCCAGTGTACCGACAGTATGCTTAAGGCGCCTTCAGCCGCATCAGCTTTTAAGCGGTTTTCCAGATTGGCCCGGCTCAGTACATCCATCTTTCCCGGTCTGCTACCTGCATCGGGACCGTATCCGAGACCGTGCGTTGTGAAACAGCAAAACCCGCTTGCGGAAATACGACTGCCGCTGACCGGATCTGTGAAAAGGAAACGCTCCCCGCCCAGTCCGTACCAGCCAATGCCTGCGGACTCCAGGGCAGCAATGGTTTGCTGACAGCCTTTTTTGCCGAAGTCAAACATATGATTGTTTGCCAGACTCACCGCTGTGACCCCCAGCTGCTTGAGCAGGGATACATTCTGTACCGGACTTTTGAGGTGAATCGACTTCGGCATGCGCGTAGTTCGCAGGTCTGTGAGCGGACTTTCCAGGTTGGCGAGCACGCAGTCAAAGCCTGAAAGATAGCCCGCAAGCGGTTGCAGGCGCACTGCCGCGTCATCATGCGTTGTCAGATCATAGACACCGGTGAAGGCCAGATCCCCGAGCAGCGCAATCTTCACGCCTGATCTCCGGCCTGAATCAGGTTCTTCAGCGCCTCTACAGGCGCATTTAACGGTTCATCGTGCCAGTTATGTTCACGATCCCAGTAGCCGCCCGCGCCAAGCAGGGCCTGCCAGGAAAAACCGTAGCTCATCTCGATGATTTTCCCCTGTCCGGTTTGCTTATCAACCACAAAGTCAAATCCCATCGACTGAAAGCGCAGCTGCTGTGCAACTTCAAAAGCGGTTTCGCGAATCTGATCGGTCATCAGGCTTTGGTCATAGTAGAAATCAGCACCACCGGAAGCCCTGAAATCACCTTTGCGGATGTGACGGGCAAAAAAAGAAAGCTTGTCACCTACGACCGCCACTTTCAGATCATAGCCATCATTGGGGATAAACTCCTGAAAGAGCACATAGCCCCGCTCTTTGGGCAGCATACGTGCCCGCTGCCAGGTTCCAATAAAGTCGGGTATGCGCTTAAAGCGTTTCACAACGGTTTCCCAGTTTCGCGAGGATTTAACGTTGGAGGCGGTTTTGAACAGCACCCCGGGCACATTCCGAAACCCCCGGGAAAACATGCGGTTGATGTAAGATTTCGCCTGTCCGGCTGAGCGGATCATCTTAACATTATTGGAACCGGAGCCGGTTTTGAGCTTGGCAACCACCGGCCAGTTGGCTTCCTGCGAAGCCCACAGCAGCGCGTCCTCCCGGGTATAAAACACCCACGATTCAGGTACCGGCGCATGCGCCGCCTGCAGCCAGTAGTATTCGGCAATTTTATCATCAAAATGCCAGCCCGTACTAAAATCGGGAAAAACACGCACGCCGGCTTCGGATGCCGCATGTAAGATGCTGCGTGCAAACTGCATATCCTGCAGGGAGTAGTTGCTAAAAGACCACAAAAAGACATCGAAACCGCGGATTTTCTCCAAAAACCCGTTGGCGTAGGCATCCACAATTTCATAAGTAAGCTTATTTTCCTCACAATACCTGATCCACTCATACATCCATTGCGTGGAGTGATCATAAACTTTTTTATTCTGATGTATTGCAATTTTCATAGAAATAACACTTGGGTGCATTTTTATTGATTATACTTCATTCAACGGTCCAAATTTCATGTAAGAAATAAGCTGTTATGGTCATACTAATCAGCTGCTTTACCGTGCAGGGTTTCCCGGGATATTTTTTCTCATAACAAGGTTTACTAAAGCCGTAGCTTAGATTTGAAAGCTTTCAGACTGCACCGCATGCTGAAGTTTCTGAGGCTGCAGGTAAACATATCAACAAATACGCATCACGAACGACTGCCCGAAGCTGTAAACAAGTGCCGTAACCCTGACACAGCTTCGCTATCGTGAGTCCCGTAACCGGGCTTCACATGGTTTAAAAGGCAGTAAGAAATCAGCTTTCTGATTATGTCCGACTATGCTTTGCTGACAGCAAAAAGACGCACCCTTTCCACAGGTATCAGGTGAGATTCCGTCATCACGGGGAGCTGTCGCGCCGCCTGGAAAAGATGGAAGGGTACTTTTTGTATCATCCGAATGCCATTCCGGAGCAGCAGACGTATGCCTATTTCAATTTTGCTTATGTATGCCTCAATCCCCTCATCCTGATTCTGTTCATCCCCCGCATCACATAAGATGCATGCTGATATCCGTCTGATTATTGTCATAAATCGTAGTAAAATTTTCGATTATGGCGCATGTGCAGGGGCTTAGCAATCATAAAATCCGGAGAATCACGAAAGCTGAAGAATTTTTTTGGGTGATAAATTGGTAAGTCGGTAATTTAATGAGCAATATTCTTACTCACAAACATATATTAAGAATCAGGTAGCCGCACCATTGTGCCCCAAACGGCTATAATGCGTTTTTAACCCGCATGATTTATCAGCAGCTTTTTACCCGCATTATTCACAACTAAACAAGATTTTTTAGTTAAGTGTTAGTTTAAATTTGTCTTAGCGAAAAACATCGTTAGCCCAAAACTGAGTATGGTTTAGTAACTGCGCACCGAGCGAAGCGATTCCCGCGCAGCGAAATTTCCCCGCTGGCGGCGTTGAAGCTTAAAACTCATGCTCAGGGTACTTAGGTACCTTTCCGCTGAGTTTTAAGCTTCGCCTTGACAGCATGAAAATTTCTTGGTGAATAATGCGGGTTAGGCTGTTGTGAACCATGCGGATTTGCAAAAACGGCTATCGTCAGAGATTGACAATTCCGTTGGCCGCATAGCGGTTGGAAAAGCCACCGCCCCCGGGAAGTTGTGCATGATGACGGGCCATATAGCCCGTTAAGCGCAGGGTGAGCGGGATACGTCCGGGCAGCACGGATTTCCAGTTCAGCAGCGTAAACCGAAGAATCTGCGCAAGGATACCTATGCTTTCCGGCTCGTCTATGCGCTGACGCGATGCCGCGTCCGCTGCAGCGCCGCCCTGAACTTTTTCCAGCTGAACCCGCAAAAGGTTGGGCTGAGAAGCACGGGTCTTGTAATTTTTGCGCGTATGCGTGCACAGCAGCCATACATCATCCCCAACACGCACCGCTTCAGCCGGATTCAGACCGGATATCAGGGGTTTGTCCCCCGGCTCACCGGGCTGTTCACGCCAGATGAGATGCTCTCCGTAGGTTGCATCACTGATACCAGCAATATAAATGAGCACCTCCTTACCGGTCTGCCGGCAAAACGCATCAAGCAGCTTCCGGATTTGCGCGGCCTCATGCCGGTTCAGGGGCTTGTAGTAGTGCACCACAATCGCACGGGTACTGCTTTTGAGCAGCTCTTCCCGCATACGCTGCAGCGCATGCGCCACAACCTGAACCAGGTCTTCGGGATGGTCTGCCCGCTCTGCCCCAATCCGCAGGATGTTTTCCGCTTCTGACATGCACAGGACGCCGGCCGTCCAGCCTTGCCCAGCGCCTTTAGCCCGGTACATGTTCAGCCCCATCACCAGCTGATCTTTTTCACGTTCCGCGGCAAGCCACGGGATGCCGTGCAGTTTAAACCACAGTTTAATACCGAGGTTGCAGCTGTAGTAAGGCATACTCCCGTTAACGGAGGCCGAGCGGATAACCTGTGACGGCAGCTGCTGTCCGGTCATAAACTGCTTAAACTGATGGTAAATCACGCGCCGGACCGGATCTTCTTCGTGCGGACCCCAGGGAGAAACATACCACACCAGATCAGGCTTTATCCCCCTGCGATACAGCGCCTGAAGCCCCTCTTTGAGCTGCGGAACCAATGCTTTATCCATTTGGAAAGCAAGGGTACCCTCGCAGCGAAAAGACTGCTTCATGAAGGTGCTCAGCTGATTTTCAATAAAAAAGCGGAGCTTTTTACATGCCCCTTCATCATGTACCGCATGTACAATAAGATAGTGCAGCACCGGCTTCCGTATGCCCAAATACGGGCCCTTCTGCTGAAGCACCGCATTTAAATCAGCATGTGTTGTGATAGCACCGCGCCCTGTTTCAAGCGCATGCACCGTATCATTTAAATGGATCAGATCAGAGGTCTGTACCCGTGCAAAAGCACTTTTATTACGCTGATCCAGATAAGGGAAAGCCTGCCTGAAGGCCGGACTGCGGAGATACTTTTTCACAAACCCCTTTACAAGCACCAATGCGTGCTTTCTCCCGTAGGTCCTCTGCCGGGCAGGAGCGGTCAGGCGAAGACCGGGCAAACCGGTGAGCGCAGGGCTGACTACCGGAAAAAGCTCAGATGCGTCTGCCGGGAGCCACTTTTCTGCACTTTTCAGCTTAAGAAGCTGCTGCCGAAAGACGACCTCCCGTATCTTATGTTTGTGTTTGGTCATGCTGCTGAGCGGTTGCTGCAGCAGCCGCATCTCCCTGAGATAGCCGACCCGCAACCGGTACTTTCCATCAGGCTGCGACCGAACAATGCGCAAACTAAACCCGAAGAAGCGGACAGGCTGAGTAAAGTCTTCAGGCCTGCTTTTTTGCGGAACCCACACCTCAAGCGCCCCAAAATCAGAACGACGGGTCAGCATTTGCAGCTCGCGCGCATATTTTTCCAAATGAAACAGGTAATAGCGCTGCAAGATACCCGGCTGACTGCTGAAATCTACCGCCAGGGTTTCGGCACTGCTGCCATCCGTTTCCTCAAAGGCAGTGTACCATGTAAGCTGCTTACGGTCACCCGTGAGCTGCGGCCCAAGCGCGACCCGACGGTTTAGCGCGTCCTGCTCACTGTACACCCTAAATGAAACGTTCTTTAGCTCAGGCATTTTCAGGCTGAGCAGGTTGATGTACATGACCGGCCGCTGCCTTTTTTGTGACTGCGCGGTGGATTTCTGTACATTTGTAACATTACTTATTGACTCGCATTCAAGGTCAAATTTCATGTATTATCTTTTGTTGCGTTATCGGTTTGGTGAAATGCAGCAAAGGTTACCCTTTGCTGACTAAAGCTAAGATGTGCAGCACTACAATAAAAATCCCGTATCATAAGCCCTGCCCGCCGAATAAGCAGCGGGCGTGTATCCTAAAGCTAACCCGCATTATTCACAATTAAACAGGATTTATTTGCTAAATATATGTTTAAATTTGGTTTAGCTAAATACACCGGTAGCCCAAATTTGAGTGTGGTGCAAAGACTGCGTACCGAGCGAAGCGATTCCCGCGCAGCGAAATTTCCCCGCTGGCTGCGTTCGTGTAAGGGTTATCCGGGATGGGCAAAGCGATGAGGGATAAATGCATGCGAATGGGATGAGTCCGGGGTCATTCAAATCAAAAAAAGGAACGATTCACTGTCTCAGCAGCAACAGGTTCTGCTCAAGCCTGCGAAGGTCACATTGCCTGACGTAAATCGTTTCCCGGCTGCGGGCAATAACGGGAATCTTCATTTTCCTGAAATAATCTTGTTTTTGGGAAGGCTTTGCTGTTGGTGTAAAAAACGGCGCAACGATTTCGGAGAGCAGCACATATTCATGCGTACACCCCGAAAAAGTACAAACGGCATTTTTATCTTTGAAAAGTATGTCTTTTCTGAAAGGTCTGCCGGTCAGTTGCTGATACAGTTCGGGCACCGGCTTCATCCAATCCGGTTTACCCTCCCTGAAGCGCAGGGTAAGGTAGTTTTGCAGGGCAAAAAGCAGGGTAAAGAGGTGCTGCTGCAGGCAATGAAACACAAAGCATGCAAGTTCAAACCGATCGGTTTCCCCATGCACTGCAGACGGAACGCCGCAAGGGAGTTGAGACAAATTGCGGAGCTCAGTCGAAGCGCGTATGGTGTAGTCAGTAACAAACCCATACAACAGTTTCAGCTGAACTGTGTTTGCTGCCTCAGGCTTTGACCCGTCCCAGGCATACGCTTTGAATTGCCGCCAAAGCATCGCTGTCTCTTCCGCAATAAACTGATGGTAGGCGATACCTGCTCCCTGCGGCAGCTTCTGCAGGATCACCTCATATACACTGCTAAAAGCGTCGTCCGAATGCACATCTTCGTAACCCTGAATGGCATCTGCAACAAACCCGGGAAATGCTGCTGCAACTGAACGGTTACGATCAGTATAATCACGCAGCAGGCTGCCCCCGTCATCATACATAAGACCGAAAGCTGTACAACTTTCCGCTGCATTACGTAACAAGCTGTCAGGAACAGCTTCAGGATGCAGGGTGCTGAAAAGAAATCCTACATAACTTTGTCTCAAAAAGTGCGCGCGCCTCCTGACTGATGATGAATAAGGTGCACAGTCCAACTTAGCCTGTACAGTTTGCTGTTTGGAATGATGCTTAAAGATATGACTTTCACATCTGAAGATACCAACAGAATCTCATAAAACCGTAATTATTTTCCCACAAATTATACACATCGACGAACTATATGCTGTCTGCAGCTATATATATCCATACTGGTCAATTATTACTTTTCTAATAATGAAGCATTCTCTTCACGCAAATAGACAAGTTATACACAGATTGTCCCCACAGCTTTGTGGCATGCATACAAAGGACGTCCATCAGGGTGTTTAGTCAGTTGCCTGTTTTCCAAACTTAAAAAGCCGGAATTTCCATACAAAATGATGTTTTTTCAGCCCGATTTAAGCCCGTGATTGCTCCAAGAATGCTCCGTGATTGCTCCGGGAATGCTCCACAAATTTAAACCGCAGGGGTTCACGACACACTGCTATCAGAACTGGTAAAGGGAAAATGCACAAAAAAGCCATCCTGTCCTGAGTGCTACAACGGAATTCCAAAAGGCGGAGGACCGCTTTCATCTGACTCATCCTACCCTTTTACAGAAGGGTGTATGTCCCCATTCCATTACTCACAGAACCGAAAGACTGAACAGGAAATTATGGAGACATCCGGCAAAGTAACCGCGCAGTGAACAGATACACGGGCCCTGTGCATGATGATTCAGACGCGGATCGGCCGGCTGTCGTTTGTCCAGGCGGGTTCAAGCCGCATTATTCACTAAGCTGTATTTAAACTCATTTAGCCAATAATTCCTTTTGAGTGTTAATCATGCAGACGGAAACAGCAAAAGAACCATCAAAAGCCAGTGAAGACCCAAGGTACAGCAACGGAGCGTCTTGGCACAAAATGAGTGCAGGAGCTTGCGCCCGGTTTGTTATCCGCCTCATGCGGGCAAAAAAACGTCCCGGAAGTTTCGTGAACGATGACCTGCGACGCCGTCCATAAAGCCAGAGCTGCGAAAATTTCTCCGACAACCCTCAAAAAAATGACGTACCACTCTCTGCATAACCCCACCTACTAACAATACCTTTTAGGGGTAAAATCTGAAAAAAGGACGCTCTGACAAAAATTCTTCCGGAAAACCCGGCAAAACCCGGCAGTTTGGCTCTTAGTGCCCTTCAGGGGCTTTTCAAGAGGGCAGGACGACCGTAATTTGGAAGCGTTGAAAGGCCGCAAAGTGCGGTCTGCCATGAACCAAAACCTTATTAAACATGGCAACATATAAACGCGGCATCTTAGGCCGCTTCACTGGCAAGGTCGGTACCGTTGTTGGTACGACCTGGAGAGGAATCAGCGTTATGCGCGCTGTGCCCTCGGAAGTACGTAATCCGCGCACGCCCAAACAACAGGCGCAGCGCGAGCGCTTTCAGTTAATTGCTAAACTGATACGACAAGCCCGTCCGTTTATTCAGGCTGGGTTTGAAATCCGGAGCTCGGACCGTTTCACGGCTGCCAACGCCATGATGTCGTACAACATCCGCTTTGGTATCACCGGAGACTTTCCGGCTCAGGTGCTCCATTGGCCGAACATACGGTTTGCAATGGGGAGCCTGCAAGGGCCGGCACACAGCGGAAGCAGTGTCACCCTTGACACGGAAAACGGACAGGCGGTCTTCAGCTGGATAGACAACAGTGGTCAGAACAATGCCCTTGCGGGTGATCTGGCGATGGTGCTGTTGTACCATACAGCTACAGATCAGGCCTTGTTTGACGTTTCAGCCGCAACACGTGAAAGCGGCACGGCCATGCTACAGCTACCGGAAGCCTTCACAGAAGATCCTTCCGGCGTTCACGCATGGCTCGCCTTTCGCCGGAGTGATGACGCAGATGAGCGCATCAGTTCTGACTCGCTTTACCTCGGCAAGCTCGCTGTCAGCGGCAGCCCTGCCAATGGTGAGGATGAGAGCAACAGCGATGGCGATGGCGATGCCGATGGAAATGGCGCGCCATCATCCGGAAACGGTAACGATCAGGATGATGGGTCCGGATCTTAATCCTATACCGGTGATGGCAGCACCAGCGATTTGCGCAGCTTAGGTCTCAACACCTGAGCCTTTAACATTCACCTAAACAACAGCCCGGTCTGCTGCAGCAAGCCGGGCTGTTCTTGTTTAAGCAGTTGAATGCATAATACCAAAGAAAACGAAATCAATCCAATCCAATCCAATCCAGCAGCACACCCACGGCTTTAGCACAGTGGAGCAGAAGGTTCTGTTTGGACGGAGGACGGAGGACAGAGGACAGAGGGGAAACAGCAATATAGCTACAGTGAAGAACGCGAAAAATCCCTCTCTCGAGAGGGGTGCCCGGGTGAGCGCAGCGAACGGGCGGGGTGTGACGGGCATGAACCCCCGGCACGCCCCGAAAGGCCATGGCTCGCGGTGTCGGGAAGGTACGCGGAGAACGGAATGTGATGAGACGGCAGACGGCAAACCGCAGACCGCGGGTTTGAACGGAAAACGTAAATCAATGATAAACAGCAATATAGCTACAGCGAAGAACGCGCAAAATTCCCCTCTCGAGAGGGGTGCCCCGGTGAGCGCAGCGAACGGGCGGGGTGTGACGGGCACGCCCCCCGGCACGTCCCGAAAGGCCATGGCTCGCGGTGTCGGGAAGGTACACGGAGAATGGGACGGCAGACCGCAGACCGCAGACGGATGGACAGCAGTATTAGGACTGCGAAGAACGCGCAAAACTCCCCTCTCGAGAGGGGTGCCCGGGTGAGCGCAGCGAACGGGCGGGGTGTGACGGGCACGAACCCCCGGCACGCCCCGAAAGGCCATGGCTCACGGTGTCGGGAAGGTACGCGGAGAACGGGACCGCAAACGGCAGACCGCGGGGGAAGACAAAATCTACCCATACAGCCTTTCCCCGCCTCCTTGTGTTTTGAACAGTTTTTTTAGGATTACAGGATAAACAGGATTTTGTGAAATCAACCTCCAAGCCGCCCCTGACCCTGTCTATTCACCCAATCCCCCGACACGGTCATCCCGAACACGTCCCATGTGGCACGATGACATCGAAGCCGCAGAAAACGGTCGCACCCCAATGCCTGAAAGAGCGGCATGTGAGGGATCTCCTTCACTGGAGTACGCCCCAATGGCGATGGCCTTCGGTTTTATCCTGCGCTTTTATGAATTACCAGACAGGTCTGCCGAAGGGGATCTCTCACATGATACTTTGACCGACTGCCGATATAGCTCGTATTGTCTCGTCTTTCATTGCTGCGTTGCCATTTTCCACTGTTCGAGATGACGCCGTGGGGTAGATTTTGAGATTCTAAGCTAAAATACCAGATCCTTCGACTCCGGCTCCGCTGCGCTTCACCTCCGCTCAGGATGACAGTTGCACTTCCTAAAATCCCGGCGCGGCCAGCCGCGCCGTTTGTACCCCTGCGCCCCTGTCATCCTGAGCGGAGCGCAGCGGAGTCGAAGGATCTCGTGGGATTAAAGACCGCAGACCGCGGGTTTGATCGGAGAATGTAAAACGAAGGGAGACAACAATATAGCGACGGCGAAGAAAGCGCAAAATTCCCCTCTTGAGAGGGGTGCCCGGGTGAGCGCAGCGAACGGGCGGGGTGTGACGGGCACGAACCCCCGGCACGCCCCGAAAGGCCATGGCTCGCGGTGTTGGGAAGGTACGCAAAGAATGGGATGGCAGACCGCAGACGCCGAGGCAGATGTTCACCTCCCAAACCCAATCACCAGTTCCTTCGCCTCCGCTATCACTGCCCCTCCGCCTCCGCTCAACCAATACATGATGACCCGTTTTTGTTTTTTGGAATAGAATCACAGCCGCAAACCACCTCATCCCAAATCCCCAAAAAATCGCTTCCAGTCTGATTTTACATTTGATATCATTCCTGTTTTGTGCTTCAAATCAGGTTTTGACGAAAAAATCACCCTGTGAAGACCATTGACCCGTAAAAAGATTTGTGAGTAAGATTTTTACTCACTAATTTGGAATTGATAAAAAGGCCTTAGCTCACTTAACCGCTACAGGCTTATTACATCTCTTCAAATACTAAATTCGGCATGCAGTCCAACGGAATTTATCGCTTCATCAGGCATTCAGTTTTGCCGTTGCATTCCCCTGTTTACCTGTTTCGCTTTCAATGATGACAAAATCAGACTACAGGTCCGGACGAGCCGTCATGCAGCAACATAAATTTGGTTCCGCTTTTGAGGCCTGCCCGAATGGCAGCTTCTCTTTGCATGGGCATACAATGCTGCCCAATACCACCCCAAGCCCCCCAAATCCCCGGGTGGCGTCCGTCTTTTTTCCGGGGAATAAGCCCTTTTCATCATCCTGATCAGAGCGTATTTCTGATTTTTTTAATGCCGTTTCCTGCACATGAAGCCCGGTTTTGGGACTCACGATAGCGAAGCTGCGTCAGGAAGTAGTCATAAATTTTTTTTGGGGGACATGCTTAGTCCCTCGTGCTCCATACTCACCTATTCATTCGTAATGACTTTCGACAACCTTAAAATCGCCATCATCGGCCTCGGATATGTGGGGCTTCCCCTTGCGGTTGAATTCGCAAGAAAATACCCGACTGTTGGGTTTGATATTAACACCAAGCGCGTTGAAGAACTCAACAGCGGCACCGACCGGACCCTTGAGGTGGAAGATGACATCCTTCAGTCCGTCCTGAAAGGGGGCGCAGCTTCCGGCGAAGGAAACTTCCTGCACAATACGACGCAGTCCGAAGACCTGAAGGACTGCAATGTCTTCATCGTGACCGTGCCTACGCCAACGGACAAGCACAATCGCCCCGTACTGACGCCCCTCATCAAGGCTTCCGAGACCTGCGGTGCCGTGCTGAAGAAGGGGGATGTGGTGATTTATGAATCAACCGTGTATCCCGGCGTGACCGAGGATGAGTGCGTGCCGGTGCTTGAGCAGGTGTCCGGACTCACATTTAACGAAGACTTTTTCGTGGGCTACAGCCCCGAGCGGATTAATCCGGGAGATAAGGAGCACACGGTAACTAAAATTCTGAAGGTGACCTCCGGTTCAACCCCCGAAGCCGGTGCCTTTGTTGATGCCCTGTACCGGGAAGTTATTACCGCCGGTACGCATCTTGCGCCGACCATCAAAGTTGCGGAAGCGGCCAAGGTGATCGAAAATGCGCAGCGGGATATCAACATCGCCTTTGTGAACGAGCTCGCCAAGATTTTCAATCTGCTTGATATCGATACTTATGCCGTGCTTGAGGCCGCGGGGACCAAGTGGAACTTCCTGCCGTTTCGTCCCGGCCTCGTAGGCGGACACTGCATTGGCGTTGACCCCTACTACCTTGCGCAGAAAGCGCAGGAAGTCGGCTATCATCCGGAAATCATCCTTGCCGGTCGCCGCATGAACGACAGCATGGGCAAGTACGTGGCAACCGAGGTCATCAAGTGCATGATGCGCAAGGACATCAAAGTCCTCGAAAGCAAGGTGCTGCTGCTCGGTATCACCTTCAAGGAAAACTGCCCCGACATCCGCAATACACGCGCCATCGACATCTATCATGAGCTCAAAACCTATGACATGGAAGTCGACGTGTACGACCCCTGGGCCGACCCGGAAGAGGTGCAGCACGAATACGGCATCGACATCCTGCACACGCAGGAACCCGACCTCAGTCAGTACGCGGCCGTCATCCTCGCCGTAAGTCACGACAAATTCCGCAGCCTGAACGTAACCAAATCAGACAACAAGGTTGTGTACGACGTCAAAGGCTTCCTACCGGATGAAGCAGTTGATAAGCGGCTTTGAGCACGCCCCTTACACATCGAGACCCTTCGACTCCGCTGCGCTCCGCTCAGGATGACAGGTTCGCCGCGGGTTCAAAAGGCGTGGCTGGCCGCGGCGGGTTTTGCCGAAGTGCCGCTGCCATCCTGAGCGAAGCCTGAACGAAGTGAAGGCGTAGTCGAAGGATCTGGTGATGAAGGCATCGAAACCCTTGACATACTGACATACTGCAAAACTGACATACTGATTTTCCCCTCACCCCTGGCCCCTCTCCCGAAAAAGTTTTTTTACCTTACTACGGCATTTTTTCGGGAGAGGGGGACGCTAAAATGAAGTTTCGGTCCAATCTGACTTAACTTCGCGTCCTTCGCGCCTTCTTCGCGACCTTCGCGTTTAAACTCCCAGGCGGTTAATAAATTCATAAGCTGATTCCAACACCTGATTTTTAACGCAAAGGGCGCGAAGGATAACGCGAAGAACGCAAAGGGTGTTTTGCTGAAATTTAGCGCGTACCCCTTGATACACTGACATACTGCAGCACTGACATACTGACTTGCCTTGGCCCTGCAATTCTCAAAACATGCTATAGAACGATTAAGTGCAAGAGGTATTCAGAAGGAATTAGTACTCGAAGTTCTTCAAACTCCCGATACGATAATTGAGGAGTCAAATTGTGTACGTATTTTTCAGAAGTTAGACGTCCAAAAAGGTAATTCGTATTTGATTCGAGTATTCGTTAATGTGTGTAAGGAGCCAAAATTGATTATCACAGCATACAGGACTTCAAAAGTTAATAAGTATGATCATTAAATTTGACAAAGAGGCCGATGCTATTTATTTGCGCTTCTCAGATGCTGAAATATCGGAAAGTGATGAAGATAAGCCTGGTATCGTAATTGATTATGATAAAGATGGAAATTTAGTAGGCATTGAAGTACTTCATGCCTCACAAAAAATCGGTAAGCCCGGAAGCGTAGTATATGAGCTTGAATGAGCTGGTGATCAAGGCATCGATACCCTTGACACACTGACATACTACAGCACTGACATACTGTTTTTTACGTCGCGACCTTCGCGCCTTCTTCGTGTCCTTCGCTTTTAAACTCCTAAGCTGATTCCAACTTCCGAATTTTAACAGAAAGAACTCGAAGAACGCAAAGGGCATGTGGATGGATATTTGCGCTTTACCTTTAACACACTGTGCAAAGCCGATAAATTTGCACACAAACAGCACATAATAACACCTGCTTAGGCCGCAATCAAAATTAAGTCCCATCCACTACAATATGCGTAAGCTAAAAGTCAACATAGCCCGTAACCATAAGGACGCAAGGGATTATGACATTCAGCAGCTTACGGACATGACACCTTACGAGCGGCAGAAAATTGCACGAGCGCTTAAGATGAAGGTTTATGGAGCAAATTGCCCGGATGTGCGGGAAACAGGGCATGTTGTGGTGCAGAGGCCTTCCTTAAAAGAAGTCTGATTTAATTACTATTTATTGCTTTCGCTATTGCTTTTGAGGTCAGGATATGCGGAACACGTTATCGAAGCATGATTAAGTCCCTGCAGTTTTCTGATGATACTTGTGAGCTGCTGCTGCTCTTTCAGAAGCATAAGGCTGAATACGTGATAGCAGGCGGTGAAGCTGTGATTTACTACGGATACCCGAGGCTAACCGGTGACATTGACTTGTTTTTCAGGAACAGCAAGGAAAATGTGCAGAAGATATTTGATGCCCTTCAGGAGTTTTGGGGAGGTAAAATACCCGGCATTCCGGCACCGGATATCCTTGCTGAGCCGGGATGCGTAATTCAGTTCGGCTACCCGCCAAACCGGATAGACCTGCTTAACAGCCTAAGCGGTATTACTTATGAAGAGGCGGCTGATGGCAGTGCCTTTGAACAAATACAGTACGGTTCGGAAACCATCATGCTAAATATCATTTCCATCAAAGCTCTCATCAAAAACAAGAAAGCAGCAGGTCGGAATAAAGATCTTGATGATATTGAATACCTCACCCGAAAATGAAATAACAGGCGATGGGGAAGCTGTAGTTGAAGGGTCTGGTGATTAGCCTCCGGTACCCCTTCTTACACACCGCCATACTGATTTTCCCCTCACCCCTCACCCCTGGCCCCTCTCCCGAAGAAGTTTTTCTGCCTTACTAAGGCAATTTTTTCGGGAGAGGGGGACGCAAAATAAGGTTTTGGTGCAATTTAATTTAACGTCGCGCCCTTCGCGCCTTCTTCGTGCCCTTCGCGTTTAAACTCCTAAGCTGATTCCACCTCCCGAATTTTAACACAAAGGACGCGAAGGATCACGCGAAGAACGCAAAGGGTATGTTCGTGAATATTACAGCTATACCCTTGACTTGACACACTGACATAGTGCAGCACTAACATACTGATTTTCTAAACCTACTTAATCGTAACGTATTTAAGCGTACAATTACAGAATAATTACATGGCAACTGTCATTAAAAAAGGTTCTTCCGCTAAGACTATTAAAAAAAAGTATTTGGAGCACATACAGGGTTCTTCAAGAAGAGATATTCGATCGTTTTGTGGTGTGATTACGCTTAAAAAACATCCGGTTGCGTTACAAAAAGAGTGGCGGGATGAGTGGAAATAGCTTATTGCTTGATACCAATGTCATTCTATATTTCCTGAACGGGGACGAAACGCTTATTCCGTTATTTGAAGGACGTAACCTAATCATTTCAATAATTACCGAAATTGAGCTTCTTGGATACTCAGAACTAAGTGATGAAGAACTGAATAAAACGGAAGAGTTTTTGGAAATTTGTACCATCATTAATCTTGATACAACTATTAAAAAAGAAGCTATTTCACTCAGAAGAAATGAAAAACTAAAATTACCTGATGCAATTATATTGGCTACCGCAAATAGTTTGAAAATACCTCTGATTACAGCAGATACAGATTTTAAAAAAGTGAAGAAAGCAAACATTATTTTTTATGAAGAACAATAATCTCTCTGCGTAAGTCCGTTTCATACGCGACTAAAACTTCCAAGCTTGGAAAAAATTCACAAGCTGATTGCAACTCCCGAATTTGAATGCAAAGGATGCGAAGGATTACGCGAAGAGCGCAAAGGGTATGTAACTACATATTAAAGCTACACCCTTGACACACTGACATACTGCAGCACTGACATACTGAAAAATACACCGCCTACATGACAAGCAAAGAAAAGCTCTTAAAAGAAGCCTTGGTTTTACCTCTTCATGAAAAGTCAGCATTGATTGAAGACCTTATCCGAAGCCTTGATTCACCCGATCCGGTTATTGATACGCTCTGGAAAAACGTTGCAGAAAATCGTATTGATGCTTATGATGATGGGAAATTATTGTCTGTTTCGGTTCAGGAAGCTATAGCCAAATATAAAAAGTAACCCTTCGTGGAGTTACGATTACTAAAACCTGCTGAACTTGAGCTTGATGAGGGAATTTCCTGGTATGAATTGCAGGTGACTGGTTTAGGGGATGAATTTTTGAATGAAATTCTGATAACCTTTAAAAGAATCAAGTCAAACCCCAAAGCATGGCCTGTATTTACAGTACGAACGAGAAGATGCCTGGTTCACAAATTTCCTTACGGTGTTGTATATCAAATCAGAAAGGATGAAATTTTGGTAGTTGCTATCTATCATCTTCATCGAAAGCCCTTTTATTGGAAGGACAGAATCTGATTTCAAATACAGTATTTTAATGAGAATAACACAGAGTGAAAGCTGCCCATAAAACCTTCGTGCTTTCTTCGAGCCTTTCGCGTTTAAACTCCTTAGCTGATTCTATCTCCCGAATTTTAACGCAAAGGACGCGAAGGATAACGCGAAGAACGCAAAGGGAATAAGCTGTGTATGAAGCGCATACCCTTGGCACACTGACATACTGTAGCACTGACATACTGATTAGATCCTTCGACTCCGCTGCGCTCCGCTCAGGATGACAGGTTCGCCGCGGGTTCAAACGGCGCGGCTGGCCGCGCCGGGTTTTGCGGAAGTGCCCTTGTCATCCTGAGCGAAGCCGAAGCGTAGCGAAGGCGTAGTCGAAGGATCTGGTGATGAGGGTATGGAGCCCATTACCACGAGATCCTTCGACTCCGCTGCGCTGCGCTCAGGATGACAGGTTCGCCGCGGGTTCAAACGGCGCGGCTTGCCGCGCCGGGTGTTGTACAAGTGCCGTTGTCATCCTGAGCGTAGCCGAAACGAAGTAAAGACGTAGCCGAAGGATCTGATGATGAGGGCTCGGTGCCCTTTACAACGAGATCCTTCGACTCCGCTGCGCTGCGCTC
This sequence comes from Cyclonatronum proteinivorum, assembly GCF_003353065.1. Taxonomy (GTDB): domain Bacteria; phylum Bacteroidota; class Rhodothermia; order Balneolales; family Cyclonatronaceae; genus Cyclonatronum; species Cyclonatronum proteinivorum. Next base: position 3,183,548 of record NZ_CP027806.1, on the reverse strand, counting down.
AGGATGACAGGGTCGCCGCGGGTTCAAACGGCGCGGCTTGCCGCGCCGGGTGTTGTACAAGTGCCGTTGTCATCCTGAGCGTAGCCGAAACGAAGTAAAGACGTAGCCGAAGGATCTGGTGATGAGGGCTCGGTGCCCTTTACAACGAGATCCTTCGATTCCGCTGCGCTGCGCTCAGGATGACAGGTTCGCCGCGGGTTCAAACGGCGCGGCCTGCCGCGCCGGGTGTTGCACAAGTGCCGTTGTCATCCTGAGCGTAGCCGAAACGAAGTGAAGGCGTAGTCGAAGGATCTGATGATGAGGGCTGGGTGCCCTTTACAACGAGATCCTTCGACTCCGCTGCGCTGCGCTCAGGATGACAGGGTCGCCGCTGTTCAAACGGCGCGGCTTGCCGCGCCGGGCTTTGCAGAAATGTCTTTGTCATCCTGAGCGAAGCCGAAACGAAGTGAAGGCGTAGCCGAAGGATCTGGTGATGAGGGCTGGGTGCCCTTATACAACGAGATCCTTCGACTCCGCTGCGCTGCGCTCAGGATGACAGGGTCGCCGCTGTTCAAACGGCGCGGCCTGCCGCGCCGGGTTTCACAGAAATGCCGTTGTCATCCTGAGCGAAGCCTGAACGAAGTGAAGGTGTAGTCGAAGGATCTGGTGATGAGGGTATGGAGCCCATTACCACGAGATCCTTCGACTCCGCTGCGCTGCGCACAGGATGACAGGGTCGCCGCTGTTCAAACGGCGCGGCTTGCCGCGCCGGGTGTTGTACAAGTGCCATTGTAATCCTGAGCGAAGCCGAAACGAAGTGAAGGCGTAGCCGAAGGATCTGGTGATGAGGGTATGGAGCCCATTACAACGAGATCCTTCGACTCCGCTGCGCTGCGCTCAGGATGACAGGGTCGCCTCAAGGTAAAACAGCGCGGCCAGCCGCGCCGGGTTTCGCAGAAGGTGCCGTTGTCATCCTGAGCGAAGCCGAAGGATCTGATGATGAAGCCCCGGTGCCCCTTGACACACTGACATACTGCAACACTGACATACTGAAAAATGACCAAATCTCAAAGAAAAACCATCATCACCGATTTTTTGCTGCGGCAGGATGATGTCTTGTTTGTTGTTTTCTTTGGGTCCTTTGCGCAGGAAGGCTACGAGCGGTACCGTGATATTGATGTTGCCGTTTTCATGACCGAAATCCCTGAGCTCCTGCGGCAGGGATATTTTATATCGGAACTCGAACATCTGTGCGGGTGCAGGGTTGATGTTGTCATCCTGAACGATCTCTATAAAACCAACCCGCTGCTCTCCCAGGAAATCGTGGGGCGCCATATCATGATTCCTAATATGCGTATCCGTCCTGTAGATGAAGTGACCGAATGTTTTGCCGGGTACTGCGTCCGCTCGCTTCGTGCTTTTGAGGATACCCGTTACCTCAGAAGGCTGATGAGTGAGGCATTTACCAAACGCCTCAAGAACCATCAGTTTGCACAGTTTGATCTGGTCAATCAGGATTAAGCAATGCTTGAAGCACGCTTACAACAGCTTGAAACCAATATCGCGCAGCTCAAAGCGATGAAAGCTGCGGTACTTTCATCAGATAGCTTTCAAAAAGACCTTCAGCAGCAGTGGGCGTTGCGGTATGGACTGTTTGAATCGGTTCAGATTGTCATAGATATCTCGTGTCACCTTGTTTCTAAACACAACTTAGGCACCCAAAACAGCTATCGGGACTGTATTGATGCCCTCGAAAAGTTCAGGTACATCACGCCTGATCTTGCCGATGACATACGCGGCATGATAGGGCTTCGCAATATTCTGATCCATGAATACGTGCGCATAGACATCAACCGCCTCGCAGCATTCCTATCCGACTTATCCCCCTTTGAACGCTTTGTTCAGGTAATGAAGGATTATGTAAGCAATGCATGAGACAGCATGTACTGTTGTAATTGGGTTTATGCAGCCCATTACCACGAGATCCTTCGACTCCGCTGCGCTGCGCTCAGGATGACAGGGTCGCGGCTGTTCAAACGGCGCGGCTTGCCGCGCCGGGTGTTGTACAAGTGCCGTTGTCATCCTGAGCGTAGCCGAAGGATCTCGTGATGAAGTCCCAGAGCCCTTGACATACTGCCTCACTGTATTAACCTCAAACCTCAAACCTCAGCCTTTTTTGAAATCAATCCTCCGCGATATCGTCCATAAATACTTCTCCAACTTTGCCTTCTTCTACCGGCATCTGCGGTACCGGGTATTTGTAGTACTTGCCCTTAGTATTATGGTAGGCGTGATGGACGGCCTTGGACTTGCGATGTTCTTGCCGCTGCTAGAAATGGTGGCCGGGGATACTGAAGTTACGGGTGAACAGATGGGGAATTTGGCGTTTCTGGTGAACGGCCTTCAGGCCCTGGGGCTTAGTCTGAATCTTTCTGTTGTTTTAATGGTGATGTTGATTTTCTTTACTCTGAAAGGAGCGTTTAAGTTTTTGGAGCAGTACAAAAGCGTAGTTTATAAGCAGTTCTTTATCCGTAATATCCGGGAAAGTAATATCAAATTACTCTCAAACTATGATTACTATAATTTTGTGAATGCAGATGCAGGTCGTATTCAAAACACAATGAGTGGGGAAGTTCAAAAGGTAACACAGGCTTTTAAAGAGTATATGAAACTCATGCAGCACAGTGTCCTGATAATAGTCTATACTGTATTGGCATTTATGGCGAACCCTCAGTTTGCACTGCTTGTTGCCATAGGTGGTATACTGACGAATTTTGCCTTTAACAATTTGTATAAAAAAACCAAAGGGTTATCCAGAGTTCTCACAAAAAGCAATCATGGATTTCAAGGGTTGCTTATTCAGCAGGTGGCACAGTTTAAATATCTAAAGGCTACAGGTTTAATCAGGAGCTACGCTAATAAACTTATTGAAAAAACCTATGAAATTGAAGATTCACAACGAAAAATAGGTGTTCTCGGCGCGATAATGAGTGGCATCAGAGAGCCATTGCTAATAGGTGTTGTTCTTGTTGTAATTTTAGTACAAATTAATTTCCTTGGTGGAACATTAGGATTAATTATCTTGAGCATACTGTTTTTCTATCGTGCTCTAACAGCTGTAATGCAAGTACAGACACATTGGAATAAATTCTTAAGTAATATTGGCTCTCTTGAAAATATCGAAGCATTCATCGAGGAATTAAAGAAAGGAAAAGAAAGAACTGGGAAACTAACTTTACAGCAGTTTTCTAAATCTATAAGACTTGAACAAGTCTCTTTTTATTATGGTGACATACCAATCCTACTAGATATTAATCTTGAATTGCACAAAAATCGATCTATTGCGTTTGTCGGTGAAAGCGGCTCAGGGAAGACAACATTGATGAACATAATTTCCGGTCTTCTTAAGCCTACTTCTGGTAGTGTGACTATAGATGGAGTCGATGCAAAACAATTAAATATAGCCACTTTCCAAAAGCGCATTGGCTATATCACGCAGGATCCTGTTATATTTAATGATACGATCTACAATAATGTTACCTTTTGGGCACCTAAGACTGCAGAAAATATTCTCCGCTTTGAAGACTCATTGCGTAAGGCAAGTATCCGTAATTTTGTGATGGAAGAACAGCCTGATAAAGAAGAAACACAGCTGGGAAACAATGGTATCAACCTAAGCGGCGGGCAAAAACAACGGATTTCCATTGCCCGAGAGCTGTTTAAAGATGTAGATTTCCTTTTCCTTGATGAAGCGACCTCCGCCCTTGATTCCGAAACTGAAAAAGAGATTCAGGATAATATCGATCAGCTAAAAGGTCAATATACTATCATCATGATTGCGCATCGTTTGTCAACAATTAAAAATGCAGATCGCGTGGTTGTTTTGAATAAAGGACGTATTGAACGTATTGGCACATATAAAGAATTGATAGGCGAATCAGAATCTTTTAAGCGAATGGTTGAATTGCAGGAAGTTTAGCTTTTAGCTTGATGTAGATACTTAGAAATAAAATAGATTTTATGGCAAAAGTAATGTTTCAACTAAATATAGTTATCTATTTATGAATATAACTAAAAGGTTACACCTTGCTTATTTCTATTTCCATAAAAAGATAAATCATTGGCGATTATTTAGTTTGCTACCAATGCAACTACAGCTTGATATTCTTCCAGCTAATTTAGGTAGTAATTATTTATACGACCAAACTATTTGGATAAAAACAAGTTCTATAAAGTATGGTGGTCGGCCATATGTTGGTAAAAGAAAAATTATTCAGTGTGGCGATTGGGATATAGAAGAAAAAATTAAGATTAATGAGTTTATCCGTAAAAACGAAAATACCTCTTCTATAGTTGAAATCATTCTAGATGGTAAACATTATTCTAATACTAAACAGTATAAGACAATGCTTAATGCATTAAATGAGGGTATTAAACATAGTGTATTAAGAGGGTGTAGTTCTGTTGAAGAAATAAATAATTACTTTGAAAATATGATAGCCACTTACTATACAATACAGAAAAATGGTTTTAAAGCGCAGTCTGAATTAATAGATGGAAATGAAGAAGATGAAATGGCAATTTATATTGATAGGTATGGAGAGTTTAATAAATTCGTAGGTCCTGGCCATCATCGTTTGGCTTTTGCTATACTATTGAATATTGAATATATACCTTGCAAAATAGTGAGTATACACTGTAACTATTTTTGGAATAACTACGATTCAAAACTGAACTTGTCTGACAATATCACATCAATAATTAATGCGTATTCAGAGCTAGATAATTATTAAAAAGTTAAATACATTATTCATTAATAAAATATGAAACTTTTAGATTGCACCCTCCGCGACGGTGGCTATTATACCAACTGGGACTTTAGCAAAGAAACCGTCAAAACCTATTTCGAAGCTTTTAACCATCTTCCGGTTGAGTACCTGGAAGTTGGCTACCGCTCCAATCCCATGAAAGGCTATCTTGGGGAGTATTTCTACTGTCCGGTACCTGTACTGCAGCAAATTAAATCCCTCAGCAATAAAAAGCTGGTCATCATCCTGAATGAGAAGGATGTCAGGGCTGAAGATGCGGAACCGCTGCTTAAGCCGATTGCCGGACTTGTGGATATGGTTCGGATTGCCATTGATCCTAAAAGCCTTGAGCGCGCCGTTGGGCTTGCCAAAGAAGTAAAAAAACTTGGCTTTGAAGTAGGATTCAACGTCATGTACATGTCAACCTGGGCCTCGCAGAAAGCGTTTTTGGACAAACTTCCCCTTGCTGCCGGAGCCGCCGATATCTTTTATATGGTTGATTCCTTTGGCGGGGTGTATCCGCAGGATGTTCGGGACACGATCGCACTGGTAAGAAGCAAGGTTGATATCCCACTTGGCTTTCACGGGCACAATAACATGGAGCTTGGTCTTATCAATACGCTTGTAGCCATTGAGGAAGGCTGTGCCATGGTTGATGCGACGATTACGGGCATGGGCCGGGGCGCAGGCAATTTGAAAACCGAGCTTTTGCTCACCGTACTGAATGCACAGGGCAAACTTGATTTCGACTTTAATGCTTTGAGCCGGGTTGTAGATGTGTTTACCGATCTGCAAAAGCACTATGAATGGGGAACCAACCTGCCTTATATGGTTTCAGGCGCCAACTCCCTGCCGCAAAAAAATGTGATGGAATGGGTGAGCAAGCGATATTACTCGTTCAACAGTATTATCAGAGCGCTTGATAATGAGTCCAAAGGGGTGGACGATAACGAACGGCTGCCGGTTATGGAATTCAGCGCTGTAAAAAAATACAGTGCGGCTCTGATTGTAGGTGGCGGGCCAAGTGCTGTTGAACACACCGAAGCTATCGATGCATTTCTGATGAAGCATCCGGATATGGTGGTGATTCATGCAAGTTCCCGCAACGCTATGTGTTTTACTGATATTCCAAACGATCAGTATTTCTGCCTTGTAGGGAATGAAGGCTACCGGCTTGAATCTGTATTTGGCGATGCTTCCAAAGCAAAAGGTCAGTGCATTTTACCACCCTTTCCCCGCAAAATGGGAACTTATATTCCAAGCAAACTCAAAGACCGTGCTTTTGAGCTTAAGGAAGTGACCTTTACGGATAAACTCAAGGACACGCATACAAGCCTTGCGATTGAAACAGCGCGTGCTTTTGGCATCACAAGGGTGTATCTTGTTGGTTATGACGGTTATTCCAATACGGCTATGGGAACAAAAGAGCAGGAGCTATATGCTGAAAACGAGTTCCTGTTTGGAAAAGCGAAATCAAGCGGTCTTGAGTTGATTAGCCTTACGGCAACTACCTATACGCACCTTGTGCCGGATTCCGTTTTTGCCCGGATTTCCTGATCTTTGCTAAATCTTTTCACCGGCTTGCACTGATGATACAATACATCACTGCGCTGAGCATTCATCCCTAATCTTGTTACATCTAAGTGCACTCCTACAGCAGTAAAATTGCAGAATTCAAAGCTAAGCTTCAGGCAGACGGTGTATTTGGCTGTTTCAGCAAAACAACGGACAGCTCCGTGATTGAAGCAATCGGGCTTTCAGGCAGCGATTATATCATCGTTGATATGGAACATGGACCCGTGACGACCGAAACCTTAAAAGGTCACATGATGGCCCTAAATGCATCCGAAATGGCGGGGATTGTGCGTGTGCCCTCATGGGAGAGTCCGTTGCTTGAAAAAGCACTTGATTTAGGTGCGCATGGGGTTCAGGTCTCATCCGTAACCTCTGCAGAACAGGCTAAGAAAGTCATTCGCCGCATGAAATTCTATCCGGACGGTGAGCGGGGAGTCTGTCGGTTTGTACGTGCCGCTGATTATGCCGAAAAAGATAAAGCAAGCTATTTTAAGGAAGCCAACCATTCGCTGGTTATTCTGCAGCTTGAAGGCGCCGAAGCGATCCGAAATCTTGCTTCTATACTGGAAGTTAAAGGCATTGATGTTTTATTTATAGGGCCTTATGATTTGTCTCAGTCGTTAGGGGTGCCCGGTCAAATACAGCATGAAAAGGTGATGCAGGCCATGCGGAAAATTGTAGCAGAAGCTTCTGCGAAAGGCGTGTTTACCGGCATATTTTGTGATCAGCCGGATCAGGCTTCGTACTGGAAATCGCTTGGTGTAAAATATATTTCGTATTCGGTAGATATTCATTTACTTGCTGACACGGTACGAAACTTAAAAGATCAACTATTTCCCAGGTAAACAGCGCATCATGAATATAACAGCATTATTAACCGGAAGAGGCAACAATACCTTACAAGACAAGAATATTCTGCCTGTTCTGGGGAAACCTTTACTGCACTATCCGGCTTTGGCTGCCCAAAAAAGCGGGTTCGTAAATCACTTTTATGTAAGCAGCGACTGCCCTAAAATCCTTTCTGCAGCGGAAGAAGTTGGGTATGAAAAAATAGTGCGTCCAGAAGAACTCGCACGCCCTGACTCGCAGCACATTGACGCCATAAAGCATGCGCTTGCGTATATGGTGCAAGAGAAGCAGGAAAAGCCTGACCTGCTTGTTGTAATGCTGGCCAACAGCGTGACCATTAAAACAGAATGGATTGACGCCTGTATCGGTTACTTACTGGAAGATGAGACGCTTTCGGCTGCGGCACCGGTTTACCGGGAAATGGATCATCATCCCTATCGGGCCAAAAAACTGACGGCTGAAGGTTTATGTGAACCTTTTTTTGACTTTGGAGATAAGCATATTTCAACGAACCGTCAGGATCTGGTTCCTTGTTACTTTTTCAGTCATAATTTCTGGGTGCTGCGGGTCACCGATTTTGAATCCGGAAAAGGACAACAACCCTGGACCTTCATGGGTGAGCGGGTTAAGCCGTACATTATTGAGGAAGCCTTTGATGTACATGATTTAGAAGACATCCAAAAAAGTGAAGAATGGCTAAAAAAAGAAGGACTTGCCTGACCTAACCGGAAAATGAAAACCATTAAAAGACTATATAAGCTATTTTGAAAACATATCTTGTAACAGGCGCAGCGGGTTTTATCGGAAGTCAGCTCGCGGCCTCTTTACTGGAAGATGGTCACACCGTAATAACGGTTGATAATCTCTCAACCGGATTTGCAGACGCCATACCAAAAGGCGCCGTATTCATTAAAGGAAATTGTCAGGACCAGTCTGTAATTGATCGTTTATATCAATGGAAATTCGATGCTGTATATCATATTGCGGGTCAAAGTTCGGGTGAGGTAAGTTATGATGACCCGGTGTATGACCTTCAAACGAACACGCAGAGTACGCTACAGCTGCTTCAGATGTGTGTGAAAACAGGATGCCGAAAATTTATATACGCCTCAAGCATGTCGGTTTACGGGGATGTTGAGGAAGCTGCACTGCCGGTGAATGAGGATGGTATTCAGCCGGCTCCCAAATCATTTTACGGCATCGGGAAACTCGCAAGTGAACATTACCTTCGAATCTTTACGCAGCAATACGGAATTGGCACCGCAGCATTACGATTGTTCAATGTTTACGGGCCTGGTCAAAACCTTGAAAATCTGCGGCAGGGGATGGTCAGTATCTTTTTGGCGCAGGCATTGCGTTACGGCAATATACATGTGAAAGGCAGCGCAGATCGTTTCAGGGATTTTGTGTATATCGATGATGTAGTCCGGGCTTTTTCGGCTACTGAAAAAGAACTCATAGAAGCTGCTAACATGACACTTAACATTTGCACGGGTCAAAAAACAACTGTTGGAGAAATCGTGACCTTCATTAAAGAAAAGGCCGAAAAAGAGATATCGGTCAGATTTGAAGGCAATACGCCCGGTGATCAGTTTGGTATTTACGGAAGACCAGGGAAGGCAGTCAGAGCGATCAAGTGGGAGCCAAAAGTTGACTTCACGGAAGGAATGAACAAAATGATTGAATGGGCAAAAACAAGGCATTAATTCAGATATTTTAAATCAAACTTTAAAATGAGCCCAACACACACAGAACTTTCAGACCTTCAAGCCATTTTTTGGGATTTCGACGGAGTTCTTCTGAACTCGAATGAAATACGGGACAAAGGCTTTGCTGAGGTTTTAAAAGAGTACCCTGCAGCAGAAGTAGATCAGCTTCTTGCTTTTCATCAGCAAAACGGGGGTTTGTCACGCTACGTTAAGTTCAGGTATTTTTTTGAAAAAATCCGGGGTGTAAGCATATCTGAATCTGAGATACAACAATGGGCGGAGCGATTTTCTGTAATCATGCGGGAATTGTTAACAGACTCTGGGCTACAAATACAGGAAACCATAAATTACGTCCGGCGAAACCATACGCGCGTTCACATGTATATTGTATCGGGTTCTGATCAGGAAGAGCTACGGTTCTTGTGTAAGGCGCATGGTATAGCCTCCTATTTTAAGCGAATCCATGGATCCCCAACGCCTAAAAAAGAGTGGGTAGGTACGATCTTAAAAGAAGAAAAGCTGGAATCCGGAAAGTGTATACTCGTCGGGGACTCTATCAATGATCATGAGGCAGCTTCAGTAAACGGAATGCATTTCATGTCGTACAATGGAACAGAAGAACTCGATTCAAAAACAACATTCATTTTAGACCTGAATTATTAAACAGGTATAAAAGCGGATATTTTACCCAATTAATGAAGCATATCTTCACCATACATTCTCCGATTACTTTTCTTTGCGCCGTAAGTGTGTGTAAAGCGCTTGAACTAAAACAGCAAGATGTAATAATCATTTCTGCAGGGTATAAAGCACCCTTTGAATATGGCACCGTTGTGAAAGCATTTCATGAGGTTCAATCGGGCATCATAGCTAAACTCCGGGCTTTTAATGTTCCCAAAGCCTATGACCGATACATTGGTGAGCTGACAAAGGGGGAAGAATTCACCGCATATATTGATCTCATGCATTACTGGCAGCGAATATTGGTCACAAATCCGCACTGCGTTACTTTCAACTTCATCGAAGAAGGAACAGCTTCCTACCTTAAAGCAGATACCCTTACCGAAATTACGCATGTTGCCAAAAATACGGAATTCAGACTGCGTTCATATTCCGAATACCTTACTCAGTTATACTTTGCGTTACGGTCCTATAATCACAGACTGCTAAATCTTCCGTTTTGGCCCAATGGGTACCGTTATCTGAAGAATGTGACATTTTTTGGTTTTTCAAAGCATTGTTATCCGGGCATTTCGGAAGAAAATAAGCGTGTTGTTTCATTTTGGAACGGCGACCAAAAAAACGGGAATTTGAGCTTAAGCAATGCTATTATTTGGGTAGAGGATTCATATAACAAGCAATATGTTACAGACCAAAAAGATACAGAAACAGCCATTCTGAACAGTGTCAGGTTTATTAATGAGAAGTATGGTAAAACACATCAGCACTGGGTAAAACTCAGACCGGGTATGGGAAAAGAAACGTCTGAAGTAATTCCGCTGCTGGAAAATCTAAAGGTAAATTACACCGTCCATGAAAGCGAAATGCCTTTGGAACTGATCATGGCGAATTCAGAAAACGTTGTGCTCATTGGCGCAAGGTCATCCTTGCTGTTCTATGCCGAAATTATGGGACATGATGCGTATTCTTATTTTTATAACCTTAGGAACAGAAAACACAGCGCATTTGAAGGAATGGATTTCTTTTGGGACACCGTGAAGCATATTCCTCTAATTACCGAAGGAGTTGATAACTGATGGTCAAAAGATTGGTCAGGTTAAGAAACTATCTGGTGTATAAATTTTATGATATAAGCGCCAGCATTACGAGAAAAACATTCCCAACAAATTCCAGTGCCAACTTCATTGTATCCATAGCAAGCTATCCCAAACGTGATCCATTGTTACCTGCTGTATTTCAGGCACTATCAAACCAGACTTGCCCTCCTCTTAAATATGTGTTGGTTCTATCTGAAGAAGATTATGATAATCGTGAAATCCCATCGCATCTAAAAAAACTAGAAAAGAAAGGCGTTGAAATTATCTGGAATCGTAATAATCCTTATGCTGTCAAGAAGCTCGTCCCTGTTGTCGAAAAGTACGCGGAGTTAGCAGTGGTAACGTTGGATGATGATTTTATTTATCATAAGAATCTTTTAGAAAATCTTATAAATAATAAGTACGTCAAAGAGGGTTGTATAGTCGGTCACGTTGGTAAGGCTATGTATCGCAAGGGTAATGAAGTAAAAATGATGTATAGGACACCCAAAAAGGTAGATGAATCAACGCCTCCAGAAGAAATATATTTTTTAGGTGGGTGGGGGACATACTACCCACCTAATAGTTTGCATTCCAAATTCAAGGATATAGGAAAGATAAATGAGATTATACCAGGAAGGGGGTCAGACTTCTGGTTTTGGGCAGCTGCTATCGCTAATGGTACTAAGCAGGTGTGTATTGGGATTCCTGACTCCTTTAGGTTGGGCATACCTATACCGCAAAATGAACAGACAAAACCAAGAGACTTACCTGGTCGTAATATAGTGGAACAAAGATTTCAAAAGACTATAGATTATTTTGAAATACGGGATAAATTAATTGAAATATTACCTGATAAGAATGACATTTAAACCGAATTTTATAACTAGAATACCTTGAATAATAACAACCAAATAGGCAATAAGAAATACGTACAAACATTAGCTCTTTTTTTTATTGCACCCATAATTGCACTAATCTCTGGCATACGCACTGGGAATGAAAAGTTTATAACGGTTACTGGAACTATATTTATGGGTTTTATTGGTAGTTTATACTTTTACAGACCTGGTAGTGATGGTTATACACATTTAATGAGGGCAAGTGAAAATTATGATATTTCATTGCTCGAGTTTTTGTCTAAAGTACCTTTATGGCTTACTAACCAAGGGGCACTTATGCAGTCAGATTTGTATTTGCCTGTTCTTTCGTATATCTCAGTTGCGTTATTTGGGGTGCCTGAGCTAATACATGTTTTTGGAGGCTTGGTGTTGGGTTATTTCTTTACAAAATCGGTTTTACTTTTAATAAAGGATAGCAATGTCAGAAAATGGTCCTTGTTATTCATACTTTTCTTAGTCTTCTTTTTAACAATAAGAAGCATATCAGCACTTAACTCTCTCCGAATGTGGACAGGAATGTGGGTTCTATTTTATGGTGCATTTGGTTTCTATAAGTACCGAGAGAAAAAGTTTTTACTAATTATCTTTTTCTCAGCTATTATTCATTTTTCCTATTACCTCTACGTTTTACCAGTCATTTTAGCATATCTATTATCATCAAAACCTAAAATTATAACGGCTATTTTTGTAGGCTCTCTTTTTTTCACATTACCATTTGTTAGTGTTGATAATCTCGCCCAATTTTTTCCTGAAGATTCAGCATTTGAACACAGAGCCTCTTACACTATTGTGGACCCTTCAACCCGACAAGCGGTAGCAACATCTTCCGAAACTAGTAATTTTTATAGAGCTTATGGTTCTTCAATCTACAGAAACTATAGTACAGTAATTCTATCAGTCTTGTTAATTGTAGCTATTAATCTGAATAAACGTTACTCATTATTATTTAATAATGAGTCAGACTATAAGTGTTTTGTTTTCTTGGTCTCTTGTGGTTTAATGCTATTTTCCACTATTAATATTTTCAGTTTTGGTGGTTTTGCTGGCAGGGGGCATACAATTGGTGCGTTATTCCTTACAGCTAGCGTATTAATGCTATTAGCCCAGTCAAATATCTCAGCTATACCATATTATTTTAAAGCAGGCATCTATTTATTTTTGATAACAGCCATACCTTTTTGGCTTTTCCATTTATCCTTTATACTAAATACGGTTAGCTTTTTTGTTCTTGCTTTGCCTTTTCTCAATTGGTTACTTCCTGTTGAGGATATGTCTATTCGAGACTTTATCGCACAATTTATTTTCTAAAATATGAATATTGCCATTATTATAACACAATCATTTGAACCTGAAGCAGGAGGTGTGCAAAGAACAACAGACAAATTATATGAAATCTTTCAATCTTATAATCATTCAGTATTAATAATATCATTTTCAAAACAAGAAGTATTTAATAAAGATCGAAAGATAGTTTATATAATTGATAGTAGTAATCTTGAACATTGTCTTGAAACTAATAATATTGAGTTATGTATCAATCAATCTGGCTATTCATTAGAAATAAATAAAAAGATTGGTAAGGCTATTAACCATGATACATTTCTTGTTAATACACTTCGCATTAATCCTCTTAACTTTTATACAAACCATAAACAAATTGTTTCAGCTGTTTTAAAATCAAAAGGGCTTTCAATACTTGACAATGCGGTGTTTCATAAACTTGTACTGTACTATCATATTATTAAACAAAGATACGAGCTGAATTATATCATTAAGAATAGCGATGCTTTTGTTATGCTTTCTGAACGATTTAAATCTGAACTGTATTTTTTGGCCCCTGGATTAAAAAAATATGATCATAAAATATTTGGTATCAATAACCCATTTGTTAAACCTGAAATTGAAATTTCAAGTCTAAACAAAGAAAATATTATATTATATGTAGGTAGACTTGAACTGAATCAAAAAAGAGTGGATCTACTGTTACAAATCTGGAAACGACTACACTCTACGCTTAAAGACTGGCGTTTTGTTGTAGTTGGAGATGGACCTGAAAAGAAAATGATGCAAAGATATTGCGCAGAAAATAATTTAAATAGAGTCTCGTTTCTGGGTCGTCAAATCCCCGACGAATATTATAAAAAAGCTAAGATATTCCACTTAACGTCTGCCTACGAAGGATTTGGTAATGTATTAGTAGAAGCCCAATCGTACGGATGTGTGCCCATAATGTTTGATTCTTATCCTGCAGCTTCTGAAATCGTAAATCATAATAGAGATGGTGTTCTTGTTAAACCTTTTTGTGTTGATACATTTGTGCAAAAAACAGTAAGCTTGGCTCATAATAAAGATCTATTAAGCGAAATGTCTCATCGTGGTTATATAAATACTGACAGATTTAGTTATAATAAGACCTATGGTAAATGGAATAATGTCTTTAAAAGCATAATCAATAATAATGCTGGACAAATAGATCCATTGTTATGAAACTATTAAAGTATGCAATACGAACAATTAGCAATATCCCAGGTTATTCAACGAGGAAGAAAATTGTTGTTATTGAATCGGATGACTGGGGCAGCATCCGTATGCCATCATTACAAAGTCTGGATAAGCTTGAGCAAAAAGGGCTTAATTTGCGGGCCGGTGATTCATCAAGATACAACCTGAATGATACGCTCGCAGACAGTAATGATCTGACCGGACTTTTTGAGGTGCTACATTCTTATAAAGACCATAACGGAAATCCTGCTTGTTTTACGGCCATGAGTCTTCCCGCTAATCCTGATTTTGACAAAATCAGAGATGCAGACTTTCAGAATTATCATTATGAAGCATTCACTAAAACGCTTGAACGATACGGACGTACCGGAGCCTTTGATCTATGGAAAAAGGGCAGAGAGGAAAATGTCTTTGTTCCGGAATACCATGGACGGGAGCACCTGAATGTAGTAGCATGGATGCGAAGCCTCAAGCGGGGTGATAATGAAACCCGCCTGGCTTTTGATGAAGGACTTTGGGCATTCAGCTCATCTAAAACAGGTGGAGTTAATTTCCAGGCCCCTTATGATGTTGAGTATCCGGAAGATATTTCGGAACAGGTTAAAATTATTAAAGACGGGTTAAGTCTGTTTGAGCAGGTCCATGGGTATAAGGCACGCTTTTTTGTGCCACCAAACGGTAAAATTAATTCTGCAGTTGAGGAAGGCACGCATGAGGGTGGAATTAAATACATATCCACTCCCAAAATTCATCATGAGGTGCTAGGTAATAAAAAAACAAAGAAGCATTTTAGGTATATCGGTAAAAAAAACAAACTTGGTCAAACATACTTAACCCGTAACGCATTTTTTGAACCCAATCAGGGTATGAATAAAGACCATGTTGACAGCTGCCTAAAGGAAATCGAAATGGCTTTTAAATATAATAAACCTGCAATTATAAGTTCACATCGGTGTAACTATATCGGTTCACTCAATACAAAGAACAGATCACACGGTTTAAATGAACTTGGCCGATTATTGCGTGCAGTATTAAAAAAATGGCCTGAAACGGAGTTTATGTCCTCTTCACATCTTGGTCGTATAATTCATACATAGTACTATTGTAACAGAGTTTCCCATTTAATTAATATATACTACATTATTTTGATCCCCGTAACCCGCCCCTTTTCCCCACCAATCGAAGAATATCACGAGCTGCTCAAAGGCATCTGGCAACGTAATTGGTTTACCAATAATGGTCCGCTTGTTAATGATCTTGAACTAAAGCTTAAGCGTTACCTTGGAATGAAACATCTGCTGTATGTTTCTAATGGTACAATTGCGATTCAGATTGCGCTGAAGGCGCTGAATATTACGAAGGAAGTTATAACAACGCCATTTAGCTATGTGGCTACAACGAGTGCCTTAGTTTGGGAAGGGTGTACGCCTGTGTTCGTTGATATTGATTCTGAGACCTTTAATATTGACCCTAAAAAAATTGAGGCGGCTATAACGGAAAACACGCAGGCTATTTTGGCGACACACTGTTTTGGCAACCCCTGTGATGTGGAGGCAATAAAGGTCATTGCGGATAAGCACGGCCTAAAAGTTATTTATGATGCCGCGCACTGTTTTGGTACCAAGTATAAGGGAGAAAGTATTTTTAAATGGGGCGATGTGAGTACGACAAGCTTTCATGCTACCAAGCTGTATCATACGATTGAGGGCGGTGCTATCTTTACGGAAGACCCCGAACTGCTTAAACAAATGGCATGGCGACGTAATTTTGGACACAAAGGGCCGGAAGATTTTCACGGGGTTGGGGTAAATGGTAAAAACTCGGAATTTCATGCGGCAATGGGAGTGCTTAATCTGAATTATATTGATCAGATTCTTGCCGCAAGAAAACAGCAGTCAGGCTTTTATGATGATATGCTCCGGAAAGCAGCCCTGCAAAAACCAAAAATTGCTTCTGATGTTGCTTTTAACCATGCGTATTATCCCGTTGTGTTTGAATCGCATGAAGACATGATGCGAGTTAAGAACAATCTTGAGAAAAAGGAAATCTTCCCACGGCGCTACTTTTTCCCCAGTCTGAGCGGTCTGAACTATGTGAAAGAGACAGCGACCCCAGTTTCGGATGATATCGCTTCCCGTATTTTGTGCTTACCCCTTTATTTCGAGCTCAGCGAGGTGGAGGTTGATATGATTTGCCGCCGCATACTTCGTGTCCTCAATAATTAATTTCATCCGGTTTTCCCTTGAAACACAATTCCTTCAACCCCAATTTTCAGTTCTTTAAAGAACCGGTAAACTTCAATAAGTTTACGGATAAAAGTCTGCTGCAGTATTGCCTCGGCGGGACGCTTTACATGCCTGGTACCAAAGATATTTTGCAGAAAATTCTGACGAAATCTCTCGGACCCCTCACCTCTATGGTGATGTGCTTTGAAGATGCAATTAAGGAAGAAGATGTCCTTGCTGCGGAGGAAAATGTACTCTCACATCTTGAAGCGATTCATACCGCGACGGAACAGCAACAAATTTCTATTGATGACATCCCCCTGATTTTTCTTCGGGTCCGGAATACCGAACAGTTTGCTCGTTTTGCATCTAAATTGAATGCTAAACATGCTGACGTACTGAGTGGCTTCGTCTTCCCTAAATTTTATTCCCATAATGCGAAAGCTTATTTGCAGCAGCTGAGCGATATTAATGCTGCCTTTGGCGCGAGTCTCTATGGCATGCCCATTCTCGAAGGCCGAACGATCGCATATCGGGAGAGCCGCACCCGTGAACTGAATCTTATCGCTGAAATTGTGGAGCCTTTTAAGGATTTACTGCTTAATGTTCGTGTTGGTGGTACTGATTTTTCAGCTATTTTTGGTGTAAGAAGAGGAATGAATATTTCCATATATGAAATCCTGACCGTTCGCGACTGTCTGTCTGATATTCTGAACTTTTTTAACCGGGATAATAATGATTATACCGTTTCCGCCCCGGTTTGGGAGTATTTTATGGCCTATAAACAGGATAATATCGAGCATCTTCTTGAAGATGATATTCATCAGTCGTTATTAAGTCGCAGCAAAATTATTAATCCGGCTATTGACGGACTATTAAGGGAAGTGCTTATTGATAAAGCGAATGGTTTTGTTGGTAAAACTATCATTCATCCGTCGCACATTAAATTTGTGAACGGCATGCAGGCGATTACTAGAGAAGAATATGAGGATGCATCACAGATTCTGAATACGTCCGGCGGAGTAGTTAAGAGTAGTAAGTCCAATAAAATGAATGAAATTAACCCTCATCGTAGTTGGGCACAACAAACCATAAAGCGTGGCGAAGCTTACGGAGTGGTTGAAAATGAAGCATCGTACCTTAAACTGATTTTAGGTTAAGAATGCTTTTGACAGAAGCTCTTATTAACCGTTTGGCGTTTCTAATTCAACGAGAAACGACACTTGATGATAAACAACAGGTTCGCCGATGTTTGGTTGACTATCTCGGCGTTACATTTGCCGGCTCGAAAACGCTAAAAGATAAGGCAACTTTGTATGCTGACTTCATTGATTCAGATGGTGCGTATTCAGTAATTGGATATTCTAAAAAAAACAACCTTGCTACTGCTTCATTTTTGAATGGTTTATTCGCACATGTAGCCGAGTTGGACGATGGTGATCGTTATGGAATGTTCCACCCGGGTGCGCCTCTGTTTTCTGCGCTTCTACCATTAATGCAACGATTTGAAGTTTCAACAAAAGACTTTGAAAAGGCAGTGATTTGCGGATACGAAGCATCGATGCTTATTGCCAGAACACTCCAACCTTTTATTAAGGAAAAAGGTTTTCATGGAACCGGAATTGCAGGGACCATTGGAGCGGCTATAAGTTGTTCGGTGGCTTTAAATGCTAATAAAGAGGAGCTTAAATCATCATTATCTGCGGCTTGTACTTCTGCTGCCGGATTGCTGAAAGTCATCAAAGGGAAGTCTCAAATGAAACCGTTGAATGTTGCGTATGCTGCACAAAACGGTTTACAAGCAGCTCTACTTGCTAAATCCGGGTTTAGTGGCTCTTATGATGTGCTTGATGGAAAACTTGGTTTTTTTCATGCATTTTCAGATCAACTTAACATGGATGTTTTGTTGGATGCATCAAAAACCGATGATGCCCTAATACATTCTATTTATGTAAAGCCCTTTGCGGCTTGCCGGCACTGCCACGCACCGATTGAAGCAGCAATAAACATAGCAAATAACACCGGTTTTGCCAGTGATGCTATTGATTCTGTAGAAGTAGAAACCTATAGCTGGGCTATAACGGGGCATGATCATACCGAAATAAAGGGTATGAATTCTGCTAAAATGAGCATTCCCTACAGCGTAGCCGCTGCATTACTTCATAAAAGTGGCGATATTGAAATATATGATAACCCTTACCTGACGAATGATACTGTTTTAGCGTTAACGAAAAAGGTGAACGTTATTGAAAATAGTGAGATGACAAGGAAGGCTCCGGGAGAAAGAGGGGCGAGGGTTAAGATTAAGGTTAAGGCTGAGGAGATGAGTTTTTTCGTGGCTCTGCCGAAGGGAGAACCGGAGAATCCGGTTACAGATAGTGAACTCGTTCAGAAAACAAGCAGTTTGTGTGCGTTTGCCGGTTTGCAGGATTCACAAATTCAGCAAGTGGTTTCCTTAATGGATAGCAAACAACTGGATAGCGAAGTTCTGAAAAACGTGTTGTATTCTTTATAAACTGATTTTTATTATTCAAATACTATGAAATCTAAAGCTTTTTTATCCCAATTGGGACTTCCAGCGGGCGATGCCTACCATTTGCCGGATTCAACCAAACGTTTTGAAGATGGTGGACAGTATCGTTTTGAAGTGCCTGGCATTCAGGGTCCCGGTGCGATGAAGGCCCTGCTTTCCGAGGTTGAACGCCTTGAACTAAGCATACACAGGGTCACTCAGACGAAGGGGATAATGCTACTTTCCGATCAGGAAATAACAGATATGGTGGGTTTAGCTATAGACGGGAAGACCGAACTCGTTCTCGCTATCGGACCTCGTGCAACAACCGACACAAGTGCTTCCGTAAATACCCCTGAAGGGCAGCGCATGGGTTACCGGCTTCGTGGTCAGGATCAGATTGTAAGGGCTATGGAAGAAGTGTATCGTGCCGTTGAGTTGGGCTGTACCTCGTTTCTGATTTATGATGAAGGATCGTTGTGGATATTTAATGAAATGCGGAAGCATGGAGAAATACCTGCACATTGCCATTTTAAAGTATCGGCCCATACCGGTCATGGCAATCCTTGTTCTGCTAAGTTACTTGAAAGTATTGGCGCGAGCTCCTTTAATCCGGTACGTGATATTCAGCTGCAAATGATGGCTGCACTTCGGCAGACCATAGATATTCCGTTGGATCTGCACACCGAAAACCCGGCATCTACCGGCGGATTCATTCGCCATTATGAAGTACCTGAAATGATACGGGTTGCTGCGCCTATTTATTTGAAAACGGGCGGATCAGTGGCTAAAACGCACAGCTGGGACACCACCGCAGATGACGCCAAAAAACGCGCAAAGCAGGTAAGTCTGGTAAAGCGGATGATTGATGCGTACTACCCGGAAGCTGTTGCTTCACCTAAATAATTTGGTAGCAATATATTTAGTGTGAAAATAGAAGTCACCAAGTTATTCGATATCTGTTCTATCGTACTCCAAAAAAATGGAGTACCTGAAGAGCAGGCCATAATCGTGGCAGACAGTATTGTTTATGCGCACCGCACAGGCAAAGCTACACACGGTGCTACCCGTTTAGGAATTTATGTTGATAAAATTCAGCGGGGTGATATGTCAGCAAACACCCGTATGGATGTCGTAAAGGATAAAGGTATAGTTACGGTATTTGATGCTAATCATGGGTTTGGACAGGTCGCTGCCAAAATAGCTATAGACAAGGCGATTGACACTTCTGAAATATATGGCGCAGGAATTGCTGCTGTAAGGCATAGCAATAACTTTGGTACAGCAGCTTACTTTGCTCAAATGGCCGTTGATGCGGGTAAAATTGCTGTCATTTACTCTAATTCGGCACCGGCAATTGCGCCATGGGGAGGAAGTAAACCTTTGTTTGGTACAAATCCCATGGCCTACGGGTTTCCGACACCGGAAGGTATTGCTCCCATTATCTTAGATATGGCCGTTTCGCAAGCAGCACGTGGGAAAATCAGATTAGCTGCAAAGAATGGTGAGAAAATCCCCTTTGGATGGGCGTTAGACCCGGATGGGAAGCCAACGGATGACCCAAGTATAGCTATTTTAGGATCAATGATACCCATTGGTGAACATAAGGGTTCAGGGCTTGCTTTAATTGTGGATCTGTTGGCTGGCTTACTGACGGGTGCAGGTTTTGCAGGAAGTGTAAAGCCTCTGAATACGAAAAATGCGTATTCAAATAACGGGCATTTGTTTATGGTTATCGATCCGTCGTTTTTCATGGAACAAACCCAATATGATGAACGGGTACGGTATTTGGTGGATCAGATCAAGTCAGAGCCGAAACAAGGTCAGTTATTTCTGCCAGGGGAGCATTCTTTTCTAAATGCTTCAAATGCGTTTGCAGAAGTTGATGTTTCAGAAAAAGTTTATCAGGAAATTATCACGTTATAAATAACATTGAAATTGAACGAGCATAAAAAGCCGATAGCAATTGTTTTAGGGGGTACGAACCCACATAAAGCGCTTGTAGAAAATCTGAAAGGGCGCGGTTATTATACTATCCTGCTTGATTACTTGACAAACCCTCCCGCAGCGGAAGTTGCGGATGAGCATATACAGGAGAGTACGCTTGATAAAGAAAAAGTACTCGAAATTGCTAAAGATCGGAGAGCTGATCTTGTAATAGCGACATGTATCGATCAGGCGAATGTGACAGCGTGTTATGTAGCTGAAAAGTTAGGCTTGCCACATCCCTATGCTTATGAAACGGCAAGAGTAATTGCCAATAAAATTGAAATGAAGGAAAAACTTCTTGAGTTTCAAATCCCAACAGCAAAGTTTTCAGTAGTTTCAAATACCAATATCTCAGAAATATCTCAAAAATTTAATTTTCCTGTTGTGGTGAAACCTGCTGATACAGGTGGCTCGAAAGGTGTAAGAAAGGTATTTAATAATCAAGAATTGCAATCAGCCGTAGAGAAAGCTCTCTCTGTTAGCAATAAGAAAGAGGTTATCGTAGAAGAGTTTACTGAAGGAGATAATATTGATGCTGTATGTTTCATCAATAAAGGTGTTGCGCAAGTCATTATGCTTCGAAAGAGATTTGGGATAAAAGATGAAGCGGGTGCCGTTCTTCAATACTTCCATTCATTAGTTCCGGCTGATATTAGTGATTCCGCAAAAAATAGAATTCAGGCAATAGTACAGTCAATTGCAGACAAGTTTAATTTTTATAGCACACCCATTCAACTTCAGCTAATTGTGAACGGACATAATGCTTCGGTTATTGAATTTGCACCCAGAGTTGGTGGCGGTTTGAGTTTCAAAACAACCAACATGATATATAACTTTGATATTCTTAACGCAACGGTAGATACTTTTTTCAAGAATGAAATTTTATTAAATGTCAGTGAGACTGACAAGCTGTTTTCTGAAGTAAATCTTTACGCAAAAGAAGCTGTAATTGATAGAGTTGAGGGCTTTGATCGTTGTTTAAGTGAGGGTTTAATAAAGCAATCTTATATTTATAAGTCTAAAGGAGATGTGGTTACTTCTGATATGGCAAGTAGAGATCGTGTAGGTTCATTTATAGTCAGTGGAGAGACAATAGATGAACTTGAAGGCAAAATTAAAAAAGTGGTTGATTTAATTTGCATTTATGATAGCTCAAATAAAGATAGATTCAATAGAGAATTATACAATAGTTTATTTGCATGATAAAAAAATCCCTTATAGTTATATGGAATGAAATTTGGTTGCTCATTTTCAAGACACCTATTTATCATCCTCGATTTTGGGAAGATGAAAGAGATAAACGCACATATATAAAAGGCTATGGTTTCTTCAGGAAACTCAATACTATGTTATCCGGCTTTAATTCTGACAAATATATTTTATATCAGTTTAATACAAATGATAAGAAGCTATATTTAAATGACATTAGAAGAAGAATATTGTCGGAAAGAATTAGTAAAAAGCACTTCTACATTGTTCATAACAAAATTGTTTTTGAAAAATACTTCCAAGGGGTTATACCGACAGCACCAAAACTTGCATTCATACAGAGAGGCAAATTCCAGGCCCTAAAAGATGAAAATCAAATCCTGTCTAAAGAAGATTTGATCTTTGTTTTAAAAAGCGGAAAAGAATTATTTCTTAAGCCATACGATGGTGGTTCCGGCAGAGGTATACTTAGAGTATCATACTCTAAGGGTACTTTTCTTGTAAATAAAGAACCAAAAGTGGAATCTGAGTTAATGCATCAAATTGAGAAATTGAATGGTTATTTAGTGGAAGAAAAATTCATGCAAAAGGGTTTATCGCATGATATCTATCCTGATACTCTTAACACGCTACGCGTATTTACCTTAATTGACCCTGAAAATGGAAAAGCATTCATTGCAGCAGCAGTTCACAGATTTGGTACAGCCAAATCTGTATATGCTGATAATTGGAGCCAAGGCGGACTTTCTGTATATGTCGATCCCGAAACAGGAGTAATGGGCAAAGGGATACAATATCCTTTTGATGGAAAACTTAAATTTGTCGGTAAACACCCAGATACTAATAATCAGTTCGAAGGTTTGAAAATTAAGGAATGGGATAAAGTACGCGATGTAGTGTTGAAAGGGGCCGAATATGTATCCTTTATGCCTATGCTTGGGTGGGATGTAATAATCAGTGATGGGGATATATATATTTTAGAAGCGAATTATAATCCTGATGTGAATTTATTGCAGGTGCATAAGCCGTTGCTAGAAAACCCAAGACTAAAGTATTTTTATTTACATCATAAAGTAATATAAAATGTTAAAAACAAAATTCCATGTTCATATTGAACCACAAATCAAAACCAAGGAAAAATTAAGTGATATAATTAATAGAATAAATTGGTGGTTACCTTTTGATAATATTGATATAACAATACATGTAGCTGAGAATTTATTAAATTCAGATATTAATCATTTAGAAACTCCTACAGGCCAATTTAGATATATTGGAAAATCTAACTGCCATATACATTTACAAGATGCAACTGTAAATACTATTCCAGACTATTTGCTTTGTCATGTTAATGATGAAGTTAAATATTATGAAGCAGTTTTCCCTAATACACCAGTTCTTACAATAGATAAATTTAAACCTTTCTTTAAAGGGGAAGCGAGTTCGTGGGGCAGAGTATCTTATGAGACGCAAAAATATAGAATTTCTGAATATGACAGTATTTCGAAACGAAATATTATAAAATTCGAGAATAGTATCAGAGATATTGATGTGTCCTATTGCTTTACATCTGGTCCATCATTAGATAGATATAGAAAGCATTATTTTAAAAAAAAGTCATTAAAAATAATTTGCAATGGTGTTATATATAATAAAGAATTATTGGAATATCTTGGCAATATTGATCTTTTATGCGTGTTAGATGTTTATTACTTTTTTAGTTCGTCAATATATACGGCCAAGTTTTTTGAAACAGTCATAGAATATTTAAAAAATAAGTCGATGTATATTGTGATGCCATGGTATAAACTACCATTAGTCTTGTCACATTATCCCAAACTTGAAAATAATATTATTGGAATTTCAACATCTCATACTGAATTAAATTTCCCATCTTTAAAAACGCCATTTGTGAAAAAAGAGAAATATCCAAATGTATTAAGAACATTTATGTTGCCAATTGCCTCTGCGTACACTAACGAAATATATATATTAGGAGCGGATGGATATTCTTCAAATGACAGTAGAGATGAAAACTGGAAATATTCAGTTCAAATTAAAAATGATGAAGCAAGAAACTCTGTAAAAGAAGTTAATCCCGCATTAACTAAGGAGCGTGAATCACACTCTATTTATTTAGAACATTGCAAACAACTTGATGAACTTTTACAGTTTGGCAGAAAAAAAGGAAATAGATATTATAGTATGGAAAAATCAAATATTGAATGTTTGAATAATATATATATAGATAAATAATTCATGAGCATGTATTTAGATAAATTAGATTATTTTTTTGATATTGCAAATTCTTCATTTAAATACTCGTTTAATAAGCATAAAAAATTAAAGAGTAGTATGGAGATATACCATGATTTTATTAAATGGTATATGCAATTTGAGGAAGTTGACAGAACATACTTTTTGCGAGGGAACGATGTTGGGGGCTCCAATACGATCGTATTTCCTACAAGAATGTGTGTTAAAATAAGAAACGAGTATAACAACATTAATTCAGGTAGAGATTACACAATAATTTTAAGAGACAAATACTTATTCGCAAAATATTGTGCGATACATAATATTCCAACACCAAAAACTTATGGACTTTTTAAAAATAATCATCTTAATTGGTTAGAGGAGCCTGAAATTGGAACACCCCTCTTTGTTAAAGAAAACAATGGAATAGGTGGTTCGAGCCTTATAACTGGAAAATATTTAGGTGCCAATAAATTAATGTGTAATGATATAACAATTGATATGTTTGATCTATCTATAAATAAGACTTTACTGATTCAAGAAAAAATACATCAAATAAAAACTTTTCAAGATATAAATGAGCATGCAGTAAATACGCTTAAACTTACAACAACAATCGTAAACGGCAAGGTTAAAACACATTTTGGATTTGTGCGATTTGGTACAAGTAAATCAGGTATTATGGATAATCTGAATAATGGCTCAATTTTTGTTCCAGTCAATGTTGCAAGTGGCGAATTAGGTGAAATGGGGTTTTATAAGTTTGCCTATAATGATCCTAATGATATAGGATACGCGATAACGCATCCAGAAACATCAAAAGAAATTGTAAACTTCAAAGTTCCATACTTTACTGAGGCAAAGAAACTTGTTGAAAAGTCACATCTTTGTTTCTCAGATGTTTATTCTATTGGGTGGGATATAGCCTTTACTTTAAGTGGTCCAATATTGATTGAAGCTAATTCTGCATGGGATACTTCTATAGGTCAAGTTGTAGCAGGAAGTAATATAATTGAACAAATATTTCCGGATAATTCCGAGATTAAAGGATTTAAGAATAAATACCAATATAGCTTGTATAATTTAAAATAGTCATAAACAGAGTTAAGTTAATTTAAACTTTAATAATAATAAATGTTCAATATTCTTGATTGCACCTTACGAGACGGTGGCTACTACACCAACTGGGACTTTAGCAAAGAAACCGTCAAAACTTATTTCGAAGCGTTTAACCATTTGCCGGTTGAGTACTTGGAAGTGGGTTACCGATCAAATCCGATGAAAGGGTATCTTGGCGAGTATTTTTATTGCCCGGTACCTGTATTGCAGCAAATCAAATCTCTGAGCAATAAAAAGCTGGTTATTATCCTGAATGAGAAGGATGTAAGGGCTGAAGATGCTGAACCGCTGCTTAAGCCGATTGCCGGACTTGTGGATATGGTTCGGATTGCTATTGATCCTAAAAACTTTGAACGGGCGGTTGTGCTGGCCAAAGAAGTAAAGAAACTTGGTTTTGAAGTCGGGTTCAATGTGATGTATATGTCAACCTGGGCTTCGCAGAAAGAATTTCTGGACAATCTTCCCCTTGCAGCCGGAGCCGCCGATATTTTTTATATGGTTGATTCCTTTGGCGGGGTGTATCCGCAGGATGTTCGGGACACGATCGCGCTTGTGAAAAGCAAGGTTGACATCCCCCTCGGATTTCACGGACATAACAACATGGAGCTTGGGCTTATTAACACCCTTACGGCTATTGAGGAAGGCTGTGCCATGGTTGATGCGACGATTACCGGCATGGGCCGCGGCGCCGGTAACCTAAAGACCGAGCTTCTGCTCACCGTACTGAATGCACAGGGCAAACTCGATTTCGATTTTAATGCGCTGAGCCGGGTCGTAGATGTGTTTACCGATCTGCAAAAGTATTATGAGTGGGGAACCAACCTGCCTTACATGGTTTCAGGTGCCAACTCCCTGCCGCAGAAAAACGTGATGGAATGGGTGAGCAAGCGATATTACTCGTTCAACAGTATTATTAGGGCATTGAACAATACAAGCAAAGGGCAACAAGATAATTTCAGGTTACCATTGCTTGATTTTAAAAAAGAGCCGGTTTTTAAGTCAGCTTTAATTGTAGGTGGCGGTCCAAGTCCTGTTGAGCATTCAGATGCAATTGAGCTGTTTCTAAAAAATAACCCGAAAATTGCAGTGATTCACGCAAGTTCTAAGAATGCCATGTCTTTTAAAAATGTGCCTAATCAACAATACTTTTGTTTGGTAGGTAATGAAGGATATCGCTTAGAATCAGTATTTGGATATTCAGTACCTAAAAAGGGTAAATGTATTCTGCCGCCTTATCCAAGAAAAATGGGTACTTATATTCCTGATTCGATGAAAGATAATGCTTATGAGCTGAGCAAAATCAGGTTCACAGATCAATTTACGGATTCACATACTGCTATTGCATTTCAGACTGCATTAGAATTCGGGTTCAAAAGTTTATATATAGTAGGTTATGATGGATATAATGGTGTAATCAGTGAAAAGGAACAAGAATTGTTTAATGAAAATGTTCAACTTTTTGAAGCATTTAAGAAAAATACAGAAATTGAATTAATTAGTTTGACGAGAACGTCTTATAAACAATTAGAAAGTCAATCCATTTATTCACAAATTTAGTTATGATAGGAATATTTTCTAAAACAATTGATTCTAATTTAGTAGAGGCGATAAGTTATTCAGGCTTAGACTTTATGATATTTGATCAAGAACATGGTACGCTAGATTTAACTACCATTCAAAATCATGTAAGAGCAACCAAAATGGGAGGAATGACTTCGGTAGTCCGAGTTGCAGAAAACAATCATAACAAAATTGGTAGTGCTTTTGATTCGGGTGCCGACATGGTTCAAGTGCCCAACATAAGTTCTGTTGAGCAAGCCATGAAAGCTATTGATGCAGCCAAGTTTTTTCCTAATGGAAATAGAGGTGTTTGTTGCTACGTAAAAGCAGCTAATTTTGGAACAACAGAAAAATCAATCTATTTATCTAATGCTAATTCTAAGCAACTTATACTGCAAGTAGAAGGTAAAGGCGGAATGAATTGCATAGATGATATACTTGCTCTAAAAGGGTTTGATGTTTTATTTATTGGGCCTTATGATTTGTCACAATCTTTAGGTTACCCAGGTCAAGTGGATCATCCAAAAGTAGTTAAAGCGATTGAAGAATTAGCTAAAAAAGTAAAAGTATCAGGAAAAGTTTTAGGAACCTTTGTAGATAGTTTCGATAAAATAAAAGTCTTCAAAAATAAAGGTTTTGGATATATAGCTTACTCGGTTGATTTGAATCTTTTTGCAGGTATTTGCGAGAAAATAAAAAAGGAATATTGATGGAAACTTTTTTAAAAGATGAACTAACTATTATAATTCCAGTAAGAGAAGGAAGTACTAGAGTAAAAGATAAAATATATCTTGAAATAGAAGATGGAGTATCGTTGCTTGAGTGGAAAGTAAGTGAAATATTCAATTATAGAAAAGATTTGAAGGTTCTTATTAGTTCTAATTCAGAAAATGTAAAAGCTATTGCAAAGAATTTAGGAGTAGGGTATCATGAAAGAGACCCTTACCTATGTACTGGTCATGTTGCAAGCTTTTCTGAAGTCATTACCGGAATAGTAAAAGATATTGGTACAAAACACTTTGCGTGGTGCACCGTTGTAGTTCCTTACATGTCTAAGTCAATGTTCCAGCAATGCTTTGAAGATTACTTTAATCATGTTGTAAATACTGATAGACATGATAGCTTGGTTAGTGTAAACCTTATCAAAGAATATTTATGGTTAGATGATAAGCCTCTAAATTATCAAGCAGATAAAAATCATACCATTAGTCAAGAATTACCTAATATTTTTAAAGTGACTAACGGACTATATATGAGAGATAAGTTATCAACTATAAGAGATGGCTATTTCTTAGGAGCAAAACCATTCAAAACAATCCTACCAAAGGTAGCTGGTATTGATATTGATGAGTTCGAAGACTATGAATTCGCAAAAGCTATGCTACCAATTTATAAAGAGAGATATAAGTGATTAAATCAATTTTCTGGGACTTTGACGGAGTCCTTTTGGACTCCAATCAAATACGGGAAAAAGGCTTTGCTGAGGTTTTAAAAGAATACTCAGCTGCAGAAGTAGAGCAACTTCTTGCCTTTCATCAGCAAAACGGGGGATTGTCTCGATATGTCAAGTTCAGGTATTTCTTTGAAAATATTCGGGGAGAAACAATTACCGTTGAAGAAATACAGCAGTGGGCTAATCGCTTTTCGATTATTATGAGGGAGCTCCTTACAGATCCTACTCTACAGATACAGGAAACCTTGAATTATATTAAACGTAATCATGCAAAAATCCCAATGTATATAGTCTCTGGTTCTGATCAGGAAGAGCTCAGGTTTTTATGTAAAGCACATGGTATAGAAACATATTTCAAGCGCATACATGGTTCACCTACGCCCAAGAAAGATTGGGTAAAGTCAATCATTGAAGAGGAAAGATTAGAAACTGATAGCTGTGTGCTTATTGGTGACTCGATAAATGACTACGAAGCAGCTAAAGATAGTAAAATTGGCTTTCTAGCATTCAATAACATAGAGCTGAGTAAATACTCGACATACATAATTAATGAGTTAGCCTAATAGTAGTGAATTTAAAATGTTACTATTTTGCTTAGTAATAAAGAAAACAGTTATTTAATTGTTGCTAAGCCAAATGCATTCAGTTTTTTTATAAATTATCTTTAACACTAAACAGAAAGTATATCCAATCCCTCTGTGTAACTCTGTGCCCACTGTGATAAACCCAACCTAATGTATTCATTCACCTATTTTCAGGACATGTTCTCCGATGCTGCAATGCGTCAGGTATTTTCGGAAGAAAGTGAGATGGATGAATGGCTATACATCATTTCTAACTTAAGATTTATTATTTAAACCACAGAGGACACAGAGGACACAGAGGTACACAGAGTATGTAGTTAACCTCTGTGCCCTCTGATGTAAACCCAACCTAATGTATTTTCTTTTTGAGCTTGGTTATAATTGGAATAAAGCAGTTTGATTTGCCATATAGTTACTTTTTATGATTAAAAAAGTATCATTTAAAAATTTTGTTGCCCATAAAGATTTGAGTCTCGACAATCTTGGGTCTGTCAATCTTATACTTGGGAAAAATGATACCGGTAAAACAGCAATATTAAAAATGCTGTATGCTTCCCTTTCATCTATTGTTCTTTACAATCAGCGGAAAGCAAACGAAGAAATCACTCTTAAAAAAATATTGTCAGAAAAGCTACTGACAACCTTCCAACCCGGGAAAAAGGGGTTGGGTGAGCTGGTAAACAAACTGGAAAAGGATAAACTAAGGGTTGATATTGAGTTTGATCACCCAAAAATATCTTTTAAAGACCGATTATATTTTTCCTACGGTGATACGACGGTTAGCAGCATTATTGATTGTCAGGAGAGCATTGGCAGCATTGATCCAACGTTTCGGCCTATATTCATACCCGCAAAAGAGGTGCTCACATCATTAAAAGCAATACGCGCAACCCGAGACAATCTTAATATGCCGGGTTTTGATGATACCTACCTCGACTTGATTCGGTCTCTTGTTATACCAACACAAAAAGGCAAAGTAAAGACCGAACTGGTGAAAGTAAACGACCTGCTTGAAAACTTGTTTGAGGGCAATATTGTACAATCACACGATGATGATTTCATATTCAAGAAAGGAAATACAGAATATCAGATTGCACTCACAGCAGAGGGGGTAAAGAAAATAGGTATTCTTACGACCTTGATCCGGAACCGACAGTTAACCCCACTAGCGGTTCTTTTTATGGATGAACCGGAGAATGCGCTCCATCCGGAAGCCGTTCGTATTCTTGTTGACATGATTTTTTTGATGGCGAAATCAGGTATGCAGATATTTTTGGCAACGCATAGCTACTTTGTATTAAAGCAGGTATATCTTTCCGCAATGCAAACAGAAACAGATGCCTTCTGCTTTATACTCAAAAAGCAAAAAGACAAAACGGTTTCAGCGACAAGTCATAACCTTAGAGAAAGCTTTCCTGAAAATGAAATCTCAGAAGAAGCCATCAAAATGGCTGATTTAGAAACGGAATTGGATTTTGGGCTTTCGTGATTTGCAGGCATGAATCGATTTACAGAAAGCAATATTACGCTCACTTTTCCGGATAGATCATATTTTCGCTTGAGCGACTGCACAGGATACAAAAAGTTGAGTTCCTTTCATTTCAAGGAAATGGATGTGAGCTGGTACAACCAATCCGAAGAAAAACTCTGGCTCATAGAGCTCAAAGATTACACGAGCATAAGTAATGAACAGATTGATATTGAAAGCAGGGTTAATGAGCTGGTTAAGAAACCCGTAGATGCGCTTTCAATGATGTTATGCGTAAAGCATGGTTACGCTATGGCTGCTGAATTTGACTGTATTGTTCCGATTAATTTGGATGGCGTTAGAAGATTGTCTCTGCTAAACGTGGTCCATCTCAATCAGTCACAGCAAACCAATGCCGCTCTTATTAATGAGCGCTACAAGCAAAAGTTTAAAGCCTATGCTACTTTATTCAACATAAGTTATTTCGGCGTGATGTCATCAGAACAGGCGCGGAGGAAAATAACCGAATTCACAGTACAGTAATTTAAACCACAGAGGACGCAGAGGTACACAGAGTATGTAGTTAACCTCTGTGCCCTCTGTGGTAAACCCAATCTAATGTATTCATTCACCTATTTTCAGGACATGTTCTCCGACGCAGCAATGCGTCAGGTATTTTCGGAAGAAAGCCGGATCCAAAAATGGCTGGAAACCGAAGTAGCGCTTGCCGTAGCGCAGGAACAGCTTGGTATCATCCCGCAGGGAACATCCGATAAAATTAAAACAGCGGCCAAAGTCCAGCATATTGATCAGGCTGCCATGAAAGCCGAGTTTGACAGGGTCGGTTTCCCCATTCTGCCGTTCGTCCATCAGCTAAATAAGGCTTGTGACGCAGAAACGGCCCGCTGGGTGCACTACGGTGCGACTACACAGGACATTCTCGATACCGGTACCGTACTGCAAATGCGGGACGGACTTCATATCGCTGAGTCATACCTTAATCAAATTATTCAGTCGCTGGCAGATCTCTCCCGTAAACACCGCGATACACCGATGGCCGGACGTACTTTTCAGCAACTTGCCGCACCCATCACCTTTGGCTATAAAGCTGCGGTATGGTTAGATGAAATGCTGCGACACAGGGAGCGCATCCAACAGCTGAAGCACAGATTGCTGGTTGGGCAGTGCTCCGGAGCGGTTGGAACCTTCGCAACCCTCGGTGATCAGGGTCTCAAGGTTCAGGAACTGATGATGGCAGCACTTGATTTGGCTGTTCCGGATGTTTCCTGGCACGTCGCCCGCGATACCTGGGCAGAATTGACCTCCGTTTTTGCCATGATGGCCGCAACCTTAGCCAAAATCGCGCAGGAAATTGCCATCCTCATGCGTTCCGAAATCGGAGAACTTAGCGAACCTTTTGAGCAGGGCAGAGGCGCAAGCACAACGCTTCCCCAAAAACGAAACCCCATCACCTGCGAACCTATCATCGCCAACGCGCACAAACTCAGAGAACTCAGCAGCTCACAGCTCACCTCCATGATTCAGGAACACGAGCGCGGTGCCTTAGGACAAATGCACCTCGAATGGATGGTCATCCCCGAATCCTTCCTGCTGATCTCCGGAAGCCTTAAACACTCGGCCTTCATCCTGAAAAACCTCGTCGTAGCTGAGCAGCAAATGAAAGACAACATCCTGCTCAGCGGCGGGCTTATCATGTCAGAAGCCGCAATGATGGGACTTGCCCCAAAAATCGGAAAAAAGAAAGCGCATGATTTGGTGTACAGCGCAGCCGGCAAAGCCTGGGACGAGAAAAAGAGTTTGAAAGAGGCACTAATGGAAAATGAGGAAATCACGACGCTCCTAACCGAGAGTGATATCGATACGCTTTTAGATCCGTTGAATTATGTAGGTGTTGCACCGCAAATGGTAGATCGGGTACTCGCTAAGGTTTGAACCACAGAGTACGCAGAGTTTCACGGAGTTTTTTTGGGTGAGTGTTAACGACCTTACATATAACATTTTGAAATGTGCATATACTGTACATTCCGAACTGGGGCCGGGATTACTTGAGTCGGCTTATGAACATGCACTTGCATTTGAATTAATTGAAGCTGGATTTGAAGTTGAAACCCAAAAAGCACTTCCGTTAATCTATAAGGGTAGTAAATTAGACTGTGGGTATAGAATTGACTTGTTGGTTAATCGAACAGTAATTATTGAACTCAAAACAGTCGAAAAAATACTTGATATACATAAGGCGCAGCTTCTCTCCTACATGAAATTGTCAAACATCAAATACGGACTTCTCATAAACTTCAATGTGCTCAGTTTAAAGAATGGCATAGAAAGATTAATTTTAACTCCCAAAAACTCTGCGTAACTCTGTGAACTCTGTGGTTAAATCAAAACGTTGGAAAATCCGCCCGGAATCCTCCACTTGGGGAGATTGGGGTGAGAACGATCAATTAGGTCGCTTGAATTTAATCGATCAAAAGAAAGTCCTTCAGGGTATCGCCGAAGTTAAAGTAGGAAAGACATTCTGCCTGAGTTTACCACTGGACTATCCCGGCGGTCAGGTCATCAACAAAGTTCGTTTTCCGCCTATGCTGAAGCCGGTCATCCGTAATGATGCGCCTTACTTCAACTACCTCTGGAATCAGGTTGATGAAAAGCATGTTGATATTGGTTCTGATGATGTTGTATTGCTACATACCCAATATTCCACCCAATGGGACAGCCTTGCGCACCGCGGTAAGCTGTTCGATGTGATGGGTGACGGCAGCCCACAGCCGGTGTATTACAACGGCTTTCGGGTAGATGAAGATGTTATCATGGATAGTGAGACTCACGAAACCAAAGCCAAAGCACTTGGTATCGAGCACATGGCCGAGCATGGTGTACAGGGCAGAGGCGTGCTTGTAGATTTGTTTAGTGAGTTCGGTGAATTTCCCCGTAAAGAAGTTGGTTACGACGATCTGATGCGCATCATGGAAAAAGACGGCGTAGAGATCGAAAAAGGAGATATACTCTGTCTCTGGACCGGCCTCGATCAGATGATCATGCGTATGAAAGGCAATCCTGATGACAGTATCACCAAAGCCTGCGCCGTCCTTGACGGCTTTGACCCCAAACTTCTCAACTGGATCATCGACAGCGAAGTCGCAGCTATCGCATCCGATAATCTCGCCGTTGAGGCCGTTGGAAAGAAAGTCACCCCGGAAAGCAATGGTACAAATCTCCCGATTCACGAGCTTTGCCTCTTCCGCCTCGGCGTACACCTCGGCGAACTATGGCACCTCGCAGAACTTGCCACATGGCTCAAACAAAACAACCGCAGCCGATTTTTACTAACTGCACCACCGCTGAGACTAACTGGTGCAGTTGGATCACCCTTAACGCCAATAGCAACGGTATAAACAAATCTGATATGAATTATGTAACAGATAAAGGCTATGCACCTGTTTTTATAAGTGTGTATGACAGAGTGAATCATTTCAAGCAATGTATTGAAACGTTGAGCAAATGTGAAGAAGCAAAGAATACTACGTTATATATTTCATCTGATCAAGGAATTGACCCTTTATCTAAAGAGAAAGTTAATAAAATCAGAATGTACATTGAAGAAATAAAGGCATTTAAAGAAGTAGTACTAGTAAGTAGTGAAAAGAATACTAAAGGCAAAATAATAAGAGATTGCTATAAGTTAATAAGAGAAAATAATTATGACAGATTGATTCGAGCTGAGGATGATATTATTTTTTCTTCTGATTTCTTATGCTTTATGAATGAGTCACTTAGTACTTATGAAAACTGTGAAAATATTTATAGCATATCCGGTTTCTCCCATTCCACTCTCTTTGATGTACCTGATGAAAAAAAAAATAAAGTCTATTTTGCGCAAAGATATAATCCCTGGGGCACTGGATTTTGGATAAAAAAAAGAAAAGATCTAAAAAATAAATACAGCAACGAATATTTAATTCAAGTATTACGTAATACTGATATTAAGAATAAATTGAATGCATACGGCTTGGACAGGTTACCACAATTAAGTAGAATAGCTTCTAAAAAAATGATTATACCTTCTGATTACAGGAATGGCTTAATCATGATTCTTGAAAATCTTTATACAGTATATCCTTATACATCAAAAACGTGGAATATTGGCTTAGATGGTTCAGGATTAAGAACCAAAAAGAGCAATAGATTTGATATAGATTTAAAGTTTCTCGAGAAGACTCAGAGTTACGTATTGTCCCCTTTTAGTGAAGATCAGATTGAAAACCGATTTTACAAAGAGTTCTTTAGCAGTAATCGAGATAAAATAAAGTACTTACTTTATAAATCAGGTTTATATAATCTTGCTTATCACTTGAAGCCTTATCTTAAATGACATTAAAAGATAAAAAATTATGCATTTGCATACCTGCATTAAAAGCTGGTGGGTCAGAGAGAGTAGCTGCTGAATTAGCTAATTATGCACTAAGTTTAGGGGTAGAAGTTCACATAATACTCATGTCTGATCAAGAGGTATTCTACAAGCTAAACACAAATGTACAATTACACATCCCAAAATTCAAAAAAGGTAATAAATTAGTTTATTACTTGAGAGTAATATGGTTTATCAGAAAAAGACTAAAAGAAAATAAACTAGTACATGTTTTTTCTTTAGGATATAGATTAATTCCTGTGCTAGCCAGTATCGGGATGAAAATTGATCACTCTGGAAGCCATAGAACTTCCATCAATCGTGGGTGGAAACCATTTAAGCTTTCAGGTGTGAAAAGAAATATATTCGATTATTTTTATAGAACTGCATCGAATTATAGTAAAATGCACACAAAAAAAATGATTTATCAAACTCCGGAGGCTATGGAGCATTATCAGAAATCATATCCAAATGCAGATGCTGTTGTTCTTCCTAATTTTCTAAGAGAGATAAAACTGTATAATACTGATAGACAAAAAGTTGTATTGTGTATAGGGAGATTGTCACCTGAAAAAGGACAAATATATTTAGTAGAAGCTTTTTCAAAAGTTAATTATCATGATTGGAAACTCATTTTTGTTGGCGACGGACCGGCACGTAACCAATTAGAAAAACGCGTTGAAGAATTAGGGTTGACATCATCAATTATTTTTGAAGGATTTAAGGAAAATGTTGATGAATATATGCAAGCTTCCGAAATATTTGTATTACCATCCTTACATGAAGGTTTTCCGAACGCATTACTAGAAGCGATGGCGAATGGGTTGGCTTGCATCAGTTTCTCAAGCAATTACGGCTCATGTGAACTAATAGATCATGGTGTAAACGGCTATCTTGTTGAGACAATGAACGTAGATGAACTTGCAAAGCAGATAGAAAACCTAATAAATGATTCTAATACACGCACAAAATTTCAAAAGAATGCGACAGAAGTGTTGGATAAATATAGTTTAGACAAAATAGGTAAAGCATACTTGCATTTTATATTAAACTAGAAACTATTGTCTTCTCTACTTAATGAAAATCGTTATTAACACAGCCCATCAGCGTTTTGGCGGGGCCGTGCAGGTTGCCCTTTCCTTTATTTCTGAGTGTGTTCATTTTACGGATCATGAATACCATGTATGGTTAGGCCATGGAGTTGGAAAAGAAATTAACACAAGCGACTTTCCTGTAAATTTCAGCTTCTATGAACATGATTTTGGCACTATTGGCTTCAGAACCATACCTTTGATTCAAAAAACGCTTGCACAGCTTGAAGATCAAATTAAGCCCGATATAATAATTGCGACATCTGGTCCGACCTATTATAACTCCAAGGCTCCACAAATTATAGGCTTTAATTTGCCTCTATACATCTACCCTGAGTCACCGTATGTGCAGCAAATGAGTCTTAAGCAGAAGCTCAAGCTTTGGCTCAAAAAGAAGGCGCATTATTATTACTTCAAACGCGATGCTGCAGCCTATGTAGTTCAGACAGATGATGTGAATAATCGTGTTCAAAAAGCGCTCGGGACATCACAGGTACATACGGTAACCAATACACACAGCAAGTTTTATCTGCAGGATAATCATGCAGAACCCAAACTCTCGGCAAGAGAAAACGGTGAGATACGTTTATTAACGCTGAGCTCCTATTACCCGCATAAAAATCTTGAAATTATTCCTAAGGTTGCAGATTTGCTGATTAAGGAAGGGTATCATAAAATCAGGTTTGTGCTCACCTTAAAACCTCAGGACTTTGATAACTATATAGGAACACATCCGGCAATAATGAACGTGGGGCCCGTCAGACCACAGGATTGCCCATCATTGTATGAAGAGTGTGATTTTATGTTTTTACCAACACTGGCAGAATGTTTTTCTGCATCCTATGCGGAAGCTATGGTTATGAAGAAGCCTATAATTACGACTGATCTTGGATTTGCTCGGAGTATATGTGGTGATGCGGCTTTGTATTTTGAACCCAAGAATCCTCAAAGCGCATACCTTGCAATTAAAAGACTATTGAATAACCAAGATCTTTGTAATCGTCTTGTTATAAAGGGCCTTGAGCAGTTGAAAACGTTTGACACCGCACCTGAGCGGGCACAAAAGTATCTTGAAATTTGCAAATCCTTAAATTCTAAATAAATATAGCAATTGTAATGAAAACAGCACTTGTATTTGGCGGAGGCGGCTTTATTGGCGGTCATCTGGCAAAAAGACTTAAAGATGAAAACTTTTGGGTACGTATCGTAGATATTAAGCCTGCGCATGAATTTTGGTCGCATGATGATATTTGTGATGAGTATGTTCCGGGTGATTTACGCGATCCTAAAATCGTAGAAAATGTATTTGAAGCACCCGGGGACAAGCCCTTTGATGAGGTATATCAGCTCGCTGCGGATATGGGCGGCGCTGGTTATATTTTTACCGGGGATAATGATGCCAATGTAATGCATAACTCAGCTTTGATTAATCTCAACACGGTCTATGAGGCTGCCAAAAGAAAGGTTGGCAGGGTTTTCTATTCCTCATCTGCCTGCATGTATCCGGAGCACAATCAGCT
The DNA here is from genome assembly GCF_003353065.1 of Cyclonatronum proteinivorum. Classification (GTDB taxonomy): domain Bacteria; phylum Bacteroidota; class Rhodothermia; order Balneolales; family Cyclonatronaceae; genus Cyclonatronum; species Cyclonatronum proteinivorum. The sequence continues at coordinate 3,146,052 of NZ_CP027806.1, read as the reverse complement.
TGATCCGGATAATCCGAACTGCGAAGAAAGCTCGGCCTATCCCGCCAATCCTGATTCAGAATACGGCTGGGAAAAGCTGTTTTCAGAAAGACTGTTCCTTGCCTTCAACCGTAACTATAAGCTGAATGTACGGGTTGCCCGCTTCCATAATATTTTTGGTCCAATGGGCACCTGGGCCGGCGGCAAGGAAAAAGCGCCGGCGGCCATGTGCCGGAAAGCTGCCGAGACCCCTGAGGACGGAACCCTGGAAGTTTGGGGCAGTGGCAAGCAAACGCGTTCCTTCCTGCATGTAACCGAATGCGTTGAAGCAGTACTTCGTTTTATGCGACAGGATCAGTTTATGGGGCCTGTAAATATCGGGTCGGAAGAAATGGTCACCATTAATCAGCTGGCACAGATGGCCATTGATCTGAGTGGCAAGAACATTACCATCCACAACATTCAGGGAGAAGAATTTATTGAAAAATATGGATTCAGATGCCCGGTAGGCGTACAGGGACGTAATTCTGACAATAAACTCTACGCTGAAAAAATGGGATGGCAGGTAAGCAGACCTCTGATTGAGGGCATGCGGGATACCTATGTGTGGATTAATGAGCAGGTGAAGCTTGCCAAAGAAAATACCACTGCTGAATAATGTCTAAAGGAATTGTCCTGCTGGATCAAACCTCCGGGTATCTTCAGATTGACATGCTGTATGCATTGCAGAAGAAATATCCTAAAACAGCTATTATTGCAGGAACCATTGTTGAACGGGACCGCAGCTTACCTGCGGATACCGCCTGGACAAAAATAATGCGATACGACAAGTCCACGACCCTGAAAAGACTGGTGTCGTGGACTGTCAGCACCCTGCAAATGTGGTATCATGTTCTGACTAAATACAGAGGGTATAAACTTTTTATTATTACAAATCCTCCCTTTGCGGTATTTATCCCGTCTTTTGTTAGTAACTCCTACTCGGTATTGGTCTATGATGTCTATCCTGACATTTTATACACAACTGGTTATTTTAAGAAAAATTCATGGCTTGTTCGGCTATGGGAAAGGTGGAATAAAAAAATATTTGCCGGCGCAACGAACCTTTATACCATTAGTCAGGGCATGAAACAAGAGGTTGCGAAATACGCTGATCCGGATAAAATTGAAGTTGTACCGATTTGGACGGATGCCGCCTTTTTTAAGCCAATGGCCCGAAGTGAAAACCGTTTCCTGACGGAACATCAGCTACAGGATAAATTCATTGTGATGTATTCCGGTAACCTGGGGAACACACACGATGTGGATGTACTTGTAGATGTCGCGGCTGAACTGCAAGAAAATAAAGACATTTTCTTTGTGATTATTGGTGAGGGCGGAAAGAAAAAGCTGATACAAGAAAAAATAGGCCGGTTAAAACCCAATAACGTGCTGCTGCTGCCCTGGCAGCCTGCTGAAATGTTGCCCTACACCTTCAATGCGCCGAGCATAGGAGTTGTAACCCTTGGGCATGAGTCCTCTACCATGAGCGTGCCAAGCAAGACCTATAATCTGATGTCTGCAGGGCTGCCTGTTTTGGCTATTGCTTCTGAGGAATCTGAGCTGAACAGCTTAATTAAATATTACAAGGCGGGCGCATGCTTTAATGGAAACAACGTAGAAGGAATAAAATCCTTTATTTTGGAGCTGTATGATAACCCCGATTTATGCCAGCAGTACTCAGATAACTCCCGAAAGGCAGCCGGTGATTTCAGTGTTGAAAACGCAGAAATTTTTGCATAACAGTGTTGTAGAAGGAGTAGAATATTGTATCGTAAATACATGAAACGGTTTATTGACAGCCTGGCATCTCTGCTCCTTATTCTATTTCTTACACCAGTTTATGTAATAGTTGTAGTGCTGCTCACCGTGGTAAATCATGGAAGTCCGTTTTTTACGCAACAGCGGCCCGGTCTTTTCGGTCGGTCCTTTAAAGTTATCAAGTTCAAAACTATGAACGACCGAACAGATCCATCAGGTAAACTTCTGCCGGACAGTCAGCGACTTACTACTGTTGGCAAATTGGTACGTTCTCTTTCTATTGATGAACTACCCCAATTGTTTAACGTTTTGAAAGGTGACATGAGTCTGGTCGGCCCCAGACCGCTTCTTGTGCGTTACCTGGACCGCTACACAGAGGAGCAAGCCCGCAGACATGAAGTTAAACCTGGTATAACGGGCTGGGCACAGGTCAACGGCCGAAACGCCATAAGTTGGGAAGAGAAATTTAAGCTTGATGTCTGGTATGTCGATAACCTGAGCTTTTGGCTGGATATGAAAATTTTGTTTATGACGCTGCTCAAGGTATTTCGGAGGGAGGGCATTAGCAATCAGCAGGCAGCGACGATGCCGGAGTTTATGGGGACGAAATCACACCCATAGCCCACGATTTAAATCGTGGGCTATGGGTGTGATTTCGCATATAAATGATTCACAATGCCGCATTCGTATACCAAAATATGGATTCACGCCATCTGGGCGACTGGGCGACCAAGCACCGGTACCCGTTTATTCATGAGAGCATTGAAAAGCAGGTGTTAGAGTTTTATCTCGGAGCAGCTAAGGGCACAGGGCTGTCCGGTTCGGATTGTGAACGGCATGCCTGATCATGTGCATTGCCTGTTTTTGCAGAGCCCTACGCTATCAATTGCATCCATCATTAAGCAGGTGAAGGGTAGCAGCTCCCGCTTCATCAATTACAACAAGCTGACCCAAGAAGCGTTCGCCTGGCAGACGGGTTATGCCGCCTTTGCGGTTTCTGAATCTGGTGTACCACAAGTTTTTCGGTATATTAGAAATCAGAAGAGCCATCATCAGAAAATCAATTCTCAATATGAGTATGAGCGATTTTTAAAATTACATGGCTATGATGAGTCTTAGGATTCCATTGCCCATGATTTAAATCATGGGCAATGGAATTGTATATCATTATTTATTTAAAACCAAAAATTAAACCAATGAAAGAAAAATTCTTAGACGTATTCAAAGAAGCCCTTGAAATTGAAGACCGTGAAGTCAGCCTGGAAGATGATTTTCGGGAATATGAGGAGTGGGACTCCCTTGCACAGCTGTCTCTAATTGCCGCACTTGATGAAGAGTTTGGTGCAGCTGTTGAAGATGAAGCTTTTCAGCAGCTCAAAACAGTTGGCGATTTATTTAAAGCTGTACAGGAACAGGCTTCCTAAAAGATTTCTTTTCTGCATACTCCAAACCACCGATAACTGAATGGCTTTTTTAACTTTTGAAAACATTGGCATTTCCGGTCTTGCTGCTGCCGTGCCGGCCAACACCATCGAAAATGAAGCATATACCATGCATTTTCCGGCCGAGGATGTGAAGCAGATTGTTGAAAAAACGGGTATCCGGCAGCGCAGGTTTGCCCCGAAGGGTATGACGGCCTCAGATCTGTGCTTTGCAGCTGCTGACAAGCTCTTAAACGACATGCAGATCAGCCGGGAAGAAATTGATGCCGTCATTTTTGTATCCCAAACCCCGGATTACCGCATGCCGGCAACTTCTGTTATTTTGCAGGATAAGCTGGGACTGCCGAAATCTACCTTAGCATTTGATATTAATTTGGGTTGTTCGGCTTTCGTATATGGGCTGTCCGTGGCCTATTCCTTTATGCAGCAGCAGGGTTTCCGGCATGTGCTGCTGCTTGACGGGGAAACCCGTTCGAGAGTCTATCATCCTAAAGACCGTAAAACAGGTTTTTTGTTTGGAGATGGTGGCGTTGCAGCATTGATAAGCCGGGATGAGCGCTATGGAAAAAGCTGTTTTTCTCTCAATTCGGATGGTTCAAGGCAGGATTTAATCAAAATGGATGCCGGCGGATATCGGAATCCCAGTACGCCCGAGACCCTTAAAGAAAAGGTAGTAGATGAGCACGGTAACATCCGTACCGATGAGCACGGGTATATGAATGGTGCTGATGTGTTTAACTTTGCAATTCGTGAGGTTCCTAAGAACATCAAAGAAACGCTTGCCTTCGCACAAACAGAGAAAGAGGCGATTGATTACTTTGTATTGCATCAGGCCAACATTTATATGAACAGCTATCTTTCGAAGAAATTAAAGCTGCCCGATGAGCGGGTACCAACCAATCTCGACCGTTTTGGAAACACCTCGTCTGTATCTATACCACTGGCAATTGCTACAGAGCTTCAGGAAGCCTTAAAGCAGCCGCAGCGTCTGCTTTTGTGTGGATTCGGGGTTGGTATGTCATGGGCTACCGGAATTCTGAACACCGGGCCATGCCACATACCTGATCTGATTGAATTAGAAGCTGAGGAATACTGAGATATGATAGAACAACGATTTGGTCTGCATAACAAAACCATTCTTATCACGGGCGCATCATCCGGCATAGGACGCGCCTGTGCCATTGCATGTAGTGAGGCTGGTGCACGCATTATTCTAATAGGACGAAATGAAGAACGTCTTGAAGAAACACGATCATCTCTAACTAAGCATACCCAGGATCACATTTCAATATCGCTTGATCTCACCGATTATGTAAAAGTCGATGAGTGTATGAAGGAGTTAGAGAACCAGGGCATCAAAATTGATGGCTTCCTTCACAGCGCCGGTATTTCAACTACACTGCCGTTGAGAAATATTAAACCGGAAGCGCTAACCGAAATGCTGAACACAAACGTAGTCTCGGCTATTCACATGGCAAAATGGGTCAGCCGAAAGAAAATGGTTCCTGAGGAAGGACAAAGCATAGTACTTATTTCATCGGTTATGGGTAGCCTGGGAGAAGCAGGGAAAACCATGTATAGTTCTTCTAAAGGCGCCCTGTTAGCGGCATCGCGATCAATGGCCGTGGAATTGGCAACTAAGCGTATCCGGGTTAACTGTATTTCGCCCGGAGTGGTTGTAACACCAATGTCAGAGCAGGCGGTGTACAGCAAAAATGAAGCAGCTCGTGAGCGCATCGAAAGCATGCATCCGTTGGGTCTCGGACATCCCGATGATGTAGCTGCTGCGGTACTGTATTTACTCAGCCCAGGGGCAAGGTGGGTCACAGGGATAAATTTGGTAGTGGACGGAGGTTATTCGGTTTAAAAATAATTTTTGTCTATGTGCAATAATGATTTGCTAATTTCTATTTCTATTCAACGTTCTTGATTCTTTACAATCAAACCATTTAATGATAAAAAATTTTTTATTCAAAGGGAAAAAACTACTTTATAGCTTTATTGGGTATTTAATATTTAATGTAAATAAACTTTGGTTTAAAAGTTTGCCTAGAGTGTATAGCACCTATATAAATATTAATCCTTTTGATATAAAATTAAGTGTTGAGGGGAGTACGTTTAACCAAATGGGGGGATGGCGTTTAAAACATTTCGTTTTATATAAGCCAATAGCACACATAAATCCCCTCAGAGAATATGTATTAGTGCTAGAAAAGACTTTTGAAGAGTTGTATGTCCATGATACTAAACCGAATGAAACAGCTTATTTTCATTATTTATTAAACAAAAAAACAAAGAATGATGCAGCGCTAGATAAAATAGTATCACTAAAAAATAAATATAGAGTTATGTTTGAACAATTTGGGCAAGGGAAAATTATAGTTCCATATAAGACGACTTCGAATATTGATTTTTTCTCTATCGGAATAGGTGCTCAAGGAGAACTATATTTCATGACAGGCAACCACAGGCTTGCAATTGCAAGGGCATTGAAACTGGAACAGATACCTGCATCCGTAGCATTCAGACATAAAGATTGGCAGAAAATAAGGGAATCAATTTACAAAGCACTTAAAAGTGGATATCCTTTGAAAGATGAGTTAAGAGGTTATTTGGGGCACCCTGATATAGTTCACATGATTAATGACCATACATTAAATGCACCTGCCAATTAATGTCATTTTAAATGATTTCTTTAAGAAGTCAATTATTGTTTAATTTGAACTAAATTAATGTTTAATATTATCTATAATCAATCATGTCGAGTGTTATTATAATTGGCGGGGGTGGCCACGCCGCTGAGCTTGATGAATATATCCGTTATGCCAATCGTGTCGGGGTTTCTAAAATACAGCTTACTGGAGTAATTGACGATAATCCCAAAGCCTACGATCAATATCATTTTGACTGCCCCTTTCTTGGCAACATATCGGAGCATGAAGTGCAGAATGACGTGCAGTATATTGTCGGTATTGCCAATCTGAAATATCGTGCGCCGATTACGCAGCGGTTCATAGACGCGGGTGCAACATTCCTGACTTTTGTACATCCGTCTGCCTATGTAGCAGAAAGTGCCATAATCGGAACTGGCTCTGTCATTGCACCTAACGTTAATTTGGGTCCTATGACAACAATTGGTGCATTCAATATGATTAATGCCCGATGCAGTATTGGACATGATACGAAGATCGGAAATTTCAATTTCCTGAGCCCGAATGTTTGTTTTTCCGGAGGCACCCAAGTAGGTGACGGCAATCTGTTTGGGATTAACAGTGCTACGATACCGGGGATTAAGGTTGGTAATCGGAATAAAATCATGGCCGGTATGATTCTTGAAAAAAATGTGGGCGATGATGAGACGGTTTTCTATCGTTACAAGGAAAAAATCATCGCTGTCCTTAAATCCACTAAAGGCTGATGGAAAACCTTCCGTTGCTTTACAAAGGAAAAGAAGCCGAAATTTACCCAATGGCACGCATCATTCAACCGGAACATCTGCTACTGGATGATTACGCTGTTATAAGCGACTTCTGCTTTGTGCTTGCCGGTACCTACACCAAAATCGGCAAATATTCCCGTCTTGCACCCTATGCGATGATAACCGGTGGCGGTGAGGCCTACATCCAAGACTATGTGGATATATCCTACGGCGTAAAAATCCTCACCGGCAGCGATGATATCTATGGCGGCTACCTTTCGCTTCCAAAAGTCCCAGCCGAAAAAAGAAAAATCACCCGCGCAAGGGTCGAGATTCACGCCTACGCTTACATTGGCATAAACAGCATCATTTATCCGGGAGTAACCATCGGCGAAGGTGCTATGACCGAGCCGAATACGATTGTTAAGCAGAATCTTGAACCGTGGACGGTTTATGGTGGTATAACATGTGAGAAACTTGGGAAGCGAAAGCGTGTTTAGTTTTAACAGTATCAGATCAGCCTTAGCCCGTCACGATGTGAACCGTAAGGGCTGGAAAACAGACAGGAAGATCATCGTGATCGAGTCAGATGATTGGGGGGCTATCCGCATGCCTAATGCTTCCGTGTATCAGCAGTTGCTAAATTTGGGGTATGCAGTTGATAAATGTCCTTATGCACGCAATGATGCTTTGGCATCGGAAGAAGATTTGCAGAAGCTCTTTAATGTGCTTCTTACATTCAAAGACGTCAACGGAAATTCTCCTGTAATCACGGCTAATTGTGTTACTGCAAATCCGGATTTTAATCGAATAAAGGAAAACGATTATCAAGAGTACTACTGGGAGCCTATTACAGAAACGTTTAAGAGGTATGATGCGCATGCGAAATGTTTTGAGTTGTGGAAATCCGGCATAAATAAACACATCTTTTTTCCGCAATTTCATGGAAGGGAGCATGTTAACTGGAAGTATTGGCTGGCCGAACTGCAGAATCCGGAATCTGACTACCGGAAAATTTACGCTTTCGCTACTTGGACTCTAAAAGCAACTGATGCTGCAAAAGGCAGCATAAATCTGCAGGCTGCTCTTGACACACACAATTACGCCGATCTTGAGCATCAAAAAACTTACCTGCAGGAGGGGATGCAGGGCTTTCAGGAACTGTTCGGATTTACTTCAGAATCTTATATCGCAACCAATTTTATCATACATTCTGATTTGCTTCAAAAGCTGTCGGAGCTGAGGGTAAAATACATTCAGGGGATGAAGTATCAGAAGCATCCCATTCTTGACAAGTCCGAACGCGAAATGGTCAGGCATTATACGGGTGAAAAAAACAAGTCAGGGCAAACCTTTCTGGTCAGAAACTGTGTGTTTGAGCCGTCCCAAATGCCGCAGAATTTTGACAGTGTTGGAGAATGTCTAAAAGACATTAAAAATGCTTTCTTCTGGAAAAAGCCGGCCATCATTACAGCACATCGGTTAAATTTTGTCGGGTACATCAATCGCGAAAACAGAGACAGAAATCTTAAGATGTTTTCGGAACTGCTTTCTCAAATATCAAAAAAATGGCCGGATGTCGAGTTCATGACGAGCCCACAGCTTGGGAAGTTGATAGAGGAAAGCTTGTCTTAGACCGCAGGTTTGATTGTGATAGGGGTCTGAAGACCGCTGCCTGCTGGTCGATTAGGTCATTACGTAACCCCAATTTTCCAAATATAACTTGACAATACGCACCAAAACAACATTTTTTTCTGCTGTCTTTTTTTTTAACGCAAAGGGCGCTAAGGGTGTCACGAAGAGCGCAAAGGGTATGGGTTTAGAAAAAAAACCTTCGTGTCCTTCGTGTATAAATACGGTATTTCGATCTGATTATATGCCTTAAACAGGCCTCGTTTTTTTTTAACGCAAAGGGCGCTAAGGGTGTCACAAAGAACGCAAAGGGTATGGCTTTAGAAAAAAACCTTCGTGTCCTTTGCGTTAACCTTCGTGTCCTTCGTGTTTAAAAAAGGGTAGTTCAAAATTTACTACCCTTTTATATTCTGACTCTGTTCACAAATGCTTCAATTATTGCCTCTTGTCTCTTCTAATAAATTTCCTTGCCTTAACTTACTCTCCTGTTGAACATGCTTGATCCTTTAATAACATCCAAAACCCGGATTCGGTTGCTTGTGAAGTTTTTCAGCAATCCGCATACGAAAGCCTATCTGCGCGAAATTGCCGAGGAGTTTGGGGAATCGACGAATTCTGTGCGTGTGGAGCTCAACCGACTCTCCGAAGCCAAACTGCTGCGGAGTCAGCCGGATGGTCGCACCATTAAATACAGTGCCAATGAGCAGCACCCGCTCTTTCCCGATATCCGGAAGATCATCAGCAAATTCCTCGGTCTCGATCAGATCGCGCAAAACATTGTCAGCAAGCTGGGCGAGGTGGACCGTGCGCTCGTAATAGGTGACTATGCGAAAGGCATTGACTCCGGCACGATTGAACTTGTGATTGTAGGGGAGTCGGTCGATATGAACCTACTTGCCGAGCTCACGGCCAAAGCGGAGAAGCTGATTAAGCGTAAGATTCAGCCGCAGGTCATGGCGCGCGCAGCGTATGAGGCGGCCCGGGAGGGAAATGCAGAGATGTTCCGGCATCCGATTTTGGTTTACTCGGTGGAGCAGTAGATACAGTATGTCAGTATTTCAGTATGTCAGTGTGTCAAGGGTGAGTGCTTGAGTTCGGCATGGATGCCTTAGCGAACTTTTTGCCTTCTTCGCGTTTAAAATCCCAAGTTGGGACAAATACCATAGGTTGATACTTGCCTCAGTATTTTAACGCGAAGGCCGCGAAGGTTTACGCGAAGGTCGCGAAGGCACTAAGGGCGCGATGTAATTTTGTTTGCAGTACAAATTTTGATTCCACCGTCCCCCTCTCCCGAAACAGATGCCGTTTCAGGGGAGGCAAACTCCTTCGGGAGAGGGGTCAGGGGTGAGGGCCGCAGCGCGAAGGGCGCGACGTTTGTGTAGTGGTAAGCCTAACTTTCTTTCCCAATTATTCCGATATTATACTTAGTTTTATACCGTTAATTTTAAACCCGTAAGATTTTATCATGATTAAAAATATTACCTGTATTGGTGCCGGCTATGTCGGTGGTCCGACCATGGCTGTTATGGCACTCAAAAACCCTCACATTAAGTTTCACGTTGTGGATATCAATCAGTCGCGCATTGATGCCTGGATGAGTGATGAGCTTCCGATTTATGAACCCGGACTGTTCGAAGTTGTGCAGCAGGCGCGGGGTAAAAACCTGTTCTTTTCGACCGATGTGGAAGGTGCTATTAAGGAAGGGGATATGATTTTTATCTCTGTGAATACGCCTACCAAAAAGTACGGTATCGGTAAGGGGCGCGCGGCCGACCTTAAATACGTTGAGCTGTGTGCGCGTCAGATTGCCGAGTATGCCGATGACGATAAAATTGTGGTCGAGAAATCGACCCTGCCGGTGCGTACTGCGCAGTCCATCAAAAAAATTCTGAGCGCTACGGGACACGGGCCCAAATTTCAGGTGCTTTCCAATCCTGAGTTTCTTGCAGAAGGTACTGCGGTAGAAGATCTGATGCAGGCGGACCGGGTACTGATCGGTGGTGATCAGGATGAAGCCGGGCTTGCGGCCATTGAAGAGCTTGTGAAAGTATACAATGCCTGGATTCCGCGGGAACGCATCATCACGACCAACATCTGGTCCTCCGAACTTTCCAAGCTGACGGCCAACGCCTTCCTTGCACAGCGCATCAGCAGCATTAACGCGATTTCTGCCCTTTGTGAGGCAACTGGTGCAGATGTGGAAGAAGTAGCGCACGCCATCGGAACCGATTCCCGTATTGGTCCCAAGTTCCTCAAGTCATCGGTCGGTTTTGGCGGATCCTGCTTTCAGAAGGATATCCTCAACCTTGTGTACCTCTGCGAGTTTTTCGGTCTGCACGAAGTCGCGCGCTACTGGGAGCAGGTTGTGACGATGAACGACTATCAGAAGTCCCGCTTCGGCAGCAAAATTATTTCGACCCTCTTTAATACGGTTTCCGGCAAAAAAATCGCCTTCCTTGGCTGGGCCTTCAAAAAAGACACCAACGATACGCGCGAGTCGGCTTCCATTTATGTGGCCGATCAGCTGCTGAACGACGAGGCGAGCATCAGCGTGTATGACCCGCAGGTACCTGAGCAGCAAATGTATCTCGATATGGAAGAGCTCGAAACCCGCCCAATGGAGGTCAACAAGCAGCGCCTTACCATGACTGATGACGCCTACGAGGCCTGCAAAGATGCGCACGCAATTGCCGTGATGACCGAGTGGGATGAATTCAAAACCCTCGACTGGCAGCGTATCTACGACAATATGAAAAAGCCCGCCTTCCTGTTCGACGGACGCCTGATTCTGGACCGCAAAAAGCTGTCTGACATCGGCTTTGAGGTCTATACGATCGGGAAAGGGAAGTAGAGGGGACGGCGGACCGCAGACGGCAGACCGCGGGTTTGATGCTGTTGGCGAGGGACGGCAGACCGCAGGTTTGTAACCGTTGGTAAGGGACTGGCGGACCGGGAGATTGTAAATTTTGGGTTATGGCTTCTGGCTACAGATTGAAAACGGCTGACCGCAGTCTGCGGTCCGCGGTCCAACAAAATGGTTGTTATTCAATAAATTTATCTACTAAAAGGAACTGTATTTATGAAAAAAGTACTGATTACCGGGGCGGCTGGTTTTTTGGGGTCGCATTTGTGTGACCGGTTTATTAAAGAGGGGATGTTTGTAATCGGGATGGATAACCTCATTACGGGTGATATGGATAATATCGCCCATCTGATGGGGCATGAGCAGTTTGAATTTGTGCAGTATGATGTGACCAAGTTTGTGCACGTCTCCGGCGATCTGGATTACATCCTGCATTTTGCTTCACCGGCAAGTCCGATTGACTACCTCAAGATTCCGATTCAGACCCTGAAGGTGGGATCGCTCGCGATTCATCACCTGCTGGGTCTGGCGAAGGAAAAAAATGCGCGTCTGCTGATTGCCTCGACTTCTGAGGTGTACGGCGATCCGACGGTGCATCCGCAGACAGAAGACTACTGGGGTAATGTAAATCCGGTGGGACCGCGTGGGGTGTATGATGAAGCCAAGCGCTTTCAGGAAGCGATGACGATGGCGTATCACCGCTATCACGGGGTAGAAACGCGTATTGTACGCATTTTCAACACCTACGGCCCGCGCATGCGGATGAACGACGGACGCGTACTGCCTGCCTTTATTGGTCAGGCCCTGAGGGGGGAGGATATCACTATTTTTGGAGACGGCTCCCAAACCCGTTCCTTCTGCTATGTGGATGATCTCGTAGAGGGCATCTATCGCCTGCTCATGAGCGACTACGTTGAGCCGGTCAACATCGGTAACCCGGATGAAATTACGATTGCTGAGTTTGCGGAAGAAATCATCAAATTGACCGGTACAAATCAGAAGGTCGTGTATAAAGATCTTCCGGTAGATGACCCCAAACAGCGCCGTCCGGATATCAGTCTGGCCCAAAAAGTGCTCGGCTGGGAACCGAAGGTCAGCCGTGCCGATGGCCTGCGCATTACCTACGAATCGTTCAAAAAGCTGCCGAAGGAAAAACTGTTCCGGGTGGAGCACAATAAGTTCGAGAAGTATATTAAGAAGTAAGGGGGGGCGGAGGCAGACCGCAGACGGCGGACCGCGGAGGGGACTGGTATCAGCCTTCACAAGTCTGATCAACAGATCCTTCGACTCCGCCTCCGCAATGCTCCGGCTACAATCAGGATGACAACAAAATCCATAAGTAACCCCGGCGCGGCCTGCCGCGCCGGTGGCTTAGAGAGTGCTGCTGTCATCCTGAGCGAAGCGCAGCGAAGTCGAAGGATCCCGTTGTGCGGTGCCCTGAGCCCACAACACCGGATCCTTCGACTCCGCCTGCACTTCGTACCGGCTCCGCTCAGGATGACAGGGTTGCTTTGCTTCAAACGGCGCGGCCAGCCGCGCCGGTGGCTTGGAGAGTGCTGTTGTCATCCTGAGCGAAGCGCAGCGAAGTCGAAGGATCCCGTTGTGCGGTGCCCTGAGCCCACAACACCGGATCCTTCGACTCCGCCTGCACTTCGTTCCGGCTCCGCTCAGGATGACAGGGTTGCTTTGCTTCAAACGGCGCGGCCAGCCGCGCCGGTGGCTTGGAAAGTGCTGTTGTCATCCTGAGCGAAGCGCAGCGAAGTCGAAGGATCCCGTTGTGCGGTGCCCTGAGCCCACAACACCGGATCCTTCGACTCCGCCTGCACTTCGTACCGGCTCCGCTCAGGATGACAGGGTTGCTTTGCTTCAAACGGCGCGGCCAGCCGCGCCGGTGGCTTGGAGAGTGCTGCTGTCATCCTGAGCGAAGCGCAGCGAAGTCGAAGGATCCCGTTGTGCGGTGCCCTGAGCCCACAACACCGGATCCTTCGACTCCGCCTGCACTTCGTTCCGGCTCCGCTCAGGATGACAGGGTTGCTTTGCTTCAAACGGCGCGGCCAGCCGCGCCGGTGGCTTAGAGAGTGCTGCTGTCATCCTGAGCGAAGCCCAGCGAAGTCGAAGGATCCCGTTGTGCAGGACACCGAACCTTATGCGCAACATCTATCCTTGACACACTGACATACTGAAATACTGACATACTGTTAAATTAAACTGATAAAAAAATGAAAGGTATTATTCTCGCTGGGGGTACAGGTACACGCCTGTATCCGGTAACGAAGGCTATTTCAAAGCAGCTTTGCCCGGTGTATGACAAGCCGATGATTTACTACCCGCTGTCGGTGCTTATGCTGGCGGGTATTCGGGAAGTGCTGATAATTACGACGCCGCATGAGCAGGCGCTGTTTCAGCATCTTATGGGGGATGGTTCGGTATGGGGAATTTCGCTGGAATACGCCGTACAGCCGAGTCCCGACGGACTGGCGCAGGCTTTTATCATCGGCGAAAATTTTATCGGGGAAGATGACGTCTGCCTGATTCTGGGCGACAATATCTTTTACGGCAACAGCTTGTCCCCGCTACTGCGAAAAGCAGCATCGGATATGAAAGGCGCAACCGTGTTTGGCTATCAGGTCGTAGATCCGGAGCGCTTTGGCGTAGTGGAAATGGGGGCCGATGGCAAGGCACTTTCCATCGAAGAAAAACCGGAAGTACCCAAAAGCAACCTCGCGGTCACGGGGCTCTACATGTATGACAACCGGGTGATTGACATCGCCAAAAACGTCAAGCCTTCGGCTCGCGGGGAACTTGAGATTACAACCGTCAACACCACCTATCTGGAGATGGGCGCGCTGCATGTGCAGGTGCTGGGACGCGGCTTCACCTGGCTCGACACCGGTACGCACGAAGCCATGCTGGAAGCCTCGCAGTTCGTGGAAATCATCGAAAGACGACAGGGCCTCAAAATTGCCTGCCTGGAAGAAATTGCCTGGCGCAAAAAATGGATCACCGACGAGCAGCTGCTCCAACATGCCGAAGAGCTCCGGAAGAGTCAGTACGGGGCTTACCTGAAGCGCCTGCTCGATTAGGGGTAGGGTACAATTAGAATTTCAGGGCACCTAATCCTCATCACCAGATCCTTCGGCTTCGCTCAGGATGACAGTGTAATCATCAACATACCCGGCGCGGCCTGCCGCGCCGCTTGTCCTCCGTTGGCCTTGTCATCCTGAGCCAAGCGCAGCGTAGTCGAAGGATCTCGTTTTACTGGGCTGCGCGGTATTTCTGCTAAGCTAAGCTTAGCAACGAAATTGCTTCCGGGTGTGCGAAGGGTAAGATTAGTCTGTAATACATCAGTACTTCAGTATTTCGCAGGCAAAGGCTCTAATTTTTGTTCCGGTATCTTTCGCGCTATGCTTAGCGTCCTTCGCGTTCAACTACGGGGGCTGGTATGAACTACAGTGTTTGTATCAGCCTGGTTTATTTTAACGCGAAGGGCAGGAAGGGTTTCGCAAAGGAGCGGTTCATGTTAAGCCAATGACCGCTGCTTTTGGTGACGGCTTTAAACAGCGTCAGGATATTTTATAGTTTACGACCAGGCACTCTTGAAATCCGGCATTTCTTCGCGTCTTCGCGTACCACCAACTTGCATTAAATATTTCCCGTCTTGTTTGGGTAAGCAAATGGCATTATCCCCAGCAAGGCCTCTTCACGTACATTGTCTATGGAATTAGATTCTAAAATTTACATTGCCGGGCATAATGGTCTGGTTGGTTCTGCGATTTTGTGGAACCTGGCTCAGAAAGGCTACGAGAACATTGTAACCCGCTCCTCCGCGCAGCTGGACCTGCGGGACAAGAAGGCCGTTGAGGCCTTTTTTTATGAGCAGAGCCCGGATTATGTGTTCCTCGCGGCTGCCAAAGTAGGGGGCATTGTGGCCAATAACACCTATAGGGGCGAGTTTATTTATGACAACCTCATGATTCAGAGCAATGTGATTGAGGCGGCCCGTGTATTCGGGGTGAAGAAGCTGCTGTTTTTGGGTAGTACCTGTATTTATCCGCGGGATTGTCCGCAGCCGATTAAGGAAGAATACCTGCTCACCGGGCCGCTTGAATATACAAATGAACCCTATGCAGTAGCTAAAATTGCAGGTATCAAGCTGTGTGAGAGCTACAACCTGCAGTACGGCACCAACTTCATTTCGGTGATGCCAACCAATCTCTACGGTCCAAACGATAATTTTGACCTGGAGAAGAGCCATGTGCTGCCCGCTTTGGTGCGGAAGATGCATCTTGCGGCCTGTCTTGAGGCGGAGGATTTCGAGGGTATCAGAGCTGACCTGAACCGACGGCCGGTAAAAGGGGTAAGCGGTGATGCTTCGGAGGAGGATATTCTTCGTGTGCTTTCGGAGCAGGGGGTACGCCGTTTGGGCAGTGGAGAGACAGAAGTCGAAATCTGGGGCACCGGTGCACCGATGCGCGAGTTCCTCTGGAGTGAGGATATGGCGGATGCCTGTGTGTTTGTAATGCAAAACGTTGATTTTCAGGACATTGTGAAGCTCAGCGATTGCGGCAAAGAGGTGCGGAATGTGCACCTGAATATCGGTACCGGCAAAGATGTAAGCATCAAGCAGCTGGCGCTGATGGTGAAGGAGGTAATCGGTTTCGGAGGGGCGCTCACTTTCAACACAAGCAAACCTGACGGCACGATGCGAAAGCTCACTGATCCCGGTAAGCTTAACCGCCTCGGCTGGAACCACAGCGTGGAACTCGAAGAGGGCATAAGCAAAATGTATGATTGGTATGTTGGGGGATAGGTTGCTTAGCTTAAAAACCTATGCCGTTTCAAACACCGTAGTTAATTCCAACTTCCGTACTTAAACGCAAAGGACGCGGAGGTTTACGCGAAGAACGCAAAGGGATCTATGCTGATATTAAGCATCCACCTTTTATACTGACATACAGAAATACTGACATACTGATTATTGGAATTTACTAAACGCCGCGCCCTTCGCGCCTTCTTCGCGCCCTTCGCGTTTAAAAACCGATGCCGGAACAAACGCTGGAGTAAATTCTAAGTTCCGTACTTAAACGCAAAGGACGCGAAGGTTTACGCGAAGAACGCAAAGGGATCTATGCTGATATTAAGCATCCACCTTTGACATACTGAAATACTGACATACTGATTATTGGAATTTTCTAAACGTCGCGCCCTTCGCGCCTTCTTCGCGCCCTTCGCGTTTAAAAACCGATGCCGGAACAAACGCTGGAGTAAATTCTAAGTTCCGTACTTAAACGCAAAGGACGCCAAGGTTTACGCGAAGAACGCGAAGGGATCACAGGCTTAATCAGGCACCTTAATGGGTAAGCACAAGGCGTTACCCTTACGTTTTACGTACGTATTCACTACTTCGGGCTAATTCTCAGGCCGATTTCGAGGCCGGCGCGGTTGCCGAGGTGGGCGCCGGTGTCGAGGGCGAGGGCCGCGTTTATGCTGAGGCCGTGCTGCGGCATCAGCAGGTAGCTGCCGCGCAGCAGGAAGGAGTACTGATCCCGCCTCACTTCAGAGCGCGGTCTTGCTTCGGATCCGGGACGCGGGTCACGGCCGGTTGCGGTAACGCTGCAGAGGTTGCCGGATATCAGCAGGTCATCGTTACAGTTGCCGTAATTGCGCGTGAAGGTGCCCATGAATTGCCATTCGGACCGTTCACTGAGCTGTCCGTGCATGCCGAGATGCCATCCCGCTACAAGATTGTTGTATACGGGGTAGCGCTCCCGCGAAGGATCAATGGTCAGCAGCGGATTGCCGAGGACATTGTTTTCGTAGGTCCATCCGCTGTAATAAATGCCGTGATTGTAATAGCGGGCACGTCCCGGCGGCATGCCGGGCAGGGAATCCTGCATGAGGGTTTGCAGGTGCTCAATCAGCAGCGCATCTAACCAGCTAAACCAGCTGATGTTTTGCAGGCCGACCCCGTACAAACCGTCGCGGTAGCTGCGCAGCCGAAGGGAAACGGTGTCTTCCAGATAAATCTGCCGGTGCAGCACAAGCTGTGCTCCGTTAAGCTGAATGATCATGGTGCCGTCGTAGGCCGCGACCCCGTTGCCGAGGCGGTTCAGAACTTCCGAACCTGATGCACTGCTTTCCGGATCGGCCGCGCGGCCGGTTACGACGCGGAGGTAGTCAGCAAAAGAACGCGGCAGTCTTCCCCGTTCCGGATCAGTGCCGGCCCAGACGACGTTGTGGATGAAGCCGGTCATTAGCTCAATGCGCCAGACATTAAATTTGAGGTGCGCCATTTTCTGATGGAGCAGGGCATCGCGGATGTAGCGGTCGCGCTCGAGCTGACCGTCGCTGTAGCGCGCGCGGAACTGCAGGTGACCTGCTGTGAAGGGCACGTCAATAAAACCCCTGGTAGAAAGCTGAATGCGCAGTACCGGCGTCGCATTGCGGCTCACGATCATGGATCCTGTTGTGAGTTGCGGAAAGGGCATTTCAGCATCATCATAAAAACGACCCGCTTCAAGGCGGAAAATACCGTATTCGGCCCGGGCAAACAGCGTCTGAAAATGCGCGGTATTGCCCGTATTGGCCGCTCTGAGCGACAAAGCTGCCCCGGTCTCCAGCAGGTAGCGATCCGCCGGACTCCCCATGCGGTAGCGCACGGACAGCTGATTCAGCGCATTGATCCGGCTGCCCGGTCTGAGCTCCCCATAGCGGTTGGCATAGAGCCAAAAAGGCATTTCTGCTGTGCCAGCGGCAACGGAAGCCTGAACCGCAGTCCGTAAACCCTGCCCGTTTTCAACCGGAAAAGGATCCGGATGCAAGAGCACGGGTGCCTGACTTTGAAAAGACTGCTGACGTTTAGGCTGATCCTGATCCTGAGCCTGTACCTGCGCAAGGGTATGTGGGGGCATGAAAACCATCATCCCAAAAAACATCCCCCATAAAAAAATCACTAACAGCTTCTGAAATTGGTTTATTGCATCAGTCCCCGTCACCTCAAGCATTATCCGATCCCGTCTGTTTGCAGAACTGATTTTTGTACGGAATCTGCGTACAGGCGAACAGCTTACAGGTAAGCGGCAAAATCGGAGAAGGGGCATGCGGCAGGTAAAACAGAGCAGATTGAAGTGGCGTGAGCGCCTAAGATACGGCTTTTCATAAAAATCGCCCTCCAAAAGACAATGATGCAGGGAATGCCATCTTCTGTACTTCCCCTGAGCATCACATAGGGCCCGATAGTTTTATGGGGCTTCATACACTCAGATTTTTTTCCAATTACCCTTGGTTCTTTTTGCGTTTCTCAAAACAGCACTTCGGATGACCTTTTGGTTTAATGGTGAAGAAAAGGGGCATACCTGACACCATGCTTCTGCTTTCCAAATTGCCATAAGCCACATACCCTAAATTTCTTTCCATTTGATTGAATCTGTTTTGCGTTTTGGGTATGCCATGCTGCAGCCGGGTACGCAGCTGATTTTGCTGCTCGTGTTGACGGGCGTCATGGTCGTGATGGGGAAGCTGAAATGGGCGAGACGGGCGGTCTTGCTTTTTGTCGCGCTGCTGCTGCTCTATGGTCTCCCCTGGCTGCCTGAATTTCTGGCTGACGGTCTCGAGAACCGCTATTCGGTCATTGATGAAGACGGTATAGCGGCTGTAAAAGCTGCTTTTCAGGACTCCGGCGCCGACAGCCTTTATATTATTGTGCTGGGTGCGGGGCATTCCACAGATCCGAGGCTGAGCCCTACTTCGCGCTTAAGTGCTTCGGTGCTTGAGCGGTTGGTTGAAGGCGTGCGGCTCTACCGCGTGTTTGACGCCCGGGAAATCCCCGTACGGCTGGTAAGCTCAGCAAGCGGATTTGAGGGACAAATGACGCAGGCTGAAGCGGTTGCGCAGGCAGCGGTAGCCCTTGGGGTGCCGGATGAGCGCATCAGCCGATTGCATACGCCGCGCAACACCTGTGAAGAGGCGCAGGCTTTTCGTCAGGCTTTCGGAGCGGGGCAACCGGTGCTGATTTCAAGCTCGGCCCTGCATCAGCGCAGGGCGGTCATGCTGTTTGCCCAAACCGGCAGCAATCCGATAGCAGCTCCCGCTTCCTTCCTGAACCGGAAATCCCCCGAAGCTCCGTCCCGCTGGTGGCGGCGCTTCAGGCCTTCATCCCGCAATATTGACCTGCTGGAACGCGCGCTCAAAGAGCATGTGGGCTATATCACGGGTCGGCAGAGCTGCTGAAAAGCTGAGGCTGACACATGTGTTATGCTGTTTTAGGAGGATGAATACTGGTATGCCGCAGCTTGTCACGGGTTTCAAAAATAAAGAGGGCTTACGCTTGTCATTCACCGGAAAACTTTTCGGTCCATAAAATCTTTCACGGGGTGCGGGATGAATCTAAAAAGAAAAGGCACGAATAATTGCAGTATTGGAATTAATTTCTACGTGAATAACTCTTATATTGTCCGAATTATAACTAAGGCTTATCTAACCGTGCCTGCATACGCTGGCCTACAGCACCCTGTTTTAGCAAACGTTATCAGATGTCAGAACCCAAAATTTGGTTATCCTCCCCGCATATGGGAGGACAGGAAATAAAATTCGTACAGGAAGCCTTTGATACCAACTGGGTTGCGCCTGTAGGTCCGCATATCGGTGATTTTGAGCAGGATCTTCGCTCTTATACCGGAGCGGGGCATTGTTCCGTACTCGGCTCAGGTTCCGCCGCCATTCATATAGGGCAGCGATTGTTAGGGGTTGAGCGGAGGGATGTAGTGCTATGTCAGTCCTTTACCTTTGTAGCTACGGCAAACTCCGTATTACTACAGGGTGCTACGCCGGTTTTTGTTGACAGTGAGCTGGAGACCTGGAATATGTGTCCGGTTAAGCTGGAGGAAGCCATTATCGACCAGCAGGCGCAGGGCAAGCGCGTAGCTTCAATTATTCCGGTTCATCTGTACGGTATGCCCTCCAATATGCCGGCCATTATGGCGGTTGCGGATAAATACGGCATCCCTGTATTTGAGGATGCTGCTGAATCCCTCGGGTCGCACATTAACGGCAAACACACCGGTACCTTTGGTAAAGGGGCGGCCTTGTCTTTTAACGGCAATAAAATCATTACGACCTCCGGCGGCGGTGCACTCATTTCTGATGATGAAAAGCTGATTCAGAAAGCCCGCTTTTGGGCCACACAGGCAAGAGATGAAGCCCCCCATTATGAGCATTCCGAGCAGGGCTATAATTACCGCATGAGTAATGTGGTGGCGGCCATTGGACGGGGGCAGATGCAGGTACTTCCTGAGCGCATTGAGGCAAGGCGTGCCAATCACGACTGGTACTTCAAAAAGCTGGGCGAGACCTGGCTCGATGCGGAACTTCGGGACGGAACCGTTTGCATTCAGAATACCTCAGCAACGGGCATTTATTTTCTGCGGGAGCCCGAAGGCTATTTCAGCAACCGATGGCTTACGACCGTTATCGTGAACCCCGAAGAAACCGGTGGCATTACGCGGGAAACCATCCGGCTTGCGCTCGACGCCCGGAATATTGAGGCGCGTCCGCTCTGGAAGCCCATGCACCTGCAGCCATTATTCAGCGAAAGCAAACACTATGGCAACGGTGTAAGCGACTGGCTCTTCGAGCACGGTCTGTGCCTGCCAAGCGGAAGCAACCTCGGCATGGCTGAGTTTGCCCGCATCGAAGCCGTCCTGGACGAGGTGTTTCATTTCCGGATGAGCTGATTTTGGGTTAGTGGCTAGTGGCTGGTGTTTAGTGGTTTGTGGTTTGTGGTTTGTGGTTTGTTGAAGTCTGAAGATGTTTTTGGGCTTTTGTGCGAGACGGCCCTCACCCCTTGCCCCTCTCCCGAAGGCGATTGTTAACCCTTTCTTACATCTGTTTCGGGAGAGGGGGACGGTAGAATCAAATTTGTGCTGCAAACAAAATTACGTTGTGTTCTTCGCGCCTTCTTCGCGCTCTTAGTGTTTAGAAAAACATGCTGATACAAACCCTGAAGTTGATAATAACCCCCGTATTTTAACGCAAAGGACGCTAAGGGTTACGCGAACTACGCAAAGGGAAAGGAAGCTAATACTAATTGATATAAGTTTGACTTACAGGTACTTCACTTCGCGCCACG
The DNA here is from genome assembly GCF_003353065.1 of Cyclonatronum proteinivorum. GTDB lineage: Bacteria > Bacteroidota > Rhodothermia > Balneolales > Cyclonatronaceae > Cyclonatronum > Cyclonatronum proteinivorum. Next base: position 3,124,792 of record NZ_CP027806.1, on the reverse strand, counting down.
CCCTGGCCCCTCTCCCGAAGGCGATTGTTAACCCTTTTCTTATATCTGTTTCGGGAGAGGGGGGGGATAGAATCAGATTTGTGCTGCAAACAAAATTACGTTGCGTTCTTCGCGCCCCTCGTGTTTAGAAAAACATGCTGGTTCAAACCCTGAAGTTGATAATACCCCCCGTATTTGAACGCAAAGGACGCTAAGGGTTACGCGAAGTACGCAAAGGGAAAGGTGCCTTTAAATAACTTTGTGACTTTTGCGAAAGCCTTCGCGGTCTTCGTGTTTAAAAACGCAGGCTGATACAAACCCTGAAGTTGATAATAACCCCCGTATTTTAACGCAAAGGACGCTAAGGGTGCTGTAGCTAATACCAGCGATATCCCTCTGACATACTGACATACTGACATACTGTTCAACGGAAACCCACCCGTTCAGATTTTCGAAAATTCGTGTCGTGCGCTTTAGTCCATAAAACCTTTGTGGTGCCGGGTGCTATATGTCTTTACAAATGAGCTATTTTAGCTTACATTATGGCTTTATTATTGCCGAAATAACCGATTTTGATTGCAGGGCTGATATTTTATGAAGCGTGAAAGTGAAGAGAAGGGCAACAGTTTAAGGAAAAATATTCTGAAGGTGAGCCGCAGCATGCTGTTGCAGGAGGGGTTTGACCGGATGTCCATGCGAAAAATTGCAGCAAGCGTCGGGTTTAGCGCAACAAGCATTTACCTGTATTTCAAGAATAAGGATGACCTGCTGCATGCGTTGATTGAGGAAGGCTTCGACCTGCTCCATGAAGCCCTGAGTTCCAATGCGGTCGTACAGGCCAATAATAATCCGTTTGAAGTCCTCGAAGCCCTGTGCCGGGAGTTTGTGAAATTCGGGATGGAAAACCCGGAGTATTACGAAATCATGTTTCAGCTGCATCCCAAGCACATGCAGCGCTATCCGGTAGATAAATACCGTAAGGCCCGGCGCAATATTGACCTGATCCGAAACACGCTTGAATTGGGGCAGGCGCAGGGCCTGATTAAACCGCACGATTCAAGGCTGGTTGCCAACGTTATCCTTTCTACCCTGCATGGGGGTATCTCCCTGATGAATTCAGGACGAATTGATGCGAAGGTCGATAAACAGGCCTATGTTGAAACGATTATTCACAGCGTACTGGCCGGGGTAAAGTTAAAATAGGCGAAAACGCAACCCTTGCACCTTTTAAGGGATATACAATAAAGAGCCTTGATGGGGAAGCGGAATCGTTATGTCAACATTTTGTGAAGCAGCGTGAGCCTGACTGTTGGTCGGGCAAAACAGCGGATGCTGATTGATACCTGAAACAGGCTTCAATAGAATTTAAACATCAATCTTCATCAACGCCTCCGTAACCTTTCTGTTTGCTTTAGGAAAAGGGTAGCCGTGCAGTTCTGAAATTTTGATCCACCGAAGCTGTTTGCTGGCTTTGGGTTTGGGGGCAGGCTGACCCAGGTTGATGCGGCAGATCCAGGCGTTGAGGGTGATTTTGAAATGTGTGTAGGCGTGCTTGACTTCGATCAGGTGCTCCTCCGGTATGATTTCGACGCCGAGTTCTTCTTTTAATTCGCGGATGAGTGCGCCGGTGCGGGTTTCGCCTTTTTCGACTTTGCCGCCCGGAAATTCCCACAGTCCGCCCAGCATTTTGTCATCCGGACGCTGTGCGATGAGGATATTGCCGTTTTCGTCTTTACAAATCCCGACCACGATTTCGTGGTGCGGGATTTTTTGTTTCGGGGACTTGTAGGGGATTTCCGCCGTTTTTCCGCTGAGGGTTGCGCTGCAGCTTTGCTGCAGCGGGCAGGTGCTGCAATCCGGGGATTTTGGAGTGCATACCGTAGCGCCGAGTTCCATTACGGCCTGATTAAAATCACCGGGGCGCTGCCGGTCGAGGAGTTCATCCGCAAGCTCCTGAATACGTTTTTTGGTTGCGGGCAGGCGTACATCATCCTGAATGCCGGCGTACCGGCTGAGTACGCGAATGACGTTGCCGTCCATTACGGCATAGGGGAGGCCAAAGGCGATGCTTGCTACGGCGGCAGCGGTGTAGGGACCAATGCCTTTCAGGGCGCGGATGTCGTCGTAGGTTTTGGGGAAAACGCCGCCGTGCTGCTCAAGCACGGTTTGGGCGGCGGCGTGCAGGTTACGCGCACGGCTGTAGTAGCCGAGGCCTTCCCAGGCCATCAGCACGTCGTGCCGGTCGGCCCGGGCGAGGGCTTCGACGGACGGGAAGCGCGCCATGAAGCGCTCGTAGTAGGGGGTCGCCTGATCGACCCGCGTTTGCTGCAGCATGATTTCCGAGACCCAAATCCGGTACGGATCCCCGCAATCCCGCCACGGCATGTCCCGTTTGTTGGCGTCGTACCACTTTAAAAGGGGGGCTGCGAAATGTTGTGCGTTCTGTTGCGATTGCGAAGAAATCATGCGAATGGGTGAAAAATCAGGATTAGGAATGAAAGCTTAAGATAAGACAAGCAAGGCGCAACCATAAAGGCCCGCCAGGCCTTCCGCGTTTCTTATCCGCAGATTCTTTCAAGAAATTCCGAAGCCAAAAAATGTTGTATGAAGGAACATTAGACCGTGTGCGCCCCACGCCAAAAAAACGCACCCGCGTTGCCGGTGGATTCTTGGGTTGTGCGGTTTCGGTGTTTGATGGATGGTGATGTCGTAAAAACGCTGCGGAATGCGCGTACGCGTGGATTTGACCCCGTACCAATCCCGAAGGGATGGCATGTTTATAGCACCGAATTCCGCACCGATATTCACGACCCCGGATGGGGTCGCACCCGCGTTGCCGGTGAAATCGTGGGTTGTGCGGTTTCGGTGTTTGATGGATGTTGACGTCGTAAAAACGTTGCGTAATGCGCGTACGCGTGGGTTCGACCCCTTTCAGGGTCGTTTATTTGGGGGGACTTGTCTTTTCTATAAACATGTGTCTCTTTCAGAGACGTCTTTGGATGTTGTATTGGCATACAAATCGAATTTGATATTTGGGCTGTAATTGAGCCGGTAAGGTTATGTTCTTGCGTTATCGGGGCTTTAATAACCGTGTATCGAATTGAATGCCATGCATTTAATCTGGCTGCGAATTTTAAAGCCGGTTTTGTAACGGGATTCGTGTCTCACCTCGTCAATCCGCCCGACCCCGCACCAATCCCGAAGGGATTGCATGTTTATAGCACCGAATTCCGTCCCCGATATTCACGACCCCGGATGGGGTCGCACCCGCGTTGCCGATGGATTCGTGGGTTTTTCGGTTTCGGTGTTTGATGAATGATGATGTCGTAAAATCGCCGCGGAATGCGCGTATGCGCGGGTTCGACCCCGCACCAATCCCGAAGGGATTGTATGTTTATAGCCCTGAAATACGCCCCCGATATTGACGACCCCGAATGGGGTCGCACCCGCGTTGCCGGTGGATTGTTGGGTTTTGCGTTTTCGGTGTTTGATGGATGTTGAGGTCGTAAAATCGTTGCGTAATGCGCGTACACGCGGATTCGGCCCCGTACCAATCCCGAAGGGATTGCATGTTTATAGCCCTGAAATACGCCCCCGATATTGACGACCCCGAATGGGGTCGCACCCGCGTTGCCGGTGGATTCATGGGTTTTGCGGCTTCGGTGTTTGAAGGATGGTGATGTCGTAAAATCGTTGCGGAATGCTCGGATGCGTGGGTTCAACCCTTTCAGGGTCGTTTATTGGGGGGGGACGTGTCTTTTCTATAAACATGTGTCTCTTTCAGAGACGTCTTCGGATGTTGTATTGGCATGCAAATCGAATTTGACATCTGGGCTGTGGTTGAGCCGGTAAGGTTTTGTTTTTGCGTTATCGGGGCTTTAATAACCGTGTATCGAATTGAATGCCATGCATTTAATCTGGCTGCGAATTTTAAAGCCGGTTCTGTAACGGGATTCGTATATCATCCCGTCAATTCGTCCGACCCCGTACCAATCCCGAAGGGATTGCATGTTTATAGCACCGAATGACGCCCCCGATATACACGACCCCGAATGGGGTCGCACCCGCGTTGCTGGTGGATTGGAGGGTTGTGCGGTTTCGGTTTTTGATGGATGGTGATGTCGTAAAATCGTTGCGGAATGCGCGTACGCGTTAATTCGACCCTTTCAGGGTCGTTTATTTGGGGGGACGTGTCTTTTCTATAAATATGTGTCTCTTTCAGAGACGTCTTTGGATGTTGTATTGGCTTACAAATCGAATTTGACATTTGGGCTGTAACTAACCCGTAAGGTTATGTTTATTGAAATCGAGGCTTAAGATAAGTGTATTCAATTGAATACCATGCACTTAGCTCGGCTGCGAAATTTATAGCTGGTTCTGTAACGGGTTTCGTATTTAAACCTTTCAATCCGTCCGACCCGGAACCAATCCCGAAGGGATGGCATGTTTATAGCATCAAAGCCGACCCCCATATACACGACCCCGGATGGGGTCGCACCCGCGTTGCTGGTGGATTGGTGGGTTGTGCGGCTTCGGTGTTTGATGAATGTTGAGGTCGTAAAATCGTTGCGGAATGCTCGTTCGCGTGGGTTCGACCCCTTTCAGGGTCGTTTATTTGGGGGGACTTGTCTTTTCTATAAACATGTGTCTCTTTCAGAGACGTCTTTGGATGTTGTATTGGCATACAAATCGAATTTGATATTTGGGCTGTAATTGAGCCGGTAAGGTTATGTTCTTGCGTTATCGGGGCTTTAATAACCGTGTATCGAATTGAATGCCATGCATTTAATCTGGCTGCGAATTTTAAAGCCGGTTCTGTAACGGGATTCGTATATCATCCCGTCAATTCGTCCGACCCCGTACCAATCCCGAAGGGATTGCATGTTTATAGCACCGAATGACGCCCCCGATATACACGACCCCGGATGGGGTCGCACCCGCGTTGCTGGTGGATTGGAGGGTTGTGCGGTTTCGGTTTTTGATGGATGGTGATGTCGTAAAATCGTTGCGGAATGCGCGTACGCGTTAATTCGACCCTTTCAGGGTCGTTTATTTGGGGGGACGTGTCTTTTCTATAAATATGTGTCTCTTTCAGAGACGTCTTTGGATGTTGTATTGGCTTACAAATCGAATTTGACATTTGGGCTGTAACTAACCCGTAAGGTTATGTTTATTGAAATCGAGGCTTAAGATAAGTGTATTCAATTGAATACCATGCACTTAGCTCGGCTGCGAAATTTATAGCTGGTTCTGTAACGGGTTTCGTATTTAAACCTTTCAATCCGTCCGACCCGGAACCAATCCCGAAGGGATGGCATGTTTATAGCATCAAAGCCGACCCCCATATACACGACCCCGGATGGGGTCGCACCCGCGTTGCTGGTGGATTGGTGGGTTGTGCGGCTTCGGTGTTTGATGAATGTTGAGGTCGTAAAATCGTTGCGGAATGCTCGTTCGCGCAGGCTCGACTCCGTACCAATCCCGAAGGGATTGCATGTTTATAGCACCGAATGACGCCCCCGATATACACGACCCCGAATGGGGTCGCACCCGCGTTGCCGGTGGAATTATGGGTGCTTTGGGGCTGCCGGTTTGGGTGTGCTGCGGAATTAAAAAAGCAAGGGGCCCATCTCCGATTTGGGGGCTTACAATCTTTCACGGAGGCATTGATGCTCTCGGAGTTTTCCCCAAAAAATAAAAAGCCCTGAAATGATACGGTTGCCTGGCTCAGGCCCGGGAGGGGCGGGTATGCGTTGCGAAGGTTGCGTGAACATAGGGAGACCGTTGACCGAAGACCGAAGACCGAAGACCGAAGACAGAAGACAGAGGTCAGAGGTCAGAGGTCAGAGGTCAGAAAACAGGTGATGGTGATCTGTTACTTAAGGCTGAATTTTCTTCAAACTTTGAATTCTGAACTCTGAATTCTGAACTCAAAAAACTTTTACTCCCGTGTGAGCTGTAGTACGTTTATGGTGACGTTCATTTGGGTGGCGGCGCCGAATTGGTCGGTGGCGATGACCTGGAAGCGGTGTTGTCCTTCCTGACGGCGGGTAGGGGTCCAAGTGATGAGGCCGGTGCGTTCGTCGAGGACGGCGCCGTCGGGGAGGTCGGCGGCGAGGTAGCGGATCAGGCCGGTGTCGGGGCCGTCGGGGTCGGTGGCGCGCAGGGGCAGGCTGAAGGATTCGCCTACGGGGATGGAGATGGGGCGCACCTGATTGAAGCGCGGGGGCGTGTTGAAGGGTCGTACGTCGATTTCGAAACTGATGCGGTCGGTTTGCCCGTCGGGCGTGCTGGCGATGATGGTGAATTGCTGACGCCCTACATCGCGGGAAGCAGGCTGCCAGAAGAAGCCCTGATCGCGTATGCTTGCGCCGGCCGCGCTGGTTTGCAGCTGAAATCGGACATCGGCTGGCTCGACGGCTTGTTCAAAGGTGAGGGGCAGGAGCACGGGCCGGGGAAAGTGGGTCACCTGATCGGGGATGGGGCTGAGTCGGAGGGTTCCGTTCCGGTCCGTGCGCGGGCTTTGGCGGATTTCTACGACGGGGCGTTCTTCGAGCGTCATGCGGCCAAGCTGATTGAATTCGGTGAGCCAGAGCTGACTTTTGGTCTGCGCCATGTGGTTGCCGGGCTCGGTGTCGCGGCGGATGAGCTGCGCCTGTCCGCCTTCGCGGGCTTGCCAGAGCTGACCGGTGCGGGAGCGGATGAGGTAGCGGCCCTGCCAGAACTGCAGGTCATCGACGGCGCCGTCGATCCGGAAGAGGGTGTTCAGCTCGCCGTCCGGGCTGAGGCTGTACACGCTGCCTTCGGCGCCGGTGAGCACGGGGCGTCCGTCGGCTACGAAGAGGTTGCTGAGGGCCGGTGAGAAGCGGAAACTGTGCTGATGCTGCAGCGCGCCGTCTTCCTGCACCCGGAACTGATGCAGGCTGTTGTTGGCGGTGAGCACGAGCAGGGTGTTTTCGAAGGCGCGCACGGCGGATACGCGGTTGCGGCCGGTTTGCTGCATGGCGAGCTGTTCGGGGCTTTCATCTACGGCTTCCGGCGTAGCGAGGGAGAGGCGGAACAGGCCGGGGGTTTCCAGCCCCATAAAAAGGAAGTCGCCGACACGTGCCATGCTGACTGGTGCGGCCGGCAGGGTTGTGGAGGAATACACGCCGAGCACGGAGGTGGGTTCCACGATGGTGAGGCGGCTGTTGGAGCCGGTGAGGTAGGCAAAACGGACATCCGCGCTGAGCTGATTGCCGCGGCGCTGCATGCCCTGCGAGCTGTAGAGCCACTGCAGGGAATCGGCATGTACGCGAAACACGATGAGGCCATCTTCAGAAGACAGTGCGTAGAGGTGCGTTTCGGAGGCGGTGACGGACTGCAGGCCGGGGATTTCCATGAGGGTGGTCAGGTCGCGGACCAGCACCTGTTCGGTTTGGGCGTGGACACTTTCGGGCTCGCTGAGGAGCAGCACAAAGAGAATCAGGAAGAAAAGCGGACTGAAAGAGGGGGCAGATCGTAGCATTCAGGAGTTGTGCGTAAAAGTCTTGGAGGCTGTGGTTAGGGTGAGGCTGATGTTTCGGCAGGTTGCGCTGATGCGGTTCCAACGCAGGCGGCGCGTCAGCATTGCTGGTCGGAGATGTTCCGGAAAAAAGCGGGAAAGGAAAGGACAAGGGTGTCATCCCCCCGAAAGAAAAAAATATGCGGTTTGCTCAGAGCCAGCGGTGTCTGCGGTACCATGTGATGGTGTGCGCCAGGCCTTCACGAATATCGTATTCGGGTTTGAAGCCGAGTTCGCGCTTTATTTTATCGATGGAACAGGTCCACTGCAGGGTCATTTCCCGGGCTTTGTCGCGGTTCATGATGGGGTACGTGCCCACAAGGGAGCCGGCGGTTTCGCTGAAGGCGCCAACGAGGCTCACGACTTTGGGCGGCAGCGGCAGGGTGATCAGGCGTTTATTGAGGGCGCGCGCGGTCGCGTCTTTGATCTCGTTCCAGGTGTACACTTCCGGCCCCGAGACAAAGTAGGTGTGTACGCCGGGTTCGGTCTGATCCCACGCGAGGAGCAGTCCCTGCACCACATCCGCGACGTGTACCATTGAGATGCGGTTGGTTGCGCCGCTGCCTACGATGGGGCAGATGCCGCGGCTGGCAATTTTGAAAAAGGAGAGGATGTTTTCTTCCCGCGGACCGTACACCGCCGGCGGTCGCAGAATGGTGATGGAATCGCCGGGGGCGGCAACGCGATGGATCATTTCTTCCATTTCCTTTTTGGACTGCCCGTACATACTGACCGGCAGCATGGGGTCGCTTTCGGAGACAGGATGCTGGAAGCTGGGTCCGGCAGCAGCAAGGGAGGAGAGCACGACCATTTTGGGTACGCCCGCTTTTTGGGCCATGCGGATGATGTTTTCGGTCGCTTCCACATTGGTGCGGTAGAAGATTTCCGGCTTGGGGGCTTTGACGTGGGCGGCGAGGTGAAAGACGACGTCGGCGCCTTCGAGGCCCTTCTGCAGCGCGGGCAGGTCGTGCAGGTCGCCTTTTACGGGGATCACGCCTTTCTCGCGCAGCCATTTGAGATCGGAGCGGACGAGGCAGCGGACTTCGTTTTTGGGGTCTTCAAGCAGGGCGTCGGCGAGGTGTGAACCAATGAAGCCGGTGGCACCGGTGATGAATACTTTCATAAAGAAGTGAAAACTGTGTATTTTTGAAGGATATGAAATTTACGAAAAAATGCCGCTTCAGCCCTGATTTATTGAAGGGCCGAAGCAGCGGTACCCGGATCCGGGTTTGAGGGGGAAGGAAGCGGCAGCGGGCCGGAATCCCTGTTTTTTGCTGTTCATCACGGCTTGTCCCCTGAAAGCGGACGCCAAACCAAGTATGCTTATTCATGAAAATTGCATTATTTACGGGCAACTATGTCCATATAAAAGACGGGGTTTCGCTCACGCTGAACCGGCTTGTGCGCTACCTGACGGAGGAGCGCGGGTTCGATGTGCGTGTTTTTGGTCCGGATATTCGTCCGCGAGCTATTGAGCCGGCGGGTACTTTTGTGGAAGTGCCTTCGGTGCCGGCCCCGGGACGTCCGGAGTATCGGGTCTCGCTGTTTCTGCCGGAGGTTCACCGGCATGATATTGAAGCCTTCAAACCCGATCTCATCCACATTGCAACGCCCGATTTTCTGGGACTTGCAGCGCTTCGTTTTGCGCTGCGTCACAACATCCCCGTACTGTCGTCTTATCATACGCACTTCAGCAGCTATCTGCGCTATTACGGACTTGAAGCCCTTGAGGGCGTGCTGTGGAAATACCTGCGCTGGTTTTATGAGCGGTGCGACCTCGTGGTTTCCCCTTCGGAATCTATGAATGCGTATCTCACCCGCAATGGTCTCCCCGCGGATAAAGTAGGCTTGTGGACGCGCGGGGTTGAAACCGGGATTTTTTCCCCTGAAAAGCGCAGTCAGGCTTTCCGGCAACAATGTGGTTTTGCACCGGATGATGTAGTTGTGAGCTACATCTCGCGCCTGGTGTGGGAAAAAGATCCGCGCACGTTTATCGACGCCGTAAATCGCGCGCAGCAGCTGGATCCCAAAATCCGTGTGCTGGTCGGCGGCGATGGTCCGGCCCGCGCGCAGATGGAAGCCGAGCTGCCCGAAGCCGTATTTACCGGTTTTGCTTTTGGGGAAGAACTGGCTGTCCTTTATGCGAGCTCGGATATTTTTGTGTTCCCTTCCGACACTGAGACTTTCGGAAATGTAACCCTGGAAGCCATGAGCAGCGGGGTGCCGGCGCTTGTGGCCAATGCGGTGGGCAGCAAATCGCTGGTCGTTAATGAAGAAACCGGTTACGTGCTGCCGGTAGCGGATGTACAGTCGTTTTCCTGGGCTATTTTACGGCTGAGTCAGGATAACGCGCTGCGTCAGCGCATGGCACAGCAGGCACGCACGCGAGCCCTCAGCTTTGACTGGCAGCACGTGATGGAGAGCCTCATCCTGAGCTATCAGCATGTTGTGGCGGAACACCGGATGAAAGCATAAATGACCGCTTCCAAAAAATGTGTGCCGGCATTTTCATAATCCCGCTGTGCTCACTATTATCGTAATCTTAAAAATAGCGTACTACGTCCTGAGCGCGGGCTTTCGGTCCTTAACTGCCTGCGGCTTCAAATTCTGAATTGCATTGAAAATCCTCTATATCTCACATTTACATCCGCCCAAAGACGCCGTGCTGAAAAACATAGGCGGCATGCAGCGTGTGAGTTTACAGCTGACCAGCGAGTTGTCGCTCAACCCTGAGATCGAGCTCGAGGAAATAACTATGGAAACGGGCTGGCGCTTCATTGGCGTAAAAACCTTTTTCTTCTTGCTTTCCCTCTACATCGGACTGCCCCGAAAAGTGAAAAAAATGCAGCCCGATCTCATCCTGTTTTCATCCATGGTTACCGGCACACTGGGGCATTTTTTGCGGCGACGGATTTCCATTCCTATGATCAGCATTTCGCACGGGCACGACGTGACGCTTTCCGTGGGTATTTATCAGTGGCTTCTGAAGAAGGTTTTCATCGGTCTGGACGGCGTCATTTCCGTGAGTCAGGCAACGCGGGATGAGTGTCTCAGCCGCGGACTGGCTCCCGAGAAATCGCAGGTACTTCCGAACGGCTTTGATATCAGGGATTTGCCCGAAGCTGTTGACAAGCCGCTGGCCCGGAAGCAGCTGGAGCAGGCACTCGGCCTGAAGCTGGGTTCCCGTAAAGTGCTCCTGACGGTCGGGCGCCTCATACGCCGAAAAGGGCATGCCTGGTTTATTCGTGAAATCCTGCCTCAGGTGAAATCTGATGTGCTGTATATCATCATCGGGGATGGGGCAGAAGCAGCCGGCATCCGGCAGGCCATACAGGAAACCGGTCAGCAGCACAAGGTTTTCTTTAACGGACGGCAGGAAGATGATGTGCTTAAAATTGCGTATTCCGCCGCAGACCTGTTCATCATGCCCAATATCCGCGTGCCGGGTGATATGGAAGGCTTTGGTGTTGTGCTCCTTGAAGCCAATATCCGGTGCACCCCTGCGGTTGCAAGCGATATTGAAGGCATTCGGGACGTTATTGAGCAGGGTGTAAATGGCTACAGGATTGCAGAAAACGACGCAAAAGATTTTGCTGCAACCATCGACCGGGTGCTGGAAAATGAGCTTGATGCCTTGTCCCGTAAATCCCGCAACCATGTGAAAAGCCGCTTTAGCTGGGAAGCAGTTTCAAAAGCTTATATCCTTTACCTCACGAAATTCGTCTATAAAAAGTGAACGCTCTTAACAGTGTTCACGCTTTATAATTGAGCTTCAGCCAAAACCATGATAAATGCGTCAATTCAGCCTTTTAGGGCCGTTTTGGTGTGGTTTGAACAATGGCAGGAAGTGCCTATATTACGAGTTGATTTATTATTCAGATTATAATTTCCAAAGTATGAGTGAAACCCATACGGCCAAGAAAAAAGCAGATATTTTTTCAAAAGCTTTCAATTTTACCAAGGCAGACGAAGTCAAAGCCCTGGGCCTATACCCTTATTTCAAGCCGCTTACCGAAACAGACGGGACTGTTGTTGTTATTGAAGGACGCAAAGTTATTATGGCAGGCTCGAATAATTATTTGGGCCTGACCAATGATGAACGGCTGATAGAAGCGGCACAAGGCGCCATTACGCGATATGGTACAGGTTGTACGGGTTCACGCTATCTGAATGGGACACTTGATTTACACCTTGAGCTGGAAGAAAAGCTTGCTAAGTACATGCAGAAAGAATCCTGCGTGTTGTTTTCCACCGGCTATCAGACCAATGAAGGTGCCATTCAAACCATCGCACAGCGCAACGACGAAATTTTTTCCGATAAAGACAACCATGCCTGCATTGTTGTCGGTACCCTCGTGTCGAACGCCAAAACCTATCGCTTTGCGCATAATGATATGGATCAGCTGCGCAAAATGCTGGATCGGTCCAATCCTGAAGCCGGCAAAATCATTGTTAGTGACGGCGTCTTTTCCATGTCGGGACAGCTCGCCAATGTGCCGGAACTTGTTAAAATTGCCAAGGAATATGGTGCCCGGCTATATCTTGATGATGCCCATGCTATTGGCGTCATTGGTGAAGGCGGACGCGGTTCTGCCTCGGTTTTCGGACTGAATGATGATGTTGACCTGATCAGCGGCACCTTTTCGAAATCCTTTGCTTCTCTGGGTGGCTTTTTGGTTGGGGATCGTCCGGTAATTGAGTATATCCGTCACAATTCTCCGGCTCACATCTTCAGTGCGTCCATGCCACCGGCCAATGCCGCAACAGTGCTCAAAGCCCTTGAAATTTTGCAAACGGAGCCCTGGCGCCTGGAAAGGCTGGAGTATATTTCAAACTACATGCGGAAAGGTCTCAGTAAACTCGGATTCAATGTTTGGACGAGCAGTACGCCCATTATTCCTGTTGTTATCGGCGATATGATGAGCTGTTTTCAGTTCTGGAAAGACCTGTTTGAAGCAGGCGTGTATGCCAATGCTGTGGTTCCACCGGCTGTGCCTGCGGGTCAGTCCCTGATTCGGACAAGCTACAGCGCTACGCATACCGACGATCAGCTTGATGCCATTCTTGAAGCTTTTCACACCATCGGCGTGAAACACGGCATTATTGATAAAAACGGTCAGTCTTTGGTAGAAGCACCTGCCTGAGCAGGACAGGCCGGCGTAATGCAGCAACATAAGTGTAAGTAAGTATCCTTTCTTTCATTCATCCCCTAATTCCGACCGATGTACGGGATCAGCTATGTGTCAGAGCCTTCTCAAATGAAGGCTTTCTTACAATTCCCTTATGATCATTATGCAACCGACGAAAACTGGGTTGCGCCTCTTTATATTCAGCAGCGGGATCTGCTCGACGCGAATAAAAACCCGTATTTTGCAGATGTAGCGCACGCTTACTTCCTGGCAGAAAAGAATGATCAGGTATGTGGCCGTATTGCAGTTTTTATCAACCGGTCCTGGAATACTTTCCAAAAGCAGCAGACCGGCTTCTTTGGTTTTTTTGAAAGTCAGAATGATCCCTATCTGGTTAAACTGTTAGTTGAAGTAGCTACAGACTGGCTTAGGGAGCGGGGCATGAATAAAATGATTGGTCCTATAAATCCCGGCTTCATGTATGAGCTGGGTATGCTGGTTGACGGACATGAGACGGAGCCTTACGTTATGATGCCGTGGACCAAAAAGTATTACGACAAGCTGCTCACCGAGGCCGGGATGGAAAAGGAAATTGACCTGTTCGCCTATGTTGTCGATGAAAAAAATGTGGCACTCGACCGGATTAACAGAGCGGAAGCCATCGTGCGCAAGCGTATGCCGGACCTGAGTATACGACCTGTGAACCTGTCAGATTTCGGAAACGAAGTCCGTATCATTCGCGATATTTTTAATCAGGCCTGGAAAGACAACTGGGGCTTTAGCCCGGTAAGCGAAGAAGAGTTTGACCATATTGCGAAAGACCTCAAGCTGATTATTGATAAGGATATTGCGCACATTGCCGAAATTAAGGGCAAAGCTGTTGGATTTTCCGTCGCCCTGCCGGACATGAATCAGGCATTCCGGCACATCCGCAACGGGCGGTTGCTGCCCTTCGGCATTTTTAAGCTGCTGTGGTACCGGAGAAAAATTAACCGTATCCGAACTGCGCTTATGGGGGTCATTCCCGAATACAGGGGCAAAGGCATAGACGCCCTGCTGCACCGGGAAGCTATTGTTAAAGGACTGGCTAAGGGCTATAACGCCTCAGAACTGAGCTGGCTGCTGGAAACCAATACCGACATGATTCGGGTAGCCGAGAAAATCGGCGGCTGGCGTGAAAAAACCTATCGTATCTACCGCCGCAACATCTGATAGTGGCCTTTTTTGAGAATGAAGCAGGGCGGTGTAAGTGTTATCCGGCTGAAGAAAGTTTAGCTTAGTTGCGAAAGACGCAGCGTTCAGGACCGGATACCGTTTTAGGTATTTATTAAGCTGCTGACCTTTTAAATCCATCTTGGAAGCGGTTTTCTGTGTAATAAAGGGCATTGCAAGCCTGTAAAAACCTTTCCGTTCTGTGGAATAACAATCCCGAAAACCGTATTTTAATTGAATTGAATTCAGATCCGTTAACTTGTCATAAACCATTAATTTCATGAGTGTTGAAACCCTAAACGGTACCACACAGCTGGTGCCCGCAGACTCTGCTTTCAAAATCAGATCTGCTTCAATCAAGAAGTTTTCCAAAGATCACCTGACAGACTCATTGCGGACAATGATGCTGTCACGTCGTCTTGATGATAAGATGCTGACGCTTTTGAAACAGGGACGGGGCTTCTTCCACATCGGCGGTTCGGGGCATGAAGCCATTCAGGTTGCAGCCGGAAAAAACATGATTCCCCGAAAAGACTGGGGGATGCTCTACTACCGGGATATGTCCTACGCCCTTACGATGGGTATGACCGCAAGGGAACTGCTCTCCGCACACCTTTCCAAGGTCACGGATACGAGCGCCGGGCGTCAGATGCCGTCACACTTCAACAGCAAAGAGCTGAACATTGTGTCAGTTAACAGCGCGTTGGGTGCCCAATTTCTGCCCGGTCTGGGTATTGCGCAGGGTATTAAGTTTTTGGGAGATGATGAAGTTGTATATATCTCAACAGGGGATGGAGGTACTTCCGAAGGTTCTTTCTTCGAACTGCTGAACTGGGCAACCCGCGACAAGGTACCTGCCGTAATTGTGGTACAGGATAACAAGTACGCCATTTCCGTGCCGGTTCAGGAACAGACAAGCAACAAGTCGATTTCCAAAACAGTGCAGGGATTTGCCAATCTGGAAATTATTGAGTGTGATGGTACGGATTATCTGCAGTCCTTTGCTGCAATGGAAAAAGCCGTAACGCACGCCCGAAGCGGCAAAGGACCCGCCCTGGTTCACGCGCACGTTGTACGTCTGCTCCCGCACTCTTCTTCTGACGATCACCGTAAATACCGTACTACAGAAGATCTCGAAGCGGACAAAGTGCACGACCCCATCACCAAGCTGGCCCGGCAAATGGTGAAAGCTAAAATTGCAACACAGGAAGAAATCGATGCCCTTTTTGATGAAGTCAAAAAACAGGTGGATGACGACACCAAATGGTGCATGAGTCAGGAAGATCCGAAACCCGAAGACGGGGTGAAGCATGTACTGTTTGAAGGCGAAACCCAGCTCGACTACGAAAATGAGGAGCCATCCGGAGAGCCGATTGTGATGGTTGATGCGATCAATCATGCCCTTTATGAGGAAATGGAGCGCGATGAACGGGTTATTGTTTTCGGGGAAGACGTAGCCGGCGGTAAAGGCGGCGTGTTCACGGCTACCCGCGGTCTTACCGATGCATTCGGCAACAGCCGCTGCTACAACGCTCCCATTGCGGAAGCTTCCATTATCGGAACTGCCTGCGGACTTAGTATCAAAGGTTTTAAGCCGGTGCCGGAAATTCAGTTTGCCGACTACATCTGGCCTGCCATGCAGATGCTCCGCAATCAGGTGTCGGTGCTGCGCTACCGTTCGAATAATCAGTTCGCCAACCCCATGGTCATCCGCGTACCCTGCGGCGGCTACATTCACGGCGGACTCTGTCACAGTCAGAACATTGAAGCTACTTTCGGCCACATTCCCGGCTATAAAATTGTGATGCCTTCGAATGCCGCAGATGCCAAAGGCCTGCTTAAAACAGCCATTAGGGGTGAAGATCCGGTCATTTATCTCGAGCATAAATTCCTGTATCGCCAGGGCTTTGCCCGTCGTCCGGAACCCGGCAAGGACTACCTTGTGCCTATTGGAAAAGCTTCTGTCGTTCGCGAAGGCAGTGACCTAACTATTGTAACCTACGGCGCACTCGTTCAGAAAGCGCTGAATGCAGCCAAAGCGTACGCTAAAAAAGACATCAGCATTGAAGTCATCGACCTGCGTACCATCGTGCCCTACGATGCGGAAACCGTTCACAACTCTCTCAGAAAAACAAACCGCATTCTCGTGCTGCACGAAGATTACGAGTTCCTTGGTTTCGGCGCAGAAATATCAGCCCAAATTGCGGATGCTTGTTTTGATCACCTCGATGCGCCCATCGCGCGCGTAGCAGCTAAATTCGCCCCTATCGGATTCGCAGCGCCCTACGAAGATTACATCCTTCCCAACGACAACGATGTAACCGAAGCCATCGAGCGTTTGATTAATTACTGACGTAATGTTACCCGCCCTGTTTTCGCAGTTCAGCGGTCCGAATCTATAAAAAATGCCCTGGTTGTTTTCGACAGCCGGGGTATTTTTTTGTGATGCAGCAGCGTGATCATGCGTAGGTTAATGAGCGGGACAGACCGCGGGCGGCGAGTAGCTGAGTGGCTGATGGTTTTCCATATTCATCCTGCCCCCCCCAGTGTGTGCTATCACTGAAATGCTGTGTTTTGGCATTTTTTAAGCACCACCAGATGATGTGCAGCATTATTCGGGATCTGCCAAGCTGGCGCTGTCACAGTGTGATAGCGGGTTTGGGATGCTTGTTCGGAATAATGTCAGATATCATTGGGAAGCCTGCTATCGGCACCGACACAGATCAAAGCTGGTAGATCCCGGATAACGCCGGTGAGCTATGATTATAGTTATCAAGTACCTGGGTGGGCGTTTCCGGGATGACGCCGTAAGGCTTCGATTGGCTGTCGGGGCAGGTCTTAAGGTTGTGACCATGATTGCGGTGTTGTCATTTCACGCTGTTCAAGGTGATCCGTTTTTTTGATTTCGGAACCAAGAGTATAGACGCAAGATTTTGCGTCTCTGCCAGAGCGACACTGTAGTAGTACGTGCTCATAGTCACGGAGGGCTTCCGATAGTATCACCCTACCGGCTGCGAATAGTCCCGAATTGCAACAGGCGGTCGAATTGCTGTTGCTGATCGCGGAAGTAAACAAGTATCTGATAATCCTGACTTGTTTGCGCGAAGAAGGACGAGAGCCGGAGGTCGTCGAGGCGGTTGTTTTCTATGACGGCGTAGGTGTAGTCGTAGCGGCCTTCTTTGATGAGAACCCGGGTTGAGAATGCGTCGGATGCCGGGTCATAAACCATGCGCTGTTCTTCGCTCAGGTTCCAGTTGGTGAATGAGCCGAGGACAAAAATATCTTCTTCCGGACTCAGAAAGCGCGGGCGTTCAAGGTTGAATTCAACTTCGGTATAGCGGGCATTACGTCCGGTGCGGGGCTCGCCGAAGCTGTAGGAACGTGCGCGCGTAATGCGGGGGCTTATGTCGAGGTCAACAACATCGAACTGCAGCCGGATCAGCGGGGGATCGCGTTCGGGCCGCACTTCAATCACATCCCGTGAAATGCTGAAGATGTCGTCGATTAACAAGGGCCTGAATTCGTAACGGCCGGGGAAGCTGTCATCGCGGTTGAGGTGCAGCCGGATCAGGCCCGGTGCAGAGACATCGCGCTCCGTTGTTTTCCGGCTCCGGCCCCAGAACTGATTCTGTACGACATACACGTCAATGTCGATCAGCGGCATGCTTACAAAATCCGGAAACTGATACTCGGTATAGATCTGATGGTTCGGGAAACGCGAGTCGCGGAAGTGTTCGGAGACTTCGGCCCGCAGGCTGCCGCGGTCTTCGGTAACAAAAAACGGCAGCGAAAACAAAAGGTCACGGCTCACATAGTCGTACACTTCAAGCATGAAGTTGCCGCTGATCTGCACATTGAGATTGCGGTTCGGGAAGGTGTAGCTGTAGCTGAAAAAAGACGGAAACTGCCCGACAGACGGAGTGCCGCCGCTGATGGTATCATCGCTGAAGCCGCGGCTTACAACGCCTGAGGGCAGCCGGCTTTCGGTCCAGTCGGCATTGTAGTGCTGCACACGGATGAGGAAGCTGTTACCGGCTTCGGCAAGTTCATCGAAACGCAGGGTGAGCTGCCGTTCAGAACCCAGTACGAGAACGGGCGGGTTTCCGGGACGGTCCCTGAACAGCTCAACACTGCGGATACGGCTGTCCGGGGGCAGTTGGGGCTTGACCGCTTTGGTGTTGGTCAGCCGTGCATTGGGGGATCCGTCTTCGGGATCATAGCTGTCACGGGGGATAACGCTGCATGCACTGAACACGCAAGTCAGGAGCAGCATGAAAGCAAAGGTGCGATATGGCGCGCGGCTTGCCTTCAAATATCGAGGAAGTAGGTGCCGTCGAAGGTGAAGAGCGCGGGACCGCTCAGCCGCAGGGTACGGTAGCGCTGTTCACCGGGATCATATTCGAAGCTGGTTTTGAGGGTGCCGCCGCTGCACAGAATCTCGTAGGTAAAGGCGCCGGATTCTTCCGGTTTGGTTTTATGATGATGGGCTACGGCCGTTGCAAGGGCACCGGTGCCGCAGGCGAGGGTGAGGTCTTCTACGCCGCGTTCGTAGGTTTTGAGGTAGATTTGATTGGATTCACGGGCAGTGCAGGCGAAGTTGACGTTCGTGCCTGTGGGGAACAGCTCCAGCTTGTTCCGGATTTCCCGGCCCTGATCGCGCAGTGCGGGTTCATCCTGCAGGGTTTCTGATTCAACCCATGTCACGACATGTTCGGTGCCGGAGTTGATGGCTACCGCTTCGCGTCCGAGCAGGGAGAGGGGGGCAGACGGCTTGGGCTCAACCGGAAAAGCAACCGTGACGCCCTGCGCCGTAACTTCCGCTTCGTAGCGGCTCCCGTGCACCATGAAGCTGACTTTTTCCGGAAAGCCTGAGCGGACAGCGAAGCGGGCGAGACAGCGGGCCCCGTTGCCGCACATGCCGGCGTCGCTGCCGTCGGCGTTGCGGTAAACCATGCGGTAGTCGGCCCGTTCGGAAGGTTCGAGCACCAGAACGCCGTCGGCCCCGACGCCAAACCGGCGGTGACACAGCCGGGGAGTGAGTGCGATGATTTCATCGAGAAGAAAGCCGTAGGTGCGGTTGTCGAAAACCACAAAATCGTTGCCCGCACCGTGCATTTTTGTAAAAGCAATAGATTTAATTGTCACGCAAAAAAGAATTGGGTACCGGTTGAAAGGGGATGGGGTTGCAGTTACAGGGATTCAGGTCGGTTTCAGCCCGTTTTCCAAAGCAGCTTTTCAGCGGTTAGGTCGCCAAATGCTTGTAGGCCGGAATATGGAGCCAGGGTTTACTTTCCGGGATTTCCGGGTCCTTACCCCGCATGAGGCGCGAGAGCCGGAAGGCCAGCACTATAAAAATATAGCGGCCCGTAACGTTCACCCCGAGCATGTTGCGAAACTCTTCAAACATCAGCTGCATTTCGTCGAGCCGGGCATTTTTGAGCGCCTTGCAGAAATTGTGAATCACCTTGATCTGATCGGCATTTACCAGGAAGCGCTCTTCTCCGGTAGAGCGGTACACTTCGAGGTCGCGAACCAGAACTTCCATCAAATTCAGGATGTTGGCCATGCCTTCGCGGTTATTTTCCTTCTGCCAGCGACCCGCAATATCAATCAGCTCGGCAGGATCGAGGGTGTAGCAGGCCCGCAGGTAGGTGATGATTTCGTTGCGCATTGCGCGAAGCTGTTCGGTGTCGTAAAAGCGGGCAGAAGCGTAGTTGCCGTTGGTAATGCGGGACAGAAAGCGGGCGTCGTTTTCGGGGACCTTATCAAATTGCTGAAGGCCCTGTGCAACTTCATCCGGCTTCAGGGGTGCCATTTGGATGTGCTGACAGCGCGAAATGATGGTGGGCAGCAGCGCATTCACATTGTTGGAAGTGAGGATGAACACAACCCCCGGCGGCGGTTCTTCCAGCAGCTTGAGGAAGGTGTTGGAAGCTTCCTTCCGCATTTTTTCTACTTCACTGATGATGATGATATTCCGGTTGCCTTCATTGGGCTTACGATACGCACTTCTGAGAACGGTTTCCTTGAAATAGCTGATGGAGTAGAAGGCATTTTTGTTGGTCTGATCAGAATCGTCTTTCACGCTGGGACGCAGGGTGAAATCGACGACTTCGTACGGATCTTTGGCCAGCAGCTGCGTCCGTTCGCTCAGCATGGAAATATCAGGATCGCTGCCCGGAAGCGGGATGAAAATGCCGATATCCGGATGGTTGCTCCAGCGGCTTTTTTTGGAAAAAGCCAACCCTTGCAGGTCGGTCAGGTTGTCAATGCCGTTGATGAGTTCGGCAAGGGTAAGGGCCAGGGCTTTTTTACCGACGCCCTGCGGCCCGCTGATGAGATAGGCATGGCTGAGCCGGCCGGAGCTGATAATGCGTTTCACCTGATCGCGCGCCTGTTCGTTGCCTACAAGCCTGCGGTTACCGGGTGAGATGGCCGTGCCGGCATAGGGAAGTTCAGTCGGTCCAGACATAATCAAAAAGCATAATGGAAAGGGTGATGGTGACGCCGCAGTACCCGACGAGCGCCGCAGTTTGTTCTGCAATGCCGGTGAAAGGTGCCCCGCCGAGGAGTTCGCGGGTTGCGTCGCTGAGTAGTACAATCAGGGGCAGCAGCAGCGGCAGGCAAAGTACTGAAAATATAGCGCCTTTTTGCACAGAGCGGGAAACAAGGGAAGCCATGAGGGTGGCAACGCTGGAAAAACCGAGAGAGCCCAGCAGGAGCAGCAGCATGAAGGGGAGGAGGTCGGTTTCAAAACTGCCGGTAAGTATGGCAAAAAGCAGGGCGGTAAGCAGGGAAACCGTGTAGGTGAAGCTGAAGTTAAACAGCAGCTTGCCGGTATAAACCGGAAGACCGGGGGTGTTCAGCCGGAGCAGGTCAAAGGTTTGCTGATCGGTCTCCATCACAAAGGAGCGCGCAAGACTGGAAAGGGCGGCAAAGAGGATGATAATCCAAAGGAGCCCGCTGTACAGATCAGCCGTGAGCAGGCTGGTGTTCAGGGAAAAAAACATGACCATGGTTGCCGCCGCCACGAACGTGAGCACGGTATTAAAGGCGTAGCGCGTGCGCAGCTCAAGCTGCAGGTCTTTCCGGAAAATAGCGAGGGCACTTTTAAACATCTGCATTCGGCCAAAGTACGAAGATTGCGCACAATAATCGACCGGTAGTTCCTTTGGAGGCGTGCCCGCGGCGCAGCAGCAAAGCTATGTACCCCTACTTCCTGACCCGCCTGAAGCCCTGCGGATTCATCTTTTGTTTAAGGTGTGTATCCGCTCAAAAAGTCTTAAATTTGACAGACGTATTGCACAGGTCGTGCCCCGTTTGCGGGCAGGCTGTTGCACGCCTTAAATCGAATGAATTAGCCTTCACTTATGAAAATCTCTGAAATACTCAGCACCGGACATGTTGTGCTGGATGTTGAAGCAGGAAATAAAGAAGAACTCATCAAAAGAATGGTCAACGAGCTCAGGCAGGATGTGGATGAGGCTTTGCTGACACAGATCAAGAAAGCAGTGCTTGAACGCGAAGAAGTGATGTCAACCGGGGTTGGGAAAGGCGTAGCAATACCACACGCTAAAATCAAGGATCTGGAACCCAATTTTGCCGTTTTTGCCCGGCTGAAGCGTCCGGTTGATTTTGGTTCCGTGGATGACGCACCGGTTTCGCTGGTTTTTCTGATTGTGGGCGGTTGCGCCAAAAGCAGCTATCACATCAAAATTCTCAGCAAGATTTCAAGACTGATGAATCACGACAATTTCCGTCATCAGCTGATGATGGCCGATTCCGGTGAGGAAGTAATCACGCTCTTCCGGGATGAGGA
This sequence comes from Cyclonatronum proteinivorum, assembly GCF_003353065.1. Lineage (GTDB taxonomy): Bacteria > Bacteroidota > Rhodothermia > Balneolales > Cyclonatronaceae > Cyclonatronum > Cyclonatronum proteinivorum. The sequence continues at coordinate 3,103,110 of NZ_CP027806.1, read as the reverse complement.
AGAACAGCCGGCCTGAGTGCTTTCTGCCGGATAACCCCCATTTTTGCGCCTATGAACCCATCCGTGCCGGTTTCTTTCGCAGCCGCTGTATGCAAAACGGCAGGAGTTCGCTTCCTGCAGCCCGTGCTGAGACTGAGCCTTTTGCTTTTGCTGGTCTGCGGCATACTGGTGCCGCAACCGGTTTACGGCGGTTTCGGCGGCGTTTCGAATGCGGCAGCTGAGCGGGTTAAGGCGTCTGAACTTGCTTCTGTCGCCGAACGGATTGAAGCGCTGATTTCCCAAAGCGTTACGGCGGACGCAGTTTGGGCTGTTTCGGTCCGCAGCGAAGCTGGTGAGGAGCTTGTTCGGCTAAACAGCAACACCCCTATGCGCATGGCTTCCAACAGCAAGCTTTTTGTGACAGCCGGCCTTTTGCACGGCCTGGGGCCGACCTTCCGCTTTCGCACAACAATCTACGGCGACGGAGAACTGGTCGGCGATGTTTGGGAGGGCGATATCCATATTGCCGGCGCCGGGGACCCATCCATCGATAAATATCACTATGATGATGACGCCATGCATGTGTTTGACGCGCTCATTCGTCAGCTGCAGGAGCGGGGGATCACCCACATCAGCGGGGATATTTTTGGGAATGAGGGTCTTTTTGATGATGTGCGCTACCCGCGGGGATGGGAGTGGGATGACCTTTCCTACTATTACGCGCCGGAGATCAGCGCGCTCTCCTTTAACCGCAACTGTATCGACCTTACGGTCCGCGCTGTTGGGCCTGTCGGGAGTGAGCCGCAGATCACCTGGTTCCCGTTCAACACAGACTATGTAAATCTGGTGAATGAACAGCTGATTACGCCCCGCAGCGTGCGTTTCAACGAATCCTATGCCCGCGTGCTTGGCACAAACACCATCATGCTGCGCAGCACCCTGCCGCAGGGGTATCTCGAAAAAGAGTCGCTGACCATCACCGATCCCGCGCTCTTTTTTATTGACAGCTTCAGCAAACAAGCCGATTTCAGCGGGCTTTCGTGGATAGGGGAGCTCATTCCGGATCAGCGACAGCGGAACTGGTCGGGTTTTGAGAAGCTGGCTTCGCATGAATCCGAGCCGCTTGCGGTATTGCTCAGGCGCGTGAATGCGGAAAGCGACAACTTCTACACCGAAATGCTCACGAAATCGCTCGCGGCCTATTCGCTGGAAGCACAGGGCACAACAGAAGCCGGGCTTGAGCTCATTTTTGGCGAACTCAGTGCGCTCGGACTCGACACCAATCAGCTGCGGCTGCGGGATGCTTCCGGGATGGCAAGTGCTAATCTGGGTACGGCTTCTGTGATTACCGCCCTGTTACATGCCATGCAGAGCTCGCCCCATCACACGGAATGGGAAAACACCTTTGCCCGGGCGGGCTACAGCGGCACCCTTGAAAACCGCTTCATTGCTTCTCCGGTGATGGGTAACATGTACGCCAAAACCGGCTTCATTACGGGCGTCAGAACCCTGAGCGGCTACCTTGATGTGCCTTCGGGAACACGCCTGTATTTTTCCATTCTCACCAACAACTTCACGAGCCGCGTTGCTACGGTTGACAGCGTGCATGAGCGTATCCTAAACCTGCTCTGGCAGGAGTTTTAGTGCTGAGCGGCTAACCTTTTTTCCTTCTTCTCATGGTATCATCCGCAAAGCCCCGCATCCTTGTAACGGACGATGAGTCCAGTATCCGGAGTGCGCTGCGTGAAATTCTGGAATTCGAACAGTACGAAATAAGCGAAGCGGCTTCCGGCGATGAAGCGTTTGAGAAGCTTCAGGCGGAGTCGTTTGATCTGCTGCTGCTCGATATCAAAATGAAGGGCATGGACGGATTTGAGCTGCTCGAAAAGCTGAATGAAGCCCGCCTGCAGCTGCCGGTCATAATGCTCACCGGACACGGCACCATTGAGATGGCCGTGCAGGCGACCCGCCTTGGTGCCTTCGACTTCCTGCAGAAACCGCCTGACCTGAACCGCCTGCTCATTACGGTTCGCAACGCCCTTGATAAGGGCACCCTGGTGAAGGAAAACCGGAAAATGCGCCGCAACATACCGCAGCTTTCGGAAATTATCGGCAACAGCGAGGCCATTCAGCACATCAAATCTACCATCGCGAAAGTGGCTCCGACCGACGCGCGGGTGCTCATTACCGGCGAAAACGGGACCGGAAAGGAGCTTGTGGCCCGGAGCCTGCACGAACAGAGCCGCCGCTCAGGGGAACCTTTTGTGGAGGTCAACTGTGCCGCCATCCCGACCGAGCTGCTCGAAAGTGAGCTGTTCGGGCATGAAGAGGGCGCTTTCACGGGCGCGGTCAGTCAGCGTATCGGGAAGTTTGAACAGGCGCACGGCGGCACGCTTTTCCTGGACGAAATCGGGGATATGAGCCTTCAGGCGCAGGCCAAGGTGCTGCGGGCGCTTCAGGAAAACACCATTGCGCGGGTTGGCGGCACGGAACTGATTCGCGTGAATGTGCGCATTCTGGCAGCTACCAATAAAGACCTGCGTACCGAAATTCAGGAGCAACAGTTTCGGGAAGACCTGTATCACCGGCTGAATGTGATTCCGATACACGTTCCGCCGCTGAGTGACCGCCGGGAAGATATTCCGCTGCTGGCCCGCGCTTTCCTGCGGCAGATGGCGACCAAAGACATTGTTTTTGAGGGCAAATCTTTTTCGGATGAGGCCCTGGAAAAGCTGCAGCGGCACGACTGGACCGGAAATGTGCGTGAGCTGCATAATGTAGTGGAGCGGCTGGGTATTTTGAGCGGGGGCGCCGTGATTACCGCGGAGGATGTTGAGCTGATGGCCGGTCCGGTAAGTAAGTCTGCGACTGACGGCAATCAGGGCATGCGGGATTTACTGGAAGATTATCCTGATTTTCAGTCTTTCAAAGACGCTACGGAACTCATTTTTGTGAAGTACCAGCTGGATAAATATCAGTGGAACATTTCGCAAACGGCGGATGCGATTGGCATTCAGCGCAGTCATCTTTACAACAAAATCAAAAAATTCAATCTCAAGCGATAATCGGAGAAACAGATGGGGGCAAGTATTTTAGACGGCGTTATGCTGGCCAAAAAAGTGCGGGAATCGGTAGCTGCAGATGTGCAGAGCTGGGTGGCGCGCGGCAACCGGGCGCCTAAACTGCAGGTGATTCTCGTGGGCGAAAATCCGGCTTCATCTGCATACGTGGGGGCCAAGACCCGTGCTTGTGCCGATGTGGGCATTGTGTCGGATACGCTCGTGCTGCCGGATACGGTTTCCGAACAGGAGCTGACGGAGGTGATCGGGCAGTTTAACCGGGATGAGGCGACCGATGGTATTCTGGTGCAGCTGCCCATTCCCGCGCACATCACGCCGCTGTCTGTGATTGAGGCGATAGACTACCGCAAAGATGTGGACGGCTTTCATCCCATGAACGTAGGTCGGATGTCGGTCGGGCAGCCGAGCTTTCGCCCGTGTACGCCCGCTGGTATCATTGAAATGCTCCGGCACTACAGCATTACGACCAAGGGTAAACACGCGGTCGTGGTAGGGGCGAGCAATATTGTCGGCTCACCCGCTGCGATTCTGCTTTCCCGGGAAAATACGACCGGGAAGGCTACGACGACCATTTGCCACAAATTTACCAAAGACCTGACCAAACACACCATTGGAGCCGACATCCTGATTGTGGCAGTCGGGCAGCCGGGGCTGATTACAGGGCAGATGGTAAAGGAGGGCGTTGTTGTGATTGATGTGGGGATTACGCGGGTTGCCGATCACACGACCGAACGCGGCTACCGCCTGACGGGCGACTGTGATTTCGACAGCGTGTCAGAAAAAGCCAGCTGGATTACGCCTGTGCCCGGCGGCGTGGGTCCGATGACTGTGGCTATGCTCATGAAAAACACCCTGCTTGCGGCCAAGAAATCAATCTATCCCCGCTGATAGTCAGCCTGTTAATTTTTCCGGAAACCTGAAAGCCGGGGTAATGCAAGGCCGGGTGGATCGGTGTGTAAGCTTGATGGTTTGAAAGCCTGACGCAAGCTCTTCAGGCTTTTGTTTACACCGGTGTTTGGGAAGGTATCCGTCCCAAAAAGCAAGGGACCTATCTTAGGTTTGGGGGCTCTCAATCTGTCGCCCAAGCTCCTGATGTTCACGGAGTTTTCCCCAAAAAAAAACAAGCGTCGGTTAGCTTGTGGAATGTGCAGGAATCCGGTGCCGGACCTGCGTTTTGCAGTAGCGGGCTGTACCTTTCCCGAAGCCGCGTGGAATCAGCGACTTCGGGAAGGTGCAAGGATGGAAGTTTTTTTGGATCAGGCGACTACGCTTTCTTCGAGTTTGCGGTGCTGACTCCAGAGGCTCAGGCCGGCTTTCATTTCTTCGAGCAAGGCTTTGAAGCGGTCGCTGTCCTGCTCGAGCAAGGTGAAGCGGAAGCCGCACTGCGGGGTTGAGAAGCCGCTCAGCGGTACGACGCAGATGCCGTGTACGGCGAGGAGGTAGTACACAATTTTGTAGTCCTGCGCGGCGCCGGGTTTGAGCCATTTGCGGATGAGGTTGAGCTGTGTATCGTTCAGCGAGGTGTAGGGCACGCAGCTTCCGGCGAAGTCGCAGTCGATGTGTACGGTGGCGTAGAACGCCCCGCCGCCGCCGGAGATGTGGAAGCCGTCGATATCGTGAAAGGCTTCGCGCACCTGCGACATTTTCCGGCGCAGGTCGTCTTTGATACCCTGCTGCCAGCTTTGATACAGCGGGTGACTCATGATGGCGGGGATGACGCGCTGCGGGAGGGAGGTACTGCAAACTTCTGTCATTTTGCCGTGATCGATGCGGCCGCAGAAATCTGCAAAGGCGGGGTCTTTGTCGCGGTTGTAGTACTCGAGCCATCCGCAGCGGCTGCCGGGCCAGGGGAATTCTTTGGAAATGCCTTTCATGGCAATCGCGGGGACTTCGCCGATTACTTCGCACAGCCGGACCATTTCGCCTTCGTACACCAGGTTTTCGTAGATTTCATCGCAGATGATGAAGAGGTCGAATTCGCGCGCAATTTGTACGATAGCGGCCAGGGTGCTGTAGGGGAAGACTTTTCCGGTTGGGTTATCGGGGTTGATCAGCAAAATGGCACAGACGTCCGGGTTGGCTGCGACAATGCTGCGGATTTCATCGGCGTCGGGGAGCCAGTCGCGCTTGGGGTCGAGGGTGTACTGCAGCGGGGCCTGCCCGATGCGGTTTGATTCGGCACCGGAATGTGCGGGGTAGGTTGGGGCGGGCATGAGCACCCGTGCTTCCGGACTCAGCATGCCGTATACGCGTGCGATGGCGTCGCCGAGGCCATTGAAGAAGGTGATGTCGTCGCTTGTGATGGTTACGCCGCCGAACGCATTGGTTCGTGATGCGAGAAACTCCCGGGTTTTGGCTACGCCTTTTGATTCGCAGTAGCCGTAGCTTTCATCCCGCAGCGCTTCGTTTGCCACGATCTGCTTCATCCAGGCCGGTACCTTCATTCCTTTCTGAACCGGGTCGCCAATGTTTTCCCAGAAGACGTTTTTTCCGCATGCCTGAAGCTGAAAGCCTTTGTCTACTATGCCGCGGATTTCATAGCTCGCTTTCTTTTTGCCGGAGGGTACCAGAGGTAGTCGCATGTAAAATATTTTGATGATGAAAGTTGACGGCCAAATATCAGCACATTTATTCGGAACGCCAAATAAAGTTTTAGATTATTTTAGCTTTTTGTCGAATATTGCCTAAAATAGTAAGGTATTTGTTTTTATTGTACTGACTAATTGAGTTGATTTGTTTTAAGCGCCTGTTTTTGGTGTGTTGTGCTTTTGCTACGGATAAGGCCTTGTTTTCAAAGCCTGACGCGCAATGCACAATACCAAAAGTTACAAAGGTAAAAGCCCTGCTTCAACCTAAAGATGCGGTAATTGCGGCAGGGATTTTACCTTCAATCTGGCTTTTTGCTGATGTATTAATCTGTTTTCCGAATCAGCAATCCTTCGTTAGGTCTCAGCGAAAGCTGAGGCGTGTTTGCCAGGGCGGGAGAATCATCCATTCGGGTCGTCAGGAGTATTTCTGCCCCGTGCTGAAAAGCTTCGGGGAGGGTTATGGTTTTGGGTTCATTGCTGAAATTGAGCACGATGAGCATGGCCCCGGCTTTGGCCGTTTCGCCCCGCGTGTATTGGAGGATGTCGTCTTCTGCGCTTAGTACGGTGCAGGCGCCATCGATGAGCACTTTGTGGGTGCGACGGAGGTCAATCAGGGTTTTGACCATGCACAGCATGCTGTCCGGTTTCTTTTGGCTTTCGGCTACGTTCAGCTGTGCGGCGTCTGCTCCGACGGGCAGCCAGGGTTCGGTGCCCGCAGGGGAGAAACCAGCGTTTGGTCCGCTGTCCCATCGCATGGGGGTACGGACCGGGTCGCGGCCGAGACCGAGTCCGGGGGAGAGTAATTCCCAGGGGTCCTGCACTTTATCGGCGGGAATGGGCACGCTTTCCATGCCGAGTTCATCGCCGTAGTAAATCGTTGGGGTGCCGCGTACGGTGAGGAGGAAGAGGTAGCCGTTGCGCGCCTGATCTTTGCCGGCACGGGTTGCGAAGCGGGGCTGATCATGATTGCTGAGCACCCAGTTGGGCCAGCCGTGCGCGGGTACGGTCGCTTCAAATTCGGAGACCAGCGCTCCCACATTTTTGGCCTGCCAGGGGGAGAAAATCAGCCGGAAATTAAAGGGCAGGTGAAACTCAGGTTTTTCTGCCGTGCCGTAATGTTTGGCGAGCTCCGGCAGGGTGAGGTTCATCTCGCCTATGGTGACCTTGTCTTCGAATTCATCGGCGGTTTCGCGAATCCAGCGGTTGAACAGGTGTATATCGGCGGTGTTCTTGGTGTTCCGCTCGGTGACGCGGAAGGAGGGATCCATGCCCGGCTTCCAGTCCGGATTGACGGGGTTATCGGCAAAGTCGCGGTGTTTCATGACGCGGTAGGATACATCAACCCGGAAGCCGTCAACGCCGCGCCTGAACCAAAACCGGAGGATGTCGGTCATGGCCGATTTCACTTCGGGGTTCCGCCAGTTCAGGTCGGGCTGTTCTTCGAGGAAGGTGTGCAGGTAATACTGTCCGGTTTGCTCATCCCATTTCCAGGCAGATTTTCCGTCGAAGCGGCTCAGCCAGTTGTTGGGCGGACCGCCACCAGGGGCAGGGTCTTTCCAGTAGTACCAGTCGCGTTTGGGGTTGTCGCGGCTGCTTTTGGATTCCAGAAACCAGGGGTGCTCGTTGGAGGTGTGATTGGGTACAAAGTCGAGAATCACTTTCAGGCGGCGTTCATGCGCGTGTGCGATGAGGGCGTCCATGTCGGCAATACTGCCAAAAATGGGATCGATATCGCAGTGATCGGTGACGTCATAGCCGAAGTCGGCCATGGGTGAGGGATACACCGGCGAGATCCAGATGGCGTCGGCCCCGAGCCATTTCAGGTAGTCGAGGCGCTTCCGGATACCTTTGAGGTCACCAATGCCATCCCCGTTGGCATCCATGAAGCTACGCGGGTAAATGTGATAGATAACAGCTTTTTTCCACCAGTCAGACATGTTGTTGGAATTTCGGATTGTAAAGGTTGACATGCATAAAAATACAGGATTTACCCTAAACCGGCTAATCGGATCGGGGCAGGAGGGAGGGGTAAATATGCCTGTAGGATGTGGGTCTGCATTGCGTACCTATTAAGCACTGCAATTCCACGCCTTCCCACTCCAACCCGGCATCCCGGAAATGCTGCGGCACGGTGTTGAATTACCCGCACGAAACCTCGTGCAGCATTATCCGGGATCTACCAAGCCGAGACCTGCCGCGATCTTTTTTTCGCTTGGGATGCCGGTTCCACAAAGTCCGGTACAGCGTTGGGGTGCTGGAGTCTGGCATGGTCGCAGGCTGAAGTTGGCAGATCCCGGATAACGCTGGCTGTGTTTTTGCGCAGCTACTTGTTTCTGTGTGGGCGTTTCCGGGATGACGGGTTTGTGGTTGATTTTTGGTTTCCTGCCGTAGGGTGCCCAATTAAATGTAGCTGTTGTGGTAAATGGTATCATGCCTTCGGGCAGCATCTCCACACCCCGGCCCGCCAGCATCGGGGCTTTGAAAGGGTACACAAACTGTTCATGGTATTGAAGCCCTAACGGGCTCATACAGGGGCCACCCCTCTCAAGAGGGGAGTTGATAAGTGCCGTGATAATAACAGCTTTGTTACCCCAAATATACGATTTTGATTTGTGTGGATACATGGTACGGGACGGAGGCCCCAACCGTCAATCCGCATAAATCCGTTTAAATCCGCCCAATCCGCGTTCCGTCAGCGTGTAACAGGCAAAAAAAGCAAGGCGCTATGAGACCGATTTGGGATGCCTGGAACCAGCAATGCAGACCGTGATGCTCTCGGAGTTTCCCCCAAATAAACGGATAGGGGAATTGCATCCTGAGCCGGATTTCGGGTTGTTTGCGAAAAAAAAGCAACCCCACTGAGCGAGGTTGCCTGGAAAAGGGGGGCAGAGACGGTCAGTGTATCGACCGCAGAATCCGGTTAAATCTCGGGCTTCTTCCGTCGATGGAAAAATAGATGACCCAGGCTTTACCGACGATGTGATCGTCGGGTACGAAGCCCCATGCGCGGCTGTCTTCGCTGTTGTCGCGGTTGTCGCCCATCATGAAGTAGTAATCGCGCTGTATGGTGTAGCGGTTGCGTTCTACGCCGTTGATTAGGATTCGATCGCCGCGAACATCGAGCCGGTTGCCTTCATACCGCTCAATAATGTCAGCATAGAGGCCAATGTTATCCGTATTCAGTGCGACTTCCTGTCCGCTGAAGGGCACAACAATTTGCGGCATGTTCTCGGTACTGTTTTCAGACAGCCCGCGCACAAAGCGGAAGTTGGTGCTGAACCCGCCGCTCTGATTTAAGAACAGCTCAACAGCTTCGACGCTCCCCCATGATTCAACTTCACGGGCTACCGTTGGTGACATGTGCGCGAACAGCCGCTCTCCCTGCGGGCCCCTTGTGCCGATAACGGTAGCGCCCGCATTCCGGAGGCGCTCCGTACTGATTCGCAGACCGTCAAGGGGCGTTATTTCGTGGATGAACTGCAGGGTTTCAAACATTTCAGCCGGCTCATGGTTTACGAACAGCATTTTGTCTGCTATTTCCAGGGTATCGGCGGGCATGCCGACGGCTCGTTTGATGTAATTGGTTTTTTGTGAAGGAATGCCGTCATCAATCGGGTAATTGAAAACAACGATGTCGTTTCGCTTGATGGAGGAGAAGCCGGGGAGTCGTGTGGATGGGAGCCGGAGGTTGGGCAGGTGTACGCCGGTAAACGGAATGCCTACAGATTGCGGGGTGCGGGCGCCGTAGTGCATTTTGGAAACGAGGAGGAAATCGCCGGTCATCAGCGTTGTTTCCATGGATGGGGTCGGGATACGGTACGCGCCGAAAAACAGGGCGCGGATGATGACTGCTGCAGCGAGTGCCCAGATGAGGGCTTCTCCCCATTCGCGGGCCCAGGTTTTTGCCTGCGCCTGTTTACTGCTGCTGTCCTTGGTGCGTTTGCGGGCCCGCTCAGCCCGGCCCGAGATCTTTTTTTTGTCGGCCAATGGTATGGAATTCAGTGAGTGATGTTGTGAGAAACCTGCACCCGCCAAAAATAAGAAATCCGACCGTATGAACGGGCCGGATTTAAGAGGCAGGCTGCTTTGGGTTTAGCTGCGCATATCAGTTGAAGCGGACGTTTCGGAATCGCTGAGGCTGCGGTATTTCAACATAGTTGAATTCGCCGTCCTGAAATGATATTTCGTACCAGTTGCTGCGTTCAGGCGAATAGAAAACATCAGTAAATTCTTCGAGCTCTGTCGGCTCCATAATCATGCGGGAGAGCGCCCGCTTGATTTGCGGCATGAGGTCGATGTAGCTCACCGATACCGCGTAAACAAGGCCGCGTGCAAACGGACCGTCAATATCGAGGATCATCATCGGGTAGCGGTCGTTTACGATGAACCAGTATTCGTATTGAATGGCTTCGGCCATCCGGAAATTCGGGCGAAAAGCAAGGTCGTCGAGCGTCCGGGTGGGGTCGCCAAAAACGGTTTGCAGTCTCGCCCGCAATTCCATCGAAGGAATACGGTCAATATCGGTAATGCCCTGCATACCCTGTCCTGTCCAGCGCGTGTTGCGGAACCGGCGCTCGAAAGTTGCCGCGTCAACACGTTCAACCTTGATAATTTCCGCTTCGGTGAAGGCGTCAGTCTGCTGCGCGAAGGCTTGCTGCGTTTGAGACAACGCGCCCGTAAAAAATAATACGCTGAAAAAGCCGATGATAAAGGTCAGCCTGGAAAATGTCATTAAAAATACTTTTCTGAATTTTGGATGAGGGGAGCGAAAGAAATCAGTTGTCGTTCATAGAAAGAACGGCGAGAAAGGCTTCCTGTGGTATTTCTACCGAGCCCACCTGCTTCATTCTTTTCTTTCCTTCTTTCTGCTTCTCGAGCAACTTGCGTTTCCGGGTGATATCGCCCCCGTAACATTTGGCGATTACGTCTTTGCGCATGGCGCGGATGGTGTCACGGGCGATGACTTTCTTGCCGATGGCCGCCTGAATCGCGACTTCGTACATCTGTCTCGGGATGAGCTCTTTGAGCTTGGCGCAAAGTTTCTTGCCCCATTCGTAGGCTTTGTCGCGGTGCACAATGCTCGAGAGGGCGTCAACGGGTTCGCCGTTCAGGAGGATGTCGAGCTTCACCATATTGCCTGGCCGCTGACCAATGAACTCGTAGTCGAGGGAGGCATAGCCGCGGGTTGAGCTCTTGAGTCTGTCATAAAAATCGAAAACGACTTCCGCCATGGGCAGCTCATAGGTGAGATCAACGCGGGTCGCGTCAAGGTACATGGTGTTGATGTACACCCCGCGGCGTTCCTGACAAAGTTTCATGATGGCACCGATGTACTCTGCCGGTGCAATTATCTGTGCTTTGATGTAGGGCTCGTAAATTTTATCGATCAGCCCCGGCTCTGGCATGTCGCTCGGGTTATCAACCGCAATGCGTTTACCACCCGTTGTTTGGATTTCATACTCTACGTTGGGGACCGTTGTGATGATATCCATATCGAATTCACGGTCGAGGCGCTCCTGCACGATTTCCATGTGAAGCATGCCCAGGAACCCGGCCCGGAAACCGAAACCGAGCGCAGCGGAAGTTTCGGGCACATAGTTCAGGGAAGCGTCGTTCAGCTTGAGCTTTTCGAGCGCAGAACGCAGGCTTTCAAAATCTTCGCTGTTGGTCGGGTAAATCCCGCTGAATACCATCGGCTTGACGTCCTTGTATCCCGGGATGGGTTCCGTAGCGCCGTTTTTTACCGTTGTGATGGTATCACCAACTTTGGTATCGGCCAGAGATTTTACGCTGCCGATGATGTAGCCGACTTCACCTGCTTTGAGTTCATCACAAGGCGTCATTTTCATGCGGAGATAACCGATTTCATCGGCGTCGTAATCCTGCTCGACAGCCATGAAATTCATGCGATCGCCCTTGCGGAGCACGCCATCCATAATCCGCACATAAACAATAGAACCCCGGTAGGAATTGAAAACGGAGTCGAAAATCAGGGCTTTAAGCGGTTTGTTAGGGCCGCCCTTGGGAGCGGGAACTTTATGAATAAGGTGTTCGAGAAGCTCATCTACCCCAAGTCCGGTTTTACCGGATACGTGCAGAATATCTTCACGCTCACACCCAATCAGATCCATCACCTGCTGTGCGGAGCCTTCCACATCAGCACCGGGCAGGTCAATTTTGTTCAGTACCGGGATGATTTCCAGATTCTGCTCAATCGCCTGATATAAATTTGAAATGGTTTGCGCTTCAACACCCTGTGCGGCATCTACAACCAAAACGGCGCCTTCACAGGCTTTCAGCGCGCGGGATACTTCGTAGGCAAAGTCCACGTGACCCGGTGTGTCGATCAGGTTGAAAATATATTTCTGACCGTCGCGGGCGGTGTAGTCCATTTTAATGGCGTGACTCTTGATGGTAATACCGCGCTCACGCTCAAGATCCATGTCGTCGAGCACCTGATTCTGCATTTCGCGTTCAGTAATGGTGCCGGTGCGCTCAAGCAGCCGGTCGGCCAGGGTGCTTTTACCGTGATCAATGTGAGCAATAATACAAAAGTTGCGGATGTGCTTCATGTAGGTGGTTAGATCGTTTTTTGCAAAGTTGGTTAAAATAGCAAATTATCGCCTCATTTTGAAGTTGAGCGCGCCTGAGATTTTGCCATTCACAGGTGTGAATAAGGAGTAGGGTGACACGGGCTTCGGTCTTCACCGGGGCCTGAACTGCGGTTTTTCGAAGTGAAACTCAGAGCTTTGGCAGCATTTGTAAAGAGATGTTTTGCGTTTGAAGACAGCATGAATTGGTGGTCTTAATCTGACTATATTCGCAGCCATGAGAAAATATGAAAACTTTACCGATACGCTGTACTTCAAAGCTGTTCCCGCGCAGGCAATGACCGGGCGCGTGTATGAAATTTGTCTGATAGGGGATAAGGCCCAGGCATCGACACATCATCGTATCCGTCATCATCACCTGCATCATGCGTGGTGCACTAAGCCTGTCAGTCTGATGACCCCATCCTGAACGTAAATCTAATACGCTTCGTTTAATACCGAGATGACTGCCGGCTGATTCGCTATCCTGAAATCAGACCGGCTTTTTTGTTCCGGTACCCCTTGAACACTAAATAATTAACCTTTTTGGAACCTGTACAAACCCTGCGAATTGCCATCCAAAAAAGCGGAAGGCTCACAGAAAAAACCATTACCCTGCTCGAAAACATCGGCATCCGCTTCGATGGTTACAAAAACCGGCTGCTCGTAAAAGCCCTTAATTTTGATGTTGAACTGCTGCTCATCCGTGATGATGACATTCCCGAGTATGTGCAGGACGGCATCTGCGACCTCGGTGTTGTCGGGGCAAATGTTACCCTCGAAACACAGGCCGATATCACCATTTTAAAAGACCTCGATTTTGGTCATTGCCGTCTTTCGATTGCGAGCCCCGTAAGCCGGAACATCAACTCGGCTAAGGAGTTAGGGGGCAGGCGCATTGCCACAAGTTACCCGGTGCTTACCCGCAAGTTTTTTGATTCCCTTGGGCTTGATGTGCACATCATCAAAATTTCAGGCGCAGTGGAAATCACGCCCCGCCTTGATGTCGCTGACGCCATCTGTGACCTTGTTTCGACCGGCAGTACACTCAAAACCAACGGATTGCGCGAACTCGAGACCATCCTGCAAAGTCAGTCGCAGCTCATCCGTACCAACAAGCCGCTGCCGCAGCACAAAGTTGACCTCATTGAGAAATTCCTCGTCCGGATCGAAGGGCAGCTGCTTGCCGAAAACAGCCGCTACATCATGATGAATGCCCCGAAGGAAGCGCTTGATACCATCACCCGCATCATTCCCGCGCTCAACAGTCCGACCGTGCTGCCGCTCGCCGACCCGAGCATGATTGCCATACACACCGTAATTCCGATTGCGAAATTCTGGGAAGTGATGGAAGAGCTCAAAGCTGCCGGGGCAACGGGCATTGTGATGCTTCCCATCCAAAATATGATCAACTAAGCGGGATGTATAATGAAAGTCTTCACGTATAAAAACCTGAACGCAGAAGAAATCAAAGCGCTCTGCAAACGCACAGCCGTGGATTTCGACCGGATTGAACCAACCGTTCGGGAAATTATTCAGGCAGTGAAAACACAGGGGGATGTGGCCCTGCAGTCATATACGCAGAAATTTGACGGTTTTCTCCCCGATCCGCTTGTGATACCGGTCCCTGCCGCGGAAGATGTGCCGCTTTCGGAAGATAAGAAAGCGGCCTTTGACCGGGCTTTTGCCAATATTTATGCCTTTCACATGGCACAAAAACCGGGCGATCTGGTCGTGGAGACCATGCCGGGCGTCGTGTGCAGGCGCGAAGCACGGGCCGTTGAAGCCGTCGGACTCTACGTGCCCGGTGGCACAGCGGTGCTGCCCTCAACCGTGCTCATGCTCGGGGTGCCGGCCATGATTGCCGGATGTCCGACCCGTATCATGGCAACGCCACCGCAGCAAGACGGCGCCATTGCACCGGAAATTCTGTACTGCGCCGCGCTGACGGGCATCACGCACATCCTAAAGGCGGGCGGCGCGCAGGCCGTTGCTGCGCTGGCCTACGGCACAGAGAGCGTCCCCAAAGTGCACAAAATATTTGGTCCCGGAAATCAATACGTCACCTGCGCGAAAATGCTGGTTTCGCAGTCTGATGCGGTTGTGGCAATCGACATGCCCGCGGGACCTTCCGAAGTGCTGGTGATTGCGGACGAAACCGCGAACCCGGAATTTGTGGCCGCTGACCTGCTCTCTCAGGCGGAACATGGCGCCGATTCACAGGTTGTGCTTGTGGCGCAAAGTGCGGGATTTATTGAGGAGACCCTCACCGAGACCGAGCGTCAGCTGCAGTCCCTGCCCCGGATGGAAGCCGCCCGTAAAGCCCTCGCCAACAGCAGCGCTGTGCTTGTGGAAGACCGTGCCCAGGCCCTTGTATTTTCCAACCTTTGGGCGCCCGAGCACCTCATCATCGCGTCAGAAAATGCCGCGGAGTACGTACCGGGCATCATCAACGCCGGCTCGGTTTTTCTGGGAAACTGGACGCCCGAAAGCGCCGGCGATTACGCCTCCGGCACCAATCACACCCTGCCGACAAGCGGCTACGCAGCCATGTACAGCGGCGTCTCCCTCGATTCCTTCTATAAAATGGTGACCTTTCAGGAACTCACTCCTGACGGACTCCGGGAACTGGGCCCAACGGTCGAGGTCATGGCACAGGCGGAAGGCCTCGAAGCACACCGTCAGGCCGTTAGCCGCCGTCTCCGCCACCTTTCCTAAACCAAAGTTCAAAATTCCCGAAATTTACTGATGTCCGCCTTTGATACGCTTCCGCTTTTACGGCCCAACATCCGCTCCCTCAAACCCTACCGCTCCGCCCGCGACGACTTCAAAACCGGCATTCTGCTTGATGCCAACGAGAATCCGTTCGCCCCGGAACAGCATCCCGAAGCCCGACTCAACCGCTATCCCGATCCCCATTTTGAAGCCCTGCGCGCACGTCTTTCGGAGCTGAAAGACGTAAAGCCGTCGCAGATTTTTCTGGGAAATGGCAGCGATGAAGCCATCGATATTCTGATCCGCATGTTTTGTCAGTCAGGCGAAGATACTATGGTCATCACGCCGCCAACCTACGGCATGTACAAAGTGAGCGCAGATATTCAGGGCATTCAAACGGTGGAAGCTCCCCTGAACCCTGATTTTTCCCTTGACCCCGAAGGTGTCATTGAAGCCGTCAAAACCTCCGGGGCGAAGCTGGTTTTCCTGTGTTCGCCCAACAATCCGACGGCCAACCGGCTCGATGCCGCGCACATTCGGCAGGTGCTCGAAGCGGTGCCCGCGCTTGTGATTGTGGATGAAGCCTACATCGATTTCAGTGCCGGGGAAAGTGCCCTGCGCTGGCTCGGGGAGTTCCCGAACCTGGTCGTGATGCAGACGCTCTCCAAAGCCTGGGGACTTGCCGGCATCCGTCTCGGGATGGCGTTTGCCTCCGAAACCATCATCAGCTACATGATGCGCGTGAAGCCGCCCTACAACGTGAATACGCTCACCCAGCAAACCGCGCTTGCAGCGCTTGCCTCTCCGGAGCGGACCTCCGGACTGATCGCGCAAATTCTCGCCGAACGCGAAAGACTGGCTGAAGCCCTCCTGAAATTTCCCGCTGTTTATAAAGTCGAACCCAGCGACGCCAATTTTCTGCTGGTCAGGGTGAAGGATGCCCCCGGCTGGTACAAAGCGCTTGCCGCGGAAGAAGTGATTGTGCGCTACCGCGGCGATCAGCTGCACTGCACCGACGGCCTGCGCGTCACCATAGGCACGCCCGAAGAAAACGATCGTCTGCTGGCCGCTTTTGAGAAGCTGAGTGCCATCGTATCCCCTACAACCTGATTTCTACCATGTCCCGATTTTTTATTTCTGCCGAAGCGCTAAGCGATGGAAGCGAGCTGCGCCCGTTCGCTTTCCGTGCTCTGATACGCCTGCACGAGGCCGGTGCCGCGCTGCTGCTCGACGCGCAAACGCCGCAGCTGCTAATTGAACGCCTCCGCCGGGAAGACCTTTCCTTTGAGCTGACCGAAGCCGAAAATCCGGCACTGTCCGGCACCCGACGCATTTTGGCCGCGGAAAGCGGCCTGCTGCAGCAGCAGCAAGACGGCGCATCCCCGGGAACAGCCCCCGACTGGCAGGCGCTGCTGCATCAGCTGCTGTTCCCGCCCCGCATCGGACGCATACGCCGCACAACCCGCGAAACAGACATCGAAGCCGAAATAAATCTCGATGGCTCCGGTAAGCACGACATCAAAACCGGACTCGGATTTTTTGATCACATGCTGGAGCAAATCGCGCGGCACGGCGACGTAGATTTGCGCCTGCACTGCAAGGGCGATCTCCATATTGACGAACATCACACCATCGAAGACTGTGCCCTTGCGCTCGGCGACGCCATCTCAGCGGCTTTGGGCGACAAACGCGGTATCACCCGATACGCTTCCGTCCTCCCGATGGACGAAACCCGCGCCATGACCGCGCTCGACCTTTCCGGCCGGCCCTATCTGGTGTTTGATGTACACTTCAGCCGCGAAAAAGTGGGCGATGTTCCCACCGAGATGGTCAAACACTTTTTCTACTCCCTGGCAATGAACACCAAAAGCACCCTGCATTTTGAAGTCACCGGCGAGAACGATCACCATAAAATCGAGGCCATGTTCAAAGGTTTTGCCATTGTGCTCAAGCAATCGGTGAAGCGTACGGGCAGCCTCGAAATCCCGAGCAGCAAAGGAATTCTGTAATGATCAGCATCATCGACTACCGCGCCGGAAACACGGCCTCCGTTTCCAACGCCCTCAAACGGCTCGGTGCGGACTATCAGATTACAAGCGACATCCAAAAGCTGGAAGCCTCCTCCGGCATCATTTTCCCCGGGGTTGGTCACGCGCAGGCCGCGATGCAGGCACTGAAAACCACCGGACTCGATGTCTGGCTGCGTGAAACCCCGCTGCCGGTGCTCGGCATCTGCCTCGGCATGCAGCTGCTGTTCGAACACAGCGTGGAAGGTGACACCGATTGTCTGGGGCTCTTTCCCGGCAAACTGCTGCGCTTCGACGACCGCGACGCCAAGGTCCCGCACATGGGCTGGAACACTTTTGTCGAACCCTTCGAGTCGGAACATCCGCTGCTTGAAGGCATTGGTCAGGGCGATTACTTCTACTACGTGCACAGCTACTACGCCCCGCTTTGTGACCAAACCATCGGCGCATGTAGTTACGCAGGTGTGACATTTACCTCCGTGGCTGCCGAGGGCAACAAAATGGGCGTGCAGTTCCATCCCGAAAAATCAGGCACAGCCGGGGCACGCCTGCTATTAAACTTTATCAACCTAACCCGCTGATCGCGGTGACATTATTCCAAAAAAAGCTATGATCCGGATTCCCGCTATTGATTTATACGACGGCAAAATTGTCCGCCTTAAGCAGGGCAGCTACGAAGCTGTGACCGTGTATGCTGATGACCCCGTGTCGTTTGCAGACCGCCTCAGCGAGCGCGAAGATTTACCCCGCCTGCACATTGTTGACCTCAACGGCGCACGGGACGGGAATTTTGAGAACCTGCGGCTGGTCGAGCAAATCGTGAAGCAAACGCCGCTTGAAGTGCAAATGGGCGGGGGGATCCGTCGTTTTGAAGATGTCGAGCGTCTGCTTCAGGCAGGCATTCACCGGGTCGTCTCAAGCTCGATGGCCGTAAACCGGCAGGATGAATGGTTGCGGGCACTCGAAGAATTTGGGCCGGGCCGCTGCATCTTTGGGATGGACCTCAAAGACGGCAAAGTCGCCGTCGGAGGCTGGCTCGAAACCGATGACCGCAGCCTCGAACAACTGCTCGCGCCTATGCTCAGCTACGGACTCACCGAAGTGCTTTGCACCGACATCGCCCGCGACGGCATGATGACCGGCCCCAACCTGCCCATGTATGCCGACCTCCAAAAGCGGTTCACAGACCTGAACTTTATCGCAAGCGGCGGCGTCTCCTCCAACGATGACCTCAAACGTTTGGAGGAATCCGGCCTGTTTGCCTGCGTCATTGGCAAAGCCTGGCTCGAAGGCATCGTGCAGATTTAGCCGTGTGCGGGTTGTACGTTCGGTACCCCCAAATAAACCTAACCGCTGATTTCCAGCACTTCCGGAGGCGTACCGGTTTTACCGCTGAGGAAATCCCGGATCAGGTCCCGCTTTTCGGCCAGTAACCGCACAAGGTTCCGGGTGCTGATATTCCCCGTTCTGATCCGGATAACCGGCGGAGGCGGGCCATAAAGATTGAGCAGGTCGATGAAGTCGGCATCGAAAGTGACAACACATAAATGGTTTTCCCGGCAGTGATGCCAGAGCTGAAGATCGGTAGCATCGGTAAGCCCGTCGGTTTTCACATGACGCGTATCCGGGAAATAAGGTTCGATGCGGTGCAGAATCCGGTAAGAGATGTTCTGATCAAAAAACAGCTGCATGGCTCCCGGCACTTAAACGGAAAAAATGCGCCGCTCGCGGGATGCCGCAAACTGAAGACAGGCCTGAATGGCTTCCGGACTAAGCTCCGGAAAATCTTCGGTGATTTCGCTGATGCTCATGCCGGAGGCAAGGTAGCCGAGCACATCATACACGGAGATGCGGGTGCCTTTCACGCAAGGCCGCCCGAACCGTACTTCGGGGCTGATTTGGATGTATTCGCTGAACATGGTTTCCTTGTTTGGGGTGTAGGGTGGGCTGAAATCGAGGTCGTCATTAACGAGATGAACCGGTGCTTGCGGTTCATCCGCAGTTTCGTAGCCTGCATCAGCCGAAGGCAGCATATTATGGCTGCCGTTATCGGCAAGACTCCGCAGGGCGATACGCAGTTCTTCTTCGAGGGAGCGGTTATTTTGCGCAGCCCGGATCTTGAGCCGGTGCTTGGTTTCTTCGTCGAGGTTTCGGATGGTTACGCTTGCCATAACAATATGATTGCAATGTTTGTTTTGATTGCAATGTAATCACAATTTAAGGTCTTTTCAAGACCCTTCACCCACATTTTTTTCAATCTGAACCAGCCCGAGGGTGCCCATGCGGTTGATGATTCTTTCAGTTTCTTCGGCTGAGATGCCAGTAAACCTTGCAAATGTGGCAGCACACCCATAAAAGGGAGTTTGGCTTTGTGGCTTTCACTACTTTCAAGTCAAAAAAAACTATCTAACCCGCATTATTCACTAATAAACAAGTTTTATTTGCTAAATGTATGTTTAAATTTGGCTTAGTGAAAAACACCAGTAGCCCAAATTTGAGTATGGTGTTAAGACTGCGAAATTTCCCCGCTGGCGGCGTTGAAGCTGAAAACTCATGCTCAGGGTACTAGGGTACCCCTCCGCTGAGTTTGGAGCTTCGCCTTGCCGGCAAGAAAATTTCTTGGTGAATAATGCGGGCTAAATAGGGTCACGAAAGGTATTATTATCTCGGCACTTACCAATTCCCATCTCGAGAAGGCTTTTTCAGTATGTCACCGCACAGTATGTCTGTGTGTCGTTTATGGGTTATGATGTTGATATTATTTGGGATATAAAATTCCCATCTCGAGAGGGGTGGCCCCAGTAGGGATTTGTTAGGGTTGATTAGGCCTGAGCAGCCTCAAATCTCATTCAACGCCCCGATGGTGGCGGGACGGGGTGTGACCGGAGGCCGGTCGGAGGCGAGATGCCGAATAACAACCACAGCGGCAATTGAGGGGGCACCTCTCGGGCTGGAAACCGATCATTTGCCCCAACGACCGCGCGTAGAGGCGAGTTGATTCGAAGCGTGGTGAATCCGAGACGCGATGAATCGCGTCTCTACAATTTCGGATATCAAAATCAAATCTGAGGAACTGAATTTGTTCTCTCAAATACCATCCCACAAAGAACCCGTCAACCCGGAAATGCTGCCATTCGGCGTTTTTTTACCATTAAGAAAAGGCGTGCAGCATTATCCGGGATCTTCCAAGCCTGAACTACCGCAATGCAATAGCTGACCTGGGAAGCCGGAACCACAAAGACCCCGGTCGCTATTGGAGGCCCAGCTACCGGCATGGTCGCAGGCCGAAGCTGGCAGATCCCGGATAAGGCCGGCCGCATTGGGGCATTTTTCGGCTTCAGTGTGGGCCTTTCCGGGATGACGCGGTTCAGGGTTTTTGCTATGGTATATTTGAGCCAAATCAACCCTCCAAGGGTTCCTAAACCCTTGGAGGGTTACATTTTATCTCCATTTTTATATTGATATTATTTGGGATATGAAACTCCCCTCTCGAGAGGGGTGGTCCCGGTAGGAATTTGTTAGAATTTGTGGTGCCGGAATTATTTTTACACTCTTTCAATGCCCCGATGGTGGCGGGACGGGGTGTGGAAATGCTGACCGAAGGCTATGTTATTCAGTGCAAGCTGAGTCGCTATAAAAGGATGAAGCGAGGCGGGGGCGACTCCGGAAATAAATTACCAGCCGTATCCGCAATGGTTGCGCACGATTCGAAACGCACCCCCGAAGATATGCCGCCCTTACAGGGCTCTATTTGTGAGGGGCCGCAATCCCGGGGTTGGCACCCCGGGCTGTGGTATGCCGCCCTTTCAGGGCTGGGTTAGCCTTTGGTAATTCTTTTTTTGAGCTCATTACAAATGCGTGATGTTTTCTATCGTGGCGTAAGGTGCCCGAATTCCGGCTTCCGGGCGGTCACACCCCGCCCGTTTGCAGGCGGACACATAGGATCGCTCCTACAACCCGGGCACCCCTCTCGCAGCGGGGAGTTTGGTTCCGTGGCGTTGCAGGACTCTTAGCCAAAAAAGAAGAAAGAAATTAAGGTATCCGAAGCTATGATTATCACGGGACTTACAAATTCCCCTCTCGAGAAGGCATTTTCAGTATGTCACCGCACAGTATGTCAGTTTGTCGTTTATGAGTTATAATGTTGATATTATTTGGGTTATGAAATTCCCCTCTCGAGAGGGGTGGCCCCGGTAGGAATTTGTTAGGGTTGATTAGACCTGAGTAGCCTCCAATCTCTTTCAGCGCCCCGATGGTGGCGGGACGGGGTGTGGGAATGCTGACCGAAGGCTTTGTTATTTAGTGCAACCCGAATAGTAATGAAAAGAAGGAGCGAGGCGGGTGCGGCTCCCGAAATACATTATCAGCCGTATCCGCAATGGTTGCGCACGATTCGGGACGCAACTCCCGATGATATGCCGCCCTTTCAGGGCTCCATTTGTGTGGGGCCGCAATCCCGTGGGTGGCACCCCGGGCTGTGATATATCGCCCTTTCAGGGCTGCGGTCAGGGTGTAGATAGTATTATTTGCTAAGATCCGCGCGTTCGTTTTTATTCCGTGGCGTAAGGAGGCGAACTCTGGTATCCGGGCTGTCACACCCTGCCCCGACACCATCGGGGTCGTTTTATCATTTGTGGCTGTTTCTGGTCTCTTGCCGCTGATCACGTCTTTCCAGGGGCCACCCCCTCTCGCAGAGGGGAGTTTGGCTTCGTGGCTTTTCAGGACTTTCAAGTCAAAAAACTATGTAAATAGAGCCACGAAAGTTATTATTATAACAGCACTTATTAATTCCCCTCTCGAGAGGGGTGGCCCCAATGATGTGTTGTTGGGCGAGCTGCATTAATAAGACACCGGTTCTGTTTCAAAGCCCGGAGGCTTGCGGGCCGGGGTGTGGGAGTGTCTGTCGAAGGCTTTGGGTTTCAGTGTAAAACGATAGTTTATAAAAGGAGGGAATGTGATGGGCGCGACTATGGGGCAAATTACCGGCGGTATCCGTAATGAGCGTGTGCGATTTGGAACCCATCCTGTTTATCCTGAGAATCCTATTAATCCTGTTCACAAACTGTGAGCTGTTTTGGAGTCCGTGGTTTGTCGTCAATGAAAAAAAAGCAACGCATTTGTATTCGTTTTGGGGTTTTTAATCTATGACAGAGCCCCTGATGTTCACGGAGTTTTCCCTAAAAATAAAAAAAGCTGCGTGTTGCCCGGTGGCTTGGGTCAGGCTTCCTTTTTGCGCATTTCTTCAAGGAAGCGGATGAATTTTTTGACTGCCCGGCCGCGGTGGCTGATGTTGTTTTTGATTTCGGACATGAGCTCTGCGAAGGTGAGGTTGTAGCCTTCGGGCATGAACACGGGGTCGTAGCCGAAGCCGTTGTCGCCGATGGGGGTTTTGGTGATGCGGCCTTCACAAACGCCGTTGAAGAAGAAGGTGCCGGAATCATTTTTAAAGGCGATGACGGTGCGGAATCGCGCGCTGCGGTTGTCGGTGCTGCCGAGTTCGCGCAGTAGTTTGTTGACGTTGTCTTCGTAGGTTGCCCGCTCTCCGGCGTAGCGCGCGGAGTACACGCCGGGGGCACCGTTGAGGTGGTCGACTTCAAGACCGGTGTCGTCGGCGAGGGCGGGCAGGCCGGTTGTTTCGTAGAGGTAGGCGGCTTTTTTGAGGGCGTTTCCGTGCAGGGTTTCCGCGTCTTCGATAACGTCCCGCAGGCCCGGAAAATCACTTGTTGATTTTAATTTGACGCCGATTCCGCTCAGGATTTCGCGAAGCTCGGTTACCTTATGCGGGTTTGCGGAGGCCAGCACAATGGTATCGGGTAAGCTGAAGTCGGCTTTTTCTGCGGGAATTTCGGTCATAGGGTCGGGCCGCTTCAGAAGGTGTGGTCGCGTTGAACCGGGATTTCTGCCAGGGTGCGGAAGGCTGTGTAGCGTTCGTTGATTTCGGCAGGGGTGAGGGCGAGGAGGCGCTCGGGGCCGAATTTTTCAACGCAGAAGCTTGCCATGGCGGAACCGTAGATGACGGCACGACGGAAGTTGTCGTCGGAAAAGTCGCCTGATCGTGCAAGCCAGCCGGCAAATCCGCCGAGGAAGGTGTCGCCTGCGCCGGTAGGGTCGAAGATATCTACGATGGGGAAGGCCGGGGCGGAGAAAATGCTGCCGTTGGTAAAGAGGAGTGCACCGTGCTCGCCTTTTTTGATGATGAGGGTGTCGGGGCCCATTTCGCGGATGCGGTCGGCGGCTTTCACGAGGTTGGGTTCGCCGGAAAGTTCACGTGCTTCAGAGTCGTTGATAATGAGCACATCAACCCGGTTGAGGGTTGCTTCAAGATCCTGACGGGCGCCTTCAATCCAGAAATTCATGGTGTCGAGAATGACAAGGTCGGGCGTTTCGATCTGATCGAGCACCTTGCTTTGCAGGGCCGGTGCAATGTTGCCGAGGCAAACTACTTTTGCATTCTGATAGGAGTCCGGTATGACCGGATCGAATTTTTCGAATACATTGAGCTGCGTATCAAGGGTGTCGCGGTTGTTCAGGTCGAAGTGGTAGCGGCCCTGCCAGAAGAAGGTTTTACCACTTGAATCGATCTGCAGGCCTTCAAGGTCAATATTCCGGGCCTTAAGCTTGTTGAGGTCTTCATCAGCGAAATCGTGCCCGACTACGCCTACAAGCTGAAGCGGGCTGTGAAAGTAACTGGCTGTGATGGAGATAAAGGTCGCAGAACCGCCTAAGATGCGGTCAACTTTACCAAAGGGTGTTTCGATGCCATCGTAGGCAACAGAACCAACAACAAGAATGCTCATAATAAATTTTAAAGTTGTGAAATGCAGATATGCGCAGCTTTCTGAGGCAGATCATGCCTGAAAACCGGCTCCGGAATTGACCGCCTAAAGGTACGGATGAAACGGAAGCCTTAAAAATGAAAAGGGCATACCATTTACATCTGAAGGAGAAAGAAATGGTCTTCATCAAATGCTGAAGAAAGCCTGCAGGCTCGGGTTAATCGTGCCTATATTGGCAGAAAATTAAACGACATCCCTAATCTTCATTCATTTATGATAAAACAAAAGCTTCTGCGTATGCTGTTGCTTTCTATGCGTATAAACCGAATGGCGGGAGGCTCAAAGCTGAGTTATTCATCCGGCAGCGCTGTTTTGCGGATTTCAGCTTCGCCTTGCCATCCTGAACGTTATAGGCCGATTACGGAGGGTTCATGAAAACCTACTATAAAAATTTTAGTCACCGGCAGCTTGATGCCCTGATTCATAACCGGCTTCGTCTTGCGATACTTTCTGCAGTGGCTCATTCGGAGGAAGTTGATTTTATGAGCCTGAAGAATGCGGTTAAAACCACGGATGGCAATCTTAGTATTCAGCTCCGGAAGCTGGAAGAAGCGGGCTATGTGGCGATCAACCGCAGCGTGCAGGTGAGCCGGAAGCAAACCAATGTTGCGCTCACCAACAAAGGTTTTAATGCCCTGCAGGAATATAAAGCCCTGGTACTGGGCTGGCTAAACCTATGATTTTCGTGCTCGCCTTTTTGGGGTTCGCGATCCTGCACAGCATTCTGGCAAGTCGGGTTGTGAAGCGCAACATCATCGGAATTTTCCCGCAGATGCGCTGGTACTACCGTTTGCTGTATAATGTAATTGCCGTGCTTACCCTTGCTGTGGTATGGTTTGCTGCGCCGGTTGAGTCTCACATGCTGTACAAGGTTGAGCCGCCCCTGCAGTTTGGGCTTCATCTGATACAGATAGGGGCCCTTGCCGGACTTTGGGTGAGTGTGCGCCATGCGGGAACGTCTTCATTTCTCGGGCTTAGGCAGCTTCGTGATGCGCGTCAGGGGATAGCCGATTATGACTTGGATGAACCCGCGACCGGTCAGCTTGTGGTGCGCGGACCTTTCCGGTATGTGCGACATCCGCTGTATGTGTTCAGTATTGTGATTCTGGTGGCGCACCCGGTGATGACGCTCAAGTGGGCGCTGTTTACCTTTTGCTGCGTGATTTACTTTGTGGCCGGTTCGTGGTTTGAGGAGCGCCGCTTGCTGGCGCGATACGGTCGTACGTATGAAGACTACCGGAAGCGGGTGCCGGCTTTCATCCCTTACAAACGTTATCAGTATACATCAGATGGATGATTTAGAATCCTTTTTGAGAGACCGGCTGACACGGCCGCTGCCGGGTTTTGCTGCGCAGCGGCGTATGGGTCCGGTGCGGCACGACGGTAGTTTCATGCACGATATCGTGCCGCCTGAAGACTGCAAACGCAATGCGGTGATGGTTGTGCTGTATCGGGATGAGGAGTCCGGTGCTTACCGGCTCATCCTTACGGAGCGCTCCCCGAAAATGCCGAGTCATGCCGGTGAAGTAAGCTGTCCCGGCGGACGCATGCAGGCCGGGGAATCTGCCCTTGAGGCCGCATACCGGGAGACGGAAGAGGAGGTGGGCCTGCACCGCTCGCAGCTCCGTTACCTTGGAGCGCTGAGCAAGCTTTATATCCCGGTAACCAATAACCTGATTTTTCCGCATGTAACCCTTACTGCAACACCCGAAAACCTGACACCTGACCCGCGGGAAGTCAGCCGCATATTCACGCCTGAGCTATCTGCCCTTACAAATCCCGAAAACCTGGTGAAAGAAGTGTGGACCTTCGGCCAAACCAAAATGACGGTGCCCTACTGGAAGGTGACACCTACACCGCTGTGGGGTGCGACCGCCATGATTTTAAGTGAGCTACTGGATCTCCTTCCGGCAAAATAAAGTTAAGTTAAAGGATTGATTGCCTTAATTTATTAGGATATATTGCCGCAATTATTCAAAATCCGGTGAACATTTAAAATAAAATTGTATGACGCACCAACTTGACGGTACCGATATTAAAATTTTGCGTGAGCTTCAAAGAAACGGCCGTGCGCGCCGCAATAAACTTGCTGAAATTGTCGGACTGTCTGTCCCGTCTGTTTCAGAGCGGATGAAGAAACTGGAAGAGAAAAACCTGATCGACGGCTACTACGCTGTCCTGGATCCGCGCAGTTTTGACATTGATATTACGGCCTTCATTTTTGTACAGGTCGATAACTCTTCCTTCTATGCAGATTTTGTGGAAGCGGCCAAAGAAGAGGCGGAGGTGCTTGAGTGTCATTCCATAACAGGGGACGGGTCTCATTTCCTGAAAATCAGAACCCGTAACACGGAATCCTTAGAGCGGCTGCTTTCAAAGATTCAGACGATGCCGGGTGTTAAAAAAACACGATCCAATATTGTACTTTCTACCTTCAAAGAAACCCGTGAAATTCCGCTTCAGGAAGAAGTTTCCTGAGTTCTTCCGAACCGGGCTGCATGGCCTGATTTTTTTGCTGCTCCTGTTTAGTTCAGTGCTTGTTGATGCAGAAGCGCAGGTACGTTTTGGCGTTATTTTATCGGCTGAACAAAGCGAGCAAATCAATCCGCATGAGCTTGACAGGCTGCAGCGGATGGGGGTTTCGGTCGTGGCTCCGCAGGCCCATTTTTCGGAAGAAACGTTTGGCGCACTCTCCGGCAGCGGTATGGAGGTGTGGCCCGTATTGCCGCTGCGCTATGTGCTGCGCGGCACGGAGCTTGCAGATCCTGAGGTGTATCTGCGCTTTTTGAGGCGCTTCGAGCGTCTCACAACCTTCAATGGGGTTATCGTTGGCTGGCATGCAGATTTGGGCTCGGCTCAGGTAAGCGCGCAGCTGCAGGCGCTTTCGGAGGTCCTGCGCAATCAGCTGCCGGCTCAAAAACTCTTCCTGATTACAAACGGAGCGGCCGTGCCGTCAGAAATGCTGCGCCCCATTGCGGATGCCAAGTTGGGCATTGGTCCGGCTTCCTTCGCGCAAGCACCCCTTTTGCTGCCGCCCGCGCCATCCGTAAATCAAAAGATTGCCTTTGCTGCGCAGGTCAGGGAAGGAATTGCGCAGGGCTATGGCATATTCCTGACGGATTATAATAATCTGCAGGCCTACATTGATGATGATGAAAGCACCTTTGCCGAGATAATGTCCGGCTTTACCGCCCATTCAAATCCGGCGATTCCGCTGCCCGAAGCGGAAGAGGTGATGCCGGCCATCAATTACAGCGTGTTGCTGGTGGTCTTGCTTTGGCTCTCTTTTGCGGTACATCTTAGGTACAATCCTAACTACAACAGAACGGTCGGTCGGTATTTTCTAAGCCATACCTTTCTGATTGATGATATTCTGAGACGGCACATTCTGCTTTCAGGCAGTATTTTCATTGTTTTTGTGCAGCTGAGCGTGATGTGGGGCGTCTTCAGCCTGAGCTTCACTACGGCATATCTGGGGGCGTCCGGCATGCAGGTGCTGACGTACTACTTCCCGCTGTTTTCTTCTGAAGTGATCTTGTTTGGGGCAGGCGCTTTTTTCGGCGCGCTGTTCAATGGTATTCTATGGGTGTGGCTGATTCTGAGCTGCTTCAGAAATGATGTGGTGAGCATGTCGGGTACGCTGCTGTTCTGGCCCATGCATGCCGGACTGCTGCTTTTGCTGCTGCTGCTCACTTTTCAGGGGGCCGGTGCGGGTTCGCTTGCCATGCTCATAGTTGCGCTTCTGTTCTTAGGCGTGCAGCTTGCAGCCTTTATTGTGGCTTCTCTTGCCTTTAGCCGGCAGCCTTCGCTTAAGCCGGGTCCGCACATTCTTGCGACGCTGCTTCCCTACATCGTGCTCATGAGCATACTTATCCTGTTCTTTATCCGGGAAAGCACGCTCTTCGGTATTTTCCGGCTGGCGTTCTGGTTAAATAACTGATTTCCGAAGCCGGGCGGTCGGAATCCGCAGCTGCTCGCGGTACTTGGTTACCGTTCGCCGGGCGACAATAAATCCTTTTTCTTTGAGGATGTCGGTGAGCTTCTGATCGCTCAGAGGATTTGCTTTGGGTTCGTTTTCAATGATATCCGCCAGAATGTTTTTCACTTCGAGGTTGGAAACTTCTTCCCCTGATTGGGTGGTGATGCCTTCATTAAAGAAGTAGCGGAGTTCGTACACCCCAAACGGGGTTTGCACATATTTGCCGTTTACAACCCGGGATATGGTTGAAACATCAAGGCTCACCACATCGGCTACATCCTTGAGAATCATCGGTTTGATGTTTACACCACTTTTGAAAAAGCTTTCCTGAATGTTCACTATGGTCTGCATGACCGCGAGTAGCGTTTGCTGCCGCTGATAAAGCATTTCAATAAACCAACGGGCAGACTCAATCTTACTTCGCAAAAAAAGCTGCGCTTCCTTCTGCTCCTTGTTTTTCTCTTTTCGCTTGGCCATATCCGCAATCATCTGCTCGTAACTTTTGGAAACAACGAGATCGGGAAGGTTGCGACGGTTGAGCTTTATCACAAAGCCGCCTTTTTCGGTATCATTTTCTGCCGGTTCGTAATAGACTTCAAAATCGGGTACGATGAAATTACCGGCGTCGGCTGCGGCGGTTTCAAATGAGCCGGGTTTGGGGTCAAGCATGCGCAGGCAATCGTAAGCTTCGCGGAAAACATCATCCGAGACATCCATCTTTCGCATAATTTTTTCGAAGTGCTTTTTCTCGAAATCTTCCCAGTGATTGCCGATAATTTCTTTGGCCGTCTGCAGACCAGGCGTGTGCGGATCGAGCATTTGCAGCTGAATGCTCAGACATTCCCGTAAGTTTCGGGCAGCAATACCGGGCGGGTCAAGCCGCTGAATGCGCTCAAGCACACCGGCGACTTCATCCGGGTGTACCGGCATGCCGTGCTGAAATGCGATGCTGTCAGCTACCGCGCTCAGGGCTCTGCGAAAATAGCCGTCGTCATCTATGGAACCGAGGATCTGATCGGCTATGAGGTTTTCTTTTTCTGAGAGATCGAGCAACAGCACCTGCTGTTCCAGCTTTTCCAGCTGCGTTTCCCGGTAGGGAGCCGGAATGTCCATCCAATCCGGGGCGTCCGGATTCCAGGTTGTGGAGGAGCTGTAGCCTTCGGAATTGTCGGAGTGAAAGGCATCCCAGTCCACATCCAGATCATCATCTACAGCCGGGGCATCGGTTTCAGCTTCTGTGGCTGTGGCATCGGTATCGGTATCCTGCATTGCGGGCTCATCATAGCTGTTGTCATCCGGGCCGTACAGGTCTTCGCCGGAATCTGCATCTTCGAGCGCGGGGTTGGATTCCATTTCTTCTTTGATCCGCTGCTCGATATGCTGCGTGGACATTTGCAGCATTTTGATGTACTGAATCTGCTGGGGCGAAAGCTTTTGCTGCTGTGTCTGTACCTGCTTCTGAAACTGCCCCTGACGCTGTTTTTGGGTAATCATACGGGAATTCCTTTTTCTTTTCGGATCGTGCGGCAGGTTTCTAAAAAAGCATCATACCATACTTCACCATACCGTCTCACGAGTGCATCCTTCAGGTATTCGGCAAGGTAAATGCCGTTTGCTTTGGCATGATCGCAGGCTGGGGAACACATTTCCGGGATGTACTCAAAATTGACGTAATCAATTGCACCGCTTTCCAAAATGCGGAGCGGATAGAGATGGCAGCTGACCGGTTTGGGCCAGCTTATGCGGCCTTCAAATGCGGCTTTGTGAATGCCGCAAAGGGCAACGCCTTCTTCATCATACTGCACAAATATGCACTCTGCACCATCTGTACAGGCGAGTTCCATGTCAACGCCTTCACCATGAATAAGGCCTGTTTCTGCAACGACTTCCCGTGCCCTTGGTCTGAGCTCATCTTTGAGAAGGTTCCAGGCTTTTTTCAGCACCGGAACTTCCTGCGGTCGCACAGGCGCACCTGCGTCACCCCGAACACAGCAAACCCCATGACAAGCGGTTAGGTTGCAGGCAAACTGTGCGGTTGCGATTTCATCTGACAAATAAACGTGGTCGACACGAAACATAAAGGAGATCTAAGAGAGATAGTTTTTCTTAAAATAAGCAATTTGGAGATTAGCATTTGAAAACGGCCTTTTAAAAAAACGCTAATCACAGACGGGCAGACCCGCTCTTCAGGAAATTTGCTGACGGATACGTACTCACGAGCACAAAAAATAAAAGGCAGTGTGGTCAGACACTGCCTTTTTTAGGGGGTTTATGTATCGAATAGGTTCAGAGCTGTGCTTCAAGTTGCTTTTTCAGTACTGACTTGGGCACGGCGCCAATGATCTGATCTACAACTTCGCCGTTCTTGAAAATGAGAAGTGCCGGAATGCTGCGGATCTGATATTTCATAGAGACCTGCGGATTGCTGTCCACATCTACTTTTCCGATGACGGCTTTGCCTTCGTATTCCTGAGAGAGTTCATCTACAAGAGGACCAACCCGGCGGCAGGGTCCGCACCATTCAGCCCAAAAGTCAACCAAAACGGGATGCTCGGCATTAAGTACGAGTTCTTCAAAATTGCTGTCGGTAAATTCGAGTGTTGTTTCTGATGCCATGATATTATTGTATTTAGGTTTAGTTTTCAAAACAGAGTGAAAGCAAAATACGTTCATCTGTTTGTTTGTATGAGGGGATAAGTTACAAAGACTGTGCCGCAATCAGTTAATCATACCGTTTTCCTTTAGGGAAAGGGCAACCATTTCCCGCCCAAGGATTTTGCGGACTTCCCGGATGAGCTGATCGGAGGGGTCTACTACAAATTTCCGTGAATTCATGGATAGGTTTTTGATGTCGGCGTTGGTGATGCGCAGGCTCAGGCTGCACTGACCCTTGTGTTCGTGCAGCAGGCCGGCGAGCCGGTGAATATCTTCGTCACTGATGATACGCGTATCAAGGGTGAGGCTGAGCCTGATCCGCCCCTGATTTTTTTCGCGGACGTTCTCAATCCGGTCAACCGATTTAATGATGATTTGCGGCTCGCCCCTGCGGCGGTCTATGCTGCCTTCTACCATGACAATATTGTCAGGTGCGAGCAGGTTCAGAAACCGGTCGTAGGCTTCCGAAAACGCAACGGCTTCAATGGCGGCATTTTCATCTTCCATCTGACAAAATGCCATGGGGCGGCCTTTTTTGTCGCGTACCATGCGCACGCTGGTGATAATGCCTGCAATGCGAACGTTGTCACGGTCTTCGCATTTACCTACCGAATCCTGACCGAGGGTATGCGAGCTGAACAGCCGGATATCTTCACGAAATTTATCCAGCGGATGACTACTGAGGAAGAAACCAATGTGCTCGCGCTCGCGCTTCAGGCGCTCCATGTTGGTCCATGCTACGCCTTCACGGAGCCGGGGTTCGGTCGTATCAGCGCCGCCTGCAGTACCATCGCCAAAAAGGCTGAACTGATTCCGGTTCTTTTCATCCTGTTTGCGTACCGCATAGGTGATGGCGTCTTCAAGACTTTCGAGCAGTTGTGCGCGGTTCTTGGTGAAGTCGTCGAGGGCACCTGCCTGAATCAGGCTTTCGATGGTTTTCTTGTTACAGGATTTCAGGTCAACCCTGTAGGTGAAATCAAACAGCGAATTAAAAACGCCGCCTTCCTTGCGGGCTTCCACGATGGCGATAACCGCGTTGCCGCCCACGCCTTTGATGGCTTCGAGTCCGTACTGAATACGCCCGTCTTTCACCACGAACTTTCCGGCACCCGTGTTGATGTTGGGCAGGTCAACGGTCAGGCCCATGGCGTTGGCTTCTTCGATAAAGTGAGAGACTTTCTTGATGTCACCCATGTTATGCGTGAGCACGGCCGCCATGAAAGCCGCGGGATAATGTGCCTTGAAATACGCTGTCTGATAGGCGAGTACTGAGTAGGCTGCGGAGTGTGATTTATTGAAACCGTAGCCGGCAAACATCGCCATCTTATCAAAAACTTCTTTGGCAACCTTCTTATCGTACCCCAAATCAAGGGCTCTGCCGATGAATTTCTCTTCTTCCAGCACCATCAGGTCGGGCTTTTTCTTACCCATAATGCGCCGCAGGATATCCGCTTCACCCAAAGAGTAGCCGCCCATTTTCTGGGCAACCTTCATGATTTGTTCCTGATAAATCATGATGCCGTAGGTCGGCTCCAGAATGCCGCGGAGGTCTTCATGCGGGTAGTCAACTTTCTCGCGCCCGTGCTTGCGGTTGATGTAATCCGGAATGAATTTCATAGGGCCGGGGCGGTACAGGGCGTTCATCGCGATCAGGTCGTCAATAACAGTGGGCTTGAGCTCCCGAAGGTATTTCCGCATGCCATCACTTTCAAACTGAAAGGTACCGACGGTTTCGCCCCGCTGATAAAGCTCGTAGGTTTTTTCATCGTCAAGGGTGATGTCATCGAGATCGTATTCCTTACCGGTCGTTTCCTTCACATTGGCGATGGCCGTTTTCAGGATGGACAAGGTCTTGAGACCGAGGAAGTCCATCTTCAGCA
Source organism: Cyclonatronum proteinivorum (assembly GCF_003353065.1). Taxonomy (GTDB): domain Bacteria; phylum Bacteroidota; class Rhodothermia; order Balneolales; family Cyclonatronaceae; genus Cyclonatronum; species Cyclonatronum proteinivorum. The sequence continues at coordinate 3,070,781 of NZ_CP027806.1, read as the reverse complement.
AACCGCACTCTTCGGCGCTTGGACCGTCGTACTGCGTGATCACATCCTTATCTTTCGATAGGGCAACCGGCACATAGTTCGACACTTCGCCCGGCGCAATAATGACGCCCGCCGCGTGAATCCCGGTTTGCCGAGCGCAGCCTTCCAGGACTTTCGCGTACTTCATCATTTTCCGGATTTGCTCATCCGGGTGATTGAAAAGATCCTTGATTTGCTCTGCGGTGTCGGGATTTTTTGCGGGATCAAGCACTTTCGCAAAGGTATCGATACCGGGCCGCTCTGGAAACAACTTTGAAATAGCCATGACTTCCGGCAGCGGCACGCGCAGTACGCGCCCGACATCGCGAATTGCAGTTTTGGCTTTCATGGTGCTATAGGTCACAATCTGCGCCACATTCTGACGCCCGTACTGTTCCACCACATAGTCAATCACTTGCTGCCGGCCGTGATCATCGAAATCAATATCAATATCCGGCGGGCTCACGCGCTCGGGATTGAGGAAACGCTCAAAAAGCAGGTCATACCGCAGCGGATCAATGTTGATGATGCCGATACAGTAGGCTACAATACTGCCTGCGGCGGATCCCCGTCCGGGACCAACATACACGCCGCGCCGCCGTGCTTCGGTTGTGAAGCTTTCCACGATGAGGAAGTAGCCTGCGAAGCCCATTTTGGCGATAATCTTCAGCTCGGAGTCAATCCGCTCGGTGACTTCCGCTGTGAGCTCGCCATAGCGCTTGCGCGCGCCTTCATAGCTGAGATGCCGCAGGTAATCGTCCATATCTGAGAAAGCCTGCGGAACCGGATAGTGCGGCAGCAGCAGTTCGGATTTCAGGCTGAAGTCTTCGACCTTATCCACGATTTCAGCGGTATTGTCGATACTTTCCGGCACATCCCGGAACAGCTCGAGCATTTCTTCCGGTGTTTTGAGGTAAAACTCCGGATTCAGGTTGTTGTAGTCGTCCGTAAAGCGGAAGCGGTTCGGGTCGTTGAGGTCGGCATTGGTTTGCAGGGCGAGCAGGATGTCGTGGGCCTCAGAGTCTTCCCGGTTCACATAGTGACTGTCGTTGGTCGCAATCACCTTTACATTGTACTCCTTCGCCCAGCGCAGCAGCACGGCATTACAGGTGTCCTGATCCGCGAGATTATGGCGCTGAATCTCGATGTAGTAGTCTTCCCCGAATACATCGAGGTACCATTCAAAGATTTTCCGCCCTTCTTCTTCGCCTTTTTGCATGATGGTTTTGTTCACTTCGCTTGCAATGCAGCAGGTCGTGGCAATCAGTCCTTCCGAATGATTTTTAAGCGTTTCCTTATCAATACGGGGTTTGTAGTACAGGCCATCGACATAGCCGACAGAGCAGAGCTTGACGAGATTTTTGTAGCCCGTCATATTTTTTGCCAGCAAAACCTGATGGTAGCGGGTCCGGTCTTCCCGGTCTTGCATGCCTGAGGGCGTGATGTAAAATTCGGATCCGATGATGGGCTTAATGCCGGCGGATTGCGCTTCCCGAACAAAAGACGGAACCCCAAACATGTTGCCGTGATCGGTAATGGCCATGGCGGGCATTTCCTGTTCAGCGGCTTTTTTTACCAGGTCTTTGATGCTTGCAGCACCGTCGAGCATGCTAAACTGGGTGTGACAGTGAAGGTGTGAAAATCGGTTCATAAATTCAGGCAGTAAAGGAAGCTTAAGATGGGCGTAATATGAAGCTAAGTATATTAAATACTATGATTTGGGTGATCCCTTGCAGGGCTTCAGTTCAGCTCATTAAGCTAAGCATTCTGACAATTCCATGCAGGCACAGCCCCGCTGTTTTACAAACAAAAACCGGCGCGGCCTGCAGTTGATACCGTACTTGATGCGCGATCTTCCTATGAATCTGACTTCTTTGGATTTGTCTTAGCGGATTAACTTTTATATTTAGGCTCGTTCTTAATCCCAAGTAAAAAAAGGTTTCCTGATGAATGTCGGCTCGGCCCTTCGCGTAGTAACCATCCCGCTAAACAGAGAAGAAATCGTTGATTTTCTCCTGCCCGCACCTGCCCGGAAAACGGGCGCTAAAGTTGCAGTTCTGAAGCAGCGTCCTTCAACCGAAGCAGAGCAGCGGTGGCTGACTCTTCTGAAGGATAAGCCCTGCCTTGATTCTCTTTTGTTTCGGGATAACCCGCACTGCAACCTGCGCCTGACTACAACAGACCGTCTCATTCCGGTTGAACATCTTACGTCGGATGACACTTTTCTCACCCGCAATCTCGGAGGCTGGGCCCCGGTTTGGTTCGGCGTTATGGCCGCAAACTGGGACACCGTCAAAACCGATCCTATGCTGCGCAATGCACGCGTTCTCACGGAATACGGTCGCGTGATCAGAGCCGTGGGGGCAGGACATCAGCTGGTTGCCGAACGCATGGAACAGGAAACCGGACTTAAGACGGTGGATGAGCTCTGCAAGGCCGTGGTGCGTATGCTGGAATGGCGCGCAGCCCTGCACTATGAGCGGGATCTGGAAGACAAGCTGAAGATTGCCAAAGCGCTCTATCTCGAAATCAGGGATGGCGGTCCGCTGACCAGGCCTGATGGTGATATGCCGCAGGTGCCCCGCATGGTGTTGCTCGACGAGTTGCTCGGGCAAATGGCCCGGATTGAAGAGCGCCGCCGCATTGCGCTGTTTGAGGATGATACGCAGGCCAATGCACAAATTACGGCATGGCAGCAGCAGCTTAAAGAGGAGACCGGGCTGATGCTCATCCTGAAAGCCGAGTACATCATGGGGCGCGGCCGGTGCAGCGCGGTAATGATTGCCCCTGAGCTCGGTTGCGTGGTAAAGCAACCAGGTCCCGAGCCTTTGCACGAGGCCCATTTAGCCGCCTTCACCCATAAGGGACAACCCGAAAATCACCCGCGCCTGATTAAAGACGGTGCCCTTGTTACCCCCGCCGGCCGCATAGGTTTGATTCTGAAAGAGGGCCTGATTGAGCGGCTGAATCACTTGTTTCAGCACAATGTCGGGTTGTGCTCGCTCATGGGCTTTATCACCGAGCCCTACGTCACCGGGCCGACCCTGCAGGAGTATGTGCTGGAACAGCATGACCGGCTGACGCCCGAAGTTTACGAGTTTATTCAGCTCCATCAGCAGGTGTGTGAGGTGATGGGCGTTGAAAACGGCGACTGGCACGCGGCCAATTTTATTGTGATGCCGGATAAACCGAATCCGTTTGTGCCGGGAATTCCGATGATGATTCACATCGACTGGGGGGCAGCGCGGGCCCTGACAGCGAAGGAGCTCACCAAAAAAGAAACAGAGGCGCGCTACAATCAGGTCAGGAACATCGCCTTTTCCTATCAGGATGCGCACCTTGCGAAAATCAGTGAGCGGCTGCACACCGATCTTGCGGATTCCCCTGAACGCAGGGCGAAACTCAGGGCACAAGCCGAAAAAATGGTGAACGGCTAAGTTCTTTGCCGTTTACGCCGGGCATATTTGTCGGCTGAAATGGCAGGGGCGCTGGTCGGGGGGCAGGATTGCAACAGCCGGCGTTCGACAGTTTAAGTTTGTGCTGCCCGGAAGCCAAAAAAAGCAACGCCTTCATCTTAGGTTTGGGGACTCTAATCTGCCCCCGCAACTCCTGATGTGCACGGAGTTTACCCAAAAATAAAAAAACCGGCCTGGCAATTGGCCGTTTTTGAAGACTGGCTTGAGAAATGGGGGACTGCGTCAGATTTGCCGGACGGAGTGGAGTTCGCAGCGCTTGGTTGGCAGGATGGCGCCTTGCAGGGGGGCGGGGTTTGCGGGCGTCGGGCGCTGGGTGATGTGGGTGATGAGCATGCGGGCGGCTTCGTAGCCCATGCCGTAGCCGGAGTGATGCAGGTGTGTGATGTTTGGGTGCAGGTAGTAGGGCGCGATGCCGTCGCTGATGGCAATGAGGGAGAGTTGCTCGGGGATGCGGATGCCGAGGGCGCTGAGTTCGTGGTGGGTGTGCACCATGAGTTCGTCGGACATCAGGAAGAGGGCGGTGAGGCCCGGGTAGTCGTTCAGGAAGCGGTGTAGGTTGGTGGAGATTTCGAGAATTTGGCTGACTTCGAGCGTGGGGCAGTCGGTTTCGCTGAGGCCTGCGGCGTCGAGGGCGCGGAGGTAGCCGCTGCGCCGGTTCTGCGTGATGCTGAGTGCCGGGTGACCAAATACGCCGCCAATTTGCCGGTGCCCTTTGTCGAGAAGGTGCCGGACCGCGTCAGCTGCCGCCGCGGCGCCGTCGATGGTAAGGCTTGGAATATCTGTGGTGCCGCCGGTTTTGTCGATCAGGAGAAGCGGGGTGCCGCTGTCGCGCAGTTGCTGCACGTGTTCGAGCGATTCGGTTTCTTCGCTCAGGCTGAGAAGGATGCCGTCGGCACTGAGCTCGGTTGCGTACCACAACAGTTCTTTTTCGCGTGCAAGCTGATTGTCGCTCTGAAACATCATCACCGAAAAACCCAGCTCTGCGGCGGCGGTGTTGATGCCGTACATCATTTCCGGCACGAAAAATGAGTTGATTTCCGGCAGAATGAGCGCGATGGTTTTGGTGGCGTGCGTGCGCAGGGATTTGGCCTGCAAGTTGGGGCGGTAGTTGAGCTGCCGGGCGATTTCCGCGATTTTGAGCCGGGTCGCTTTGCTGATGCTGCTGTGGTCGGAAAGCGCCCGCGATACGGTGGCGGGAGAAACCCCGGCTTCCCGCGCGATGTCCTTGATGGTTGCCCGCTTTGCTGCCATCAGTCTCCTGGTGTTTCAGATGTACTGCTGCCGGGATACTGCCCGCTCTGGATGAGGGCTTTTTTGATGCGTTCCAGCAGTAACGCCCGGTCGGGTGCTACGGGCGGCGCCTGCGGGTCGGCTTCCTGCGCCTCTGCCTGCTGAATAAAGCGGATGTATTCCGCGACGCGTTGCAGGCTTTCTTCTTTCGGACTTCCGGTGTCCCGGAGTATGCGCCGTAAAAAGGCAGTTTGTTTAGCGGAGAGATGCGGTGGCTCTTCTTCCATGGTAAAAACGGTCAGATAGGAGGTTCGGGAAGCGGTTTGTGTGCAACGAAAAAATAGCCCAAAACCCCGCATTTTCATAATGCAAACGTTTGCGCATTTCGATTTCCATCCCCGCTTGCATGCGCATAAATTAAAAGCGCTTTCAATGCAACAACAACTAATTTCATGAATCCAGCTGCAGCCTGCAGAAAAAGGCTGCAGTGCGCTTTGCCGGGCCCGCAAACCTGATAGAAAAGTGATCGGGTTTGCGGGCACCTTCTTCTGAAATTCTCCTTCATCTTCTAAAATAATGAGCCGACCGCATGGAATTTGACGTCAGCATTGCGTGGATTGATTATGTGATCATTGCGCTGTATTTCGCGTTCATCATCTGGCTGGGACTGTATTTCAAGAATAAAAACAAGAATCAGGACGACTACTTCCTGGCCGGACGCTCCCTCACCTGGCCCATCATCGGCTTCTCGCTTTTTGCGAGCAACATGGGCAGCATCAGTCTGGTCGGTCTTGCTGAAAGCGGGTACCGGACCGGCTTCGCCAATTTCAGCTACGAGTGGATGGCGACCTTCGTGCTCATCTTGTTTGCCGTCTTTTTCCTGCCGTACTACCTGCGCAACAAAATTTACACGGTCCCCGAGTTTCTCGAGCGCCGCTACGGCAGCTTCGCTCGCTACTACTTTTCGGGCGTCACCATGACCCTCAACGTGTTTGTGGATATCGCCGCCGGACTTTACGCCGGTGCGGTCGTGGTCAAAATGGCTTTCCCGGAGTTATCCATCGTGACGATCGTCTGGGGCATTTCGATCTTCGCGGCCTTCTATACCTTGCTGGGCGGTCTTGCCTCGGTTGTCTATTCCGATACCGTTCAGGCCGTGCTGCTGATCGTAAGCTCCATTTTCGTGACGGTCGCTGCGTGGAACATGATTGGCGGCTGGGAAGAAATCACCGCGGGTGTTGCCGCCGCAGGCGTAAGCGCCGATCACCTCAGTATCGTGCGCGGCATGGATGATCCCAACCTGCCGTGGCCGGGTTTGTTCTCCGGGGTTTTCCTGTTAGGGTTCTATTTCTGGGTTACGAATCAGTTCATCGCACAGCGGGCGCTGGCCGCCAAGGATACACGTCAGGGACAGTGGGGCGCGCTTTTCGCCGGTTTCCTCAAGCTTTCGACCCTCTTCATCATGGTGCTGCCTGGCGTGATGGCCCTCATCCTCTACGGCGACAGCATCGAAGCGGTCAACGCCTACCCGGCCCTGATCTTCGATTTGCTGCCGGTCGGCCTGCTCGGCATCACCCTCGCCGGTTTCATCGCGGCCCTGATGAGCAGTGTGGACAGCGGCCTCAACGCGGCCTCGACGCTCTTTACCTTCGATTTCTACAAGAAATTCCGCCCCAATTCTACGCAGGATGACGCCATGCGCGTGGCCAAAATCACGATTCTTGTGCTCATGGTTATTTCCGCGCTTTGGGCCCCGCAGATCATCAAATTCGACTCCTTCTGGGATTATCTCCAAATGGTGCTCTCGTTCATTTGTCCGCCGATTGTAGCGCTCTTCGCCTTCGGCCTGTTCTCGAAGCGCATCAACACCAAAGGCGCGAACGCCTCCATCGTGACGGGCGTCACCCTCAGTGCGCTCAGCATCGGCTATCAGTTCTACATCAACATCACCGGCGCGGAGAACCTGCTGCCGCACTACCTCTACCTCGCGGGCTTCATCTTCATCCTTTGCTCGGTCATTCTGGTCGGGGTCAGCCTGCTGTCCGGCCCCGATGAAGGCAAGGACTGGGAAGCCCTCATCTGGACGCCCAAATTTTTCCACGCCGAAACCCAGTCGCTCAGCGATCTTCCTTTTTACTACAATTACCGCTATCAGGCCGTGGCTCTGCTCTTCCTGATCGTGGCCCTGCTCATCATTTTTTAGCCGGTTCTGCAGTGTTTGGGGGTAGGGGGATGTGCTCACGGGCGCATCTCCCGTTCCGGACCTCAACCGGGCTTCCGTCAGGTCCCGGGGTCCTGCCTCATCCGCCTCACAGCCGGCTCAACTCCCCGGAGGACGCAACCGCAGCTTCCTTTTTGTTTTTGAACCGGGTTCAGGCCGGAAGCCCATCCATCGATAAAACTTAAACAGAAACTTCTTCAGCGCTATGTCCAAAACCATCGTAGGCCTCGGTGAAGTGCTCACCGATCAGTTTCCGGACTACGAAAAGCCCGGCGGGGCGCCGGCCAATGTGGTGTACAACCTGGGTCAGCTCGGCAATGAAGCCCTGCTCGTGAGCGCGGTCGGCGCGGACGAAACCGGACGCATGCTGCGCACTTTCCTCGCTAAAAACGGCCTCGATACGCGCTACGTGCAGGAATCCGGCAAGCCGTCCGGCACGGTGAAGGTCACTTTTTCGGGCAGTGAAGCCTCCTACGACATCACGCAGGATGTGGCCTGGGACGACATTCGCTGGAATCCGGGTCTGCAGGAGCTCGCGTCCCGCACCCATGCCGTCTGCTTTTCGACCCTGTCGCAGCGCTCGGAAACCTCCGCCGCGACCATTCAGCGTTTTCTGCAAGCGGTGCCTTCCGACTGCCTGCGCGTGCTCGATGTGAACCTACGTCCGCCGTTTTTCAGCCGCGAAACCATCGAAGCCTCGCTCCGCCTCGCCAATGTGGTGAAAGTGAATGAGCACGAGTATGCCGATATCGAAGCCCTGCTTGGTCAGGGCGACCTGCGCGGGCTGCTGCTTCACGAGTTCGGGCTGCGTCTGCTGATCGTCACCCTCGGCAAAAACGGCAGCCGCTGCATCACCGCCGATACCGACACGCACTACCCAACCCAGCCCATCGACACAAGTACCGGCGACTCCGTCGGCGTGGGCGACGCCTTCATCGCCTGCGTGATACACCATCTGCTCAAAGAAACGCCCATGCCCGAAACCATGCGGCTCGCCAACCGCTACGCCGGCTACGTGGCTTCGCAGCAAGGCGCGATGGTCTCTTTTGATCCCCAATTTCTAAGCGAAATCCGCTAATGGAACACTACTTTACTGCCAAATCAAGAGCGCGGCTGATCCGCAGCTGCCGTGAACAGGCACAGGCTTTTTTTAAGGGACGCCCCAAAGCGGAGCGGGACGCCTTTCTGGCGCGCTTCGATGACTTCGCCCCGCGCCTGACCGATCTGCTGCACGGACTTTACCGCGATCAGTTTGATTTCGGGCTGCATCTTGCGGCCCTCACCGATGTGCTGTGCGAGTCGTGGAAGTCCCGCAGCCGCAAATTGCGCGAAACTGATGAAGCACGCCTTGCAAACCCCAACTGGTTCTGCGGACCCGAAATGGCGGGCGCGGTCTGCTACGTGGACTTGTTTGCCGGCGACCTCAAAGGCATCGAAGCCCGCATTTCGTACCTGCAGGAGCTGGGCATCACCTACCTGCACCTCATGCCGCTGTTCAAATCGCCCGAAAAAGAAAACGACGGCGGCTATGCAGTGAGTAGTTACCGCGAGGTCAACCCGGCTCTCGGCACGGTCAAACAGCTCGAAAAACTGGCCGCCAAACTGGCCGAAAACGGCATTTCGCTGGTACTCGATTTCATCAACAATCACACCTCCGGTGAGCACGAATGGGCGCAGCGGGCTAAGAAGGGGGAAGCTGCGTATCAGGAGTTTTACTACCTCTTTGATGACCGGCAGATACCGGACGCCTTTGAGCCGCATCTGCGCGAGATCTTCCCGGAAGTCCGCCGCGGCAATTACAGCTGGCACGAGCCGCCCGGCAAGTGGGTGTGGACGACCTTCCACAATTATCAGTGGGACCTGAACTACCGCAACCCCGCAGTATTTGTGGCCATGGTTCGGGAAATGCTGTTTCTGGCCAACCTCGGGGTGGATTTCCTCCGGCTCGACGCGGTGCCTTTCACCTGGAAAGTGCAGGGCACGGTCTGCGAAAACCTGCCGCAGGCACACGACATCATCCGCGCGCTCAACGCCTGTGCCCGCATCGCAGCGCCGGGCCTGCTGTTCAAGTCCGAAGCCATCGTTCACCCGGACGATGTGATCGCCTACGTCGCCCCAGACAAATGTCAGGTTTCCTACAACCCGACCGTGATGGCGCTGCTCTGGGAGAGCCTGGCAACCCGCGAAGTCCGCCTGCTCCGCGAATCCCTCAAATACCGCTTTAATCTGCCTGCGGGCACAGCCTGGATCAACTACGTGCGGAGTCACGATGATATCGGATGGAGCTTCGCCGACGAAGATGCCGCGACCCTGGGCATCAATGGTTTCGATCACCGCAACTTCCTGAATCAGTTCTACTGCGGCGACTTCCCTGGCACGTTCTCGAAGGGCGTCAAATTTCAGTACAACCCCTCAAATCAGGACATGCGCGTGTGCGGCACGACGGCTTCCCTCGCCGGACTCGAGCGTGGTCTGGAGATGAAAGACGATGCCTGGTCAGCCGACGCGGTCAGCCGCATCCTGCTGATGTATGGTCTCTGCATGAGCATAGGCGGCATCCCGCTGCTCTACCTCGGGGATGAAATCGGCACCCTCAACGATTACAGCTACGCCGAACATCCGGCCAAAAAAGGCGACAGCCGCTGGGTGCATCGCCCCAGGATGGACTGGGAGCTGCTGAAGGAAGTCCGCGAAGACAAAGGCCCGCGGGGAAGGCTGTTTACCGGCCTTAAAAAAATGCTGCGGATCCGCCGCGAGGTGCCTCAGTTTGCTGAAAACGGACTGCGTCAGATGCAGACGCATCACGGCTCGGTGCTGGCGTTCGAGAAAAGTAACAGCCGGGGAAGGGTGGTCGTCGTCGCCAACTTCAGCGAGCATCCGGTGATCGCGCACCTGCCCAACGGCAGCACCCTGCTGCCGCACACCGATCTCATCACCGGAAAAGCGTACGCGCAGATCGAACATCTCGAGCTCGCGCCCTATCAGCTGCTTTGGTTGCAGCAAAACTAAGCTGTTAAACTGCGATTAAGCTTGAATTTACCCAGTGCAAGCCCTAACATGCATCGTAATCATTAACCTAAGTCATAATAAGCTATGGATACTGTTCTTACTTCCCAATCTGACGTAAAAAGCACCCCTGATTTTCGGAAACTTCTCCGTCGTCAGAATCAGCTGTTTTGGCTTGGCATAGGCAGTGCCTGCTTTTCTGCAGCACATGTCGTCTTTATTTTGGTTTCCGGAGCATCAACGGGCATGACCGTGCTCCTGAGTCTGCTGATCGTTTTATTTGCGGCTGCGCTCTTGTGGTTCTTTTTCAACAACAAAATAGCGCTGCTTGCAACCGCTGAGAAGAACGTACTCAAAATTCATCATACGCCATTTCGGGTTACGGAAATCCCGGTCAGGGACATCAGTTCACATCAGTGGAAGGCCAATCAGCTTTCTATCGAAACAGCTGAAGGTACACATCAACTGCATATTGGCTGGATGGGCTACAAGGACAACAAGCAATTTCGCGCTTGGTTTGATGAGTTGGTTGGTCGTGGATAACCTCCAAGGAGTGTTTAAGAACAAGAGTAAGCCACAATACCTTTTGGAATTGTTAAGCTGATTTTAATGGAAACAGCTTAGATGTATTTTTTGATAAATACGTCCCAAGATTCACCCTTTTCGAAATCCTCATCAAGTGTTTTCAGTCGCTCATCCAAAACAGATGTATGGTGATCCGGTAATGGGACACCATCAGGTTCAGAAGCTATTGAATTCCATAGTACTTCCATCAAAACAAGCTTTTCCTGTCTATTTAGCTTGTCAATCTTTTGAATAAGTACAGTATCCATGAAGTATGTTTTGTGATTGAATTTTGATAAGGTACAAATTCAGCTTAAATGGACTGCAAAAATAATTTGTCAGTGATTTAATAAATAAAATTCCGTCAAATTGTCACGGCCATTTTAATGCGGCCCAAAGCCTTAATAAACAGACAGCTGAACAATACCTGCACGGTACATATCCTGAGCGGATTTTACTTGCAGGCGCAGTCCGTAGCTGTTATTTTTACTGCTGTTAAATCTTTTGTCTCTGATTTGTTCTGTCATAATTCATCCGCCAATTTCCGGCAATCCGACTGTAAAAGCCGTCTTCCTGATTCTCTGAATGAACTATTCATCACATTCAACCAATCTTAGTATTTCTTTTAACTGCCTGTTTCTGGCAGCGCTTTCAGTCGTTCTGTTATCTTGTGCGAAGGAGAGAGAGTCGGAAGACTTCAGGTTTGAACGCCTCGATCCGGGTTACACACAGCTTGACTTCACCAATACGGTTGAAAACACGCCCGAATTTCACATCCTCAACTACCTCTATTTTTATGATGGCGGCGGAGTTGCTATTGGTGACCTGAACAACAACGGTCTGCCCGACATATTTCTCACCGCCAACGACGGCCCGAACCGGCTGTTTATGAATCTGGGCGATTACCGCTTTGAAGACGTTACGGAACAGGCGGGTATCATCCATCAGGAAGGCTCGTGGTCAACCGGGGTTACGATGGCCGACATTACCGGCAACGGCTATCTCGATATTTATGTGAGTCACTCCAACTATCTGGTGAAGACCGGCCGCAATCAGCTGTTCATCAACAATGGCGATATGACCTTCACTGAAATGGCCGCCGATTTCGGGCTGGATTTTGAAGGGTATTCCACGCAGGCCATTTTCTTCGATTACAACCGCAACGGCCGCCTCGATATGTTCCTGCTCAATCACTCTTTCCACAGCGACCGTACGTATGGTCAGGCCGAACGGCTGCGGCAGGTGTTTGATCCCAAAGCCGGTGACCGCCTCTTCCGCAACGATGGCGACCGTTTCACGGATGTTTCGCAGGAAGCCGGAATTATCAGTAGCGCCTTGGGCTACGGCCTGGGGGTTGCCGTAACGGACATCAACCTGAATGGATGGCCGGATATTTACGTCGGCAACGATTTTCACGAAGATGACTACCTCTACATCAACAACGGCGACGGCACCTTCACCGAAATGCTGTACTCGGCATTTTCGCACACAAGCCGGTCGAGCATGGGCAACGACATTGCGGACCTCACCAACAACGGCTTTGTGGATGTGTTCTCCCTCGATATGATGTCGGAAGAATACGAAGTGTACATGACCTCCGGCGGCCCCGACATCTGGCCGATTGCGCAAACCAAGCGCGAGTTCGGCTTCGGTGCCAAGAATGCGCGCAACACCCTGCACATCAACCGCGGCAATGACCGCGACGGAATGCCGGTTTTTAGCGAGATGGCGTTTTCGCTTGGTCTTGCGCGTACCGAGTGGAGCTGGGCGGCCCTGATGGCTGATTTTGACAACAGCGGTTTTAAGGACGTGTTCGTCACCAACGGCATGCCGCATCGCCCGAACGACCTCGATTTTGTGGCGCGGCTGCGGGTGATACGTCAGCAAGCCACTGAAGAAGAAACCGCACAGCGGGAATTTGAAGCGATCAATCTCATGCCGTCGGTTGTGGTACCCAATTACATGTACCGGAATCTTGGCGGTCTTCAGTTCGAAGATGTCAGCCGTGCATGGGGCTTCGGACATGATGTAGTTTCCAACGGGGCAGCCTGGGCCGACCTCAACAACAGCGGTCGCCTTGATCTTGTGGTGAGTAACATCAACGAACCAACCCGAATCTATCGGAACACGACAGAATTGGACAGCGCCGCACATTTTCTGCGGGTGAGCCTCGACGGACGCTCACCGAATACGGGCGGACTCGGTAGTAAAGTGATCTTATACGGCGACGGTCAGGTATTCTATCAGGAGCAAATGCCGACCCGCGGCTTCCAAAGCTCGGTCGATCACCGCCTGCACTTTGGCCTGGGAGCGCTCACGGAGATTGACTCGTTGCTGGTCATCTGGCCGGACTGGACCTATGAAGTTCGTAGGGACGTATCGGCCAATCAGCATATTACGCTGCGTCAGGATGAAGCCTCCGGCCAATTCGACTTTACCCGGCTGCATCGCAGTTTCGACAATGCCACACTGCATCCCGCGCCGCAGTCTTTGCACCCTGACTTTGTACATCAGGAAAACCGGTTCGATGACTTCAACCGTGAACCGCTCATGCCCTACAAGCTTTCAACACAGGGTCCGGCCCTCGCGGTTGGTGATGTAACCGGGAACGGCCTCGACGACCTTTACTTTGGTGGCGCTTTTCGTCAGCCCGGTCGTCTTTTTTTGCAGCAATCCAACGGGACTTTTGTTGCTTCTCAGAATGAACTCTTTGCACAGCATGCCGTTGGCGAAGAAGTTGACGCGCTCTTTTTTGACGCGACCGGAAACGGGCTGCTGGATTTATATGTGATGACCGGAGGCGGTCAGTTTGTGGATACGGAAGAAGCCCTGAAGGACCGCCTCTATATCAATCAGGGCAACGGGCGCTTCACCTATGAGCCGGAGCGGCTTCCGGCTATGTTCCTGAACGGAGCCGTGGTTCGGGCAGCGGATTTCACCGGAAACGGGGCATTGGATTTGTTCATTGGCGGCCGGTCGGTGCCGTGGGCTTACGGCAGGTCGCCGGGCAGCTACCTGTTTGCCAACGACGGCACCGGACATTTCAGCAATGTGACCGACAGCTGGTATCCGGAGCTTCCCGACATCGGCATGGTTACCGACGCAGTTTGGGCGGACCTCACCGGAGACGGAAAACCGGAGCTCATCATTACCGGGGAGTGGATGCCGGTGAAAGTGCTCGCCGTTCGGGATGGCCGGTTTTCGGACATTACAGCGGACCTGGGGATTGCCGCATGGGGCGGTCTCTGGCAGCATGTGCAGGTAGCTGACCTCACCGGAAACGGCGCGCCGGACCTCCTGCTGGGTAATTTTGGCACCAACAGCCGTATGGAAGCCTCCCCCGAAAGTCCGCTGCATCTGCTGATCAACAAGTTTGGGGATGATGGTCGCGAATCGGCGATCATGGTGATTGAACGGAACAATTCCCTCTATCCCTTCGACCGCCTCGAAGAGCTTTTGCTGGAGTTTTCTTTCCTGAATCAGCGGGTACGAAGCTACCGCGATTTTTCGACGCGTAACCTGTTTCAGCTTTTGGGTCGTGAACAGGTTGAGCAGGCCGACCGCTTCACGGTCAGTACCCTGCACTCCGGCGTCTGGCTCAATGACGGCAACGGGCAGTTTAACTGGCAGGCCTTTCCCATAGAGGCGCAGGCTTTCCCGCTGATGAGCAGCGAAGTTTGGCACGACGCGACCGGCAGGCCGCATTTGCTGCTGGGCGGCAATCTGCACGCCGTGAAGCCCGGAACCGGCGGCAAGCAGGGCGCCGGTGTTGGGCTGCACCTGAGCTGGTCCGCCGAAAAGGGATTCGAAGTGCTGGAGCTGCAGGATAGCGGCTTCATCGTTCGGGGCGAAACGCGGCACATCCGCAGCCTTCAGGTTCCCGGTAACCGCACCCGCATCATCACAGCCCGGAACAATGACCGCCCCCTGCTCTTCGATCTCAAGCCCTGATCTTTTTCAAAAGAAATCCATTTTTCAAACCAAAATCCTTTTCCTGTTGAGTAAACTGCTACGATTCGGAATTACTGTCTTAACTGCACTTATGCTGGCTGTGGCCTGTTCGACATCCGAGCCGGAACCGCCCGTGGCTGAATCCGACGCCTATCTGCGTGCGGTCTCCGACTTCTTTGTGAGTCTGGCCGCTGCGCAAACCGACGAAGCCCGCTTCGCCTTCAATAAAATGAATGATGTTGCGAGGGCCTGGCCGCAGGAAGCTGCTGCCTGGGCCAATCTGGGCGTAATGGCTATGCGGCAGGGTAATTTCGACCTGGCCGGCACCCGCATGGAGCAAGCCCGTGAAGCCGCTCCCGGCAATGCTGAAGTGCTCTGGCTCTCCGGTATGTACTACAGCCGCCGCGGTGATGTATCAGAAGCGATCCGCTATTTTCGGGAAGCCGCGGAAGCTTCCCCCGAAAACCCGCGCATATGGTTCTCGCTTTTTACGGAGCTGGAGCGGGAAGATGACGCTGCAAATGCAGCCGAAATAGTGGAGGTGCTCGACACCCTTAAAGTACTGCAGCCGCGGAATCAGGCCGTATGGTACGAATCGGCCCGGATCGCCAACCGCAACCGCATGCAGCCTGAGCTCGAAGAAGCCCTGCGGAAACTTGGTGAACTGCAGCAAGGCTGGGATGAAGATGCAACCGAACAGCTGGAAATGCTGCTGATGTTTGCGGAAGAAGGTGACTTTTCTGAGATTACCTTCGAGCTCGTATTTCTGCGCAACATGATTGAGCCCACGCCGGTTTTTCAGGATGATGTGCTTCGGATTCAGTTTCCGCCGACCGAAGTCGGATTTCTGATTACCGAGTTTATCTGGCTGCCGCGTCCCGAATTCCGCGTTGCGGATCCTGATATGGGGGTTCGTTTCCATCCGCAAACGCCTGAAGATTTCGCACAGGCTTCCCTGCTCAAAGGTGCGACCCTGCTGGAAGAATTTCCCCCGTTTACCGTACACATCGCTGACGGTCATCTGATCCTGGATGCGGAAACCCGGCTTCCTTATCCCGGACAAACGGACGCGCTGCTGCATCCTGCAGTCATGGCCGAGATTGATTTCAACTACAACTTCCGCAACGACATCGCACTTGCGGGCACCGATGGTTTCCGGCTGTACCGTCAGGAGGACGACCGCAGCTTCACCGACATTTCAGCAACGCTCGGGCTTCCTGCGGCGCTTCGCAATGACAGCTACTTCGGGGTCTGGCCCGCGGATGTTGACCTTGACGGTGATCTCGACTTGATTCTTGCCCCCAAAAGCGGACCGGTCTTTGCGCTCATCAATCAGTCGGACGGCACCTTTGGGCGCCTGAACCTTTTCCCGCAGACCCGAAATGTGCGGGATGTCCGCTGGGCCGATTTCAACGGGGATGGTACCGCTGACGGCGTTTTTCTTCAGGAAGACGGCAGCCTGGTGATGTACCGCAATCTCACGGGAAACGCCTTCATGCTTCCGGAAGGCTTCCCACAGGTGAATGATGCTGCCGCAATTGCCGTCGGGGATCTCAATGCCAATGGCTACTTCGAAATTGCGTTTGCGACCACAGAAGGTGCCGTCGAAGTCCTTCGGTATGCGTCACGATACGATAGCTGGGATCGCATACGGCTGTTTGATGCGCCCGGAAACACATCCCCCAAAACCCCCGCGACAACTACGCTGTTCGTGACCGATGTGGACAACAATGGCAGTCTGGATGTTGTCCTTTCAACCCCCGAAAGAACAACCGTGCTGCTAAGCGATTCGGATTTTACGTTTCAGGCTTTGGAGCTGCCCGATTTTGGATGGGTGACGTCCATTTATGATGTAGATGGTAACGAGCGCCTTGATTTTGTCGGCACGGGTCCCGCCGGTGAAGCTTTGGAGTGGATGAATGCAGGTACCAAAAACTACAACGCCTACTCCATTCGCGCACGGGCTTCCGGAGGCGAAGGGGATGCGCGCATTAATACGTTCGGCATTGGCGGTGAGATGGAAATCCGCTCGGGCCTGCTGTATCAGAAACAACTCATCAGCTCACCCATTGTGCATTTTGGTCTGGGGACCTACGAAGAAGCCGAGATGCTGCGGATTATCTGGCCAAACGGCTCCGTACAGGCTGAGTTTGCAGAGTTGGGCTTAGGTTCAACGATTTTCAATGAACAGGTGCTGAAGGGGTCATGTCCGTGGCTGTTCACTAATGACGGCGAAAAAATTCATTTTATCACTGACCTGATCTGGCGTTCACCGCTCGGGCTTCGCATAAATGCGCTCGAAACAGCGGGCGTGATTCAGACCGAAGACCGGGTGCGAATACCTGCCGGTTTGCTTCAGCCGGTTGACGGCGTGTACGATTTGCGCGTGACCGCTGAGCTTTGGGAAACACACTATTTCGACCATCTCAGCCTGATAGCGGTTGATCATCCGGTTGGCACGGAGCTCTTTATTGACGAGCGTTTCGTGTTCCCCGCGCCCGATCTCACCGAACGACTCCTTAGCGAGCCGGTCCCGGTTGCAGGGGTTCGGGACATGCATGGCACCGACCTGAGTGCTACCGTTGCGCAGCCGAACGGGGAGCACATCGCGCCTTTCCGCAAGACTAAATTTCAGGGACTTGTGCAGCCGCACTATATCGAAATTGAGATCGGGGAGAGCGTAGATCAGGGTCTTGGTGAATGGCTGGTGCTGCAGGGCTGGCTGCGTCCGACGGACAGCTCCATCAACCTGATGCTGAGTCAGAGTAGTTTTGATTCTCCAAGCGGCCTTATGGTTGAGGTTGCGGACGGCAGCGGAGGCTGGCAGGTGCTGCACGAGAACTACGGGATTCCGGCCGGAAAGCAAAAATCGATTCTCATGGATCTCACCGGCGTATTTCCGGACGAAAGTGACCGGAGACTGCGCCTGCACACGACTTCTGAAATCTACTGGGACGCCATCCGCAAAGCCGCGCGCATGCCGGATGCCCAAATGACCCTGCGTGAGCTGCCTGCAGAGCGCATGGAGCTCCGGTACCGCGGCTTTTCGCGCTGGAATCACGCGGACAGCCTGCTGCCCAATCTGCCTGATTATGCTGAAATTACGAGCACCAATCAGCGCTGGCGCGACCTCGAAGGCTACTACACCCGCTTCGGTGACGTGACCGAGCTGCTGGCCGAAACCGACGACCGCTATGCGATCATGAACGCCGGTGATGAGCTCGTACTGGAGTACCGCTCGCCCGGCGAGCCCGAGACGGGCATGCAGCGCAGTTTTATACTGGTAAATGTCGGCTGGGTGAAAGATGGCGACTATAATACCGAAGCCGGCATGACGGTGCTTCCCCTGCCGTATCACGGGCAGTCTGATTACGAGTACGTCCGCGGCGGGCGCCTTCAGGATGACCCCGTGTTTCAGCGCTTCCCCGAAGACTGGGTGAATTTCCACACCCGCTATGTGACACCCGAGGCATTCCGCTCAGCCTTGCTGCTCAACCCCGATACCCGCCGTAACACCCCCTGATGCTGTAAAGAAACCCTTCCCAAAAATGAACCGACAAAAAGTAGCTCAGATATTCATCACGATTTTCTTCATTGGATTACTGATGGTGCCCATGGCGATGCGGCAGCTGGACAAGGGTCCGGAAATATTTGAAGACATGGAAGACGCGATTGCGCGCTACGGGTTCTTTCTGGAAGACGTGACCGCTCAGGTTGGGGTAAACTTTGTGCATCAGCGCTCAAGCCTTGATCCGCGTCTGGAACACATACTGCCGCAGATTTCATCGGTTGGGGCTTCGGTTGCTGTAGCGGACTTCAACAATAATGGCCTTCAGGATTTCTACCTGACTAACAGCTTGTTCGGCAGTCCGAACGCGCTCTACCGAAACAATGGCGACGGAACCTTCACCGATGTCGCTGCTGAGATGGGTCTTGCTTTCGTGAATGATGAAGAAAACGGCGTATCCATGGGCGCAATCTGGGGAGATTTCAACAACTCGGGCTATGAAGACCTGCTGATTTACAAGTGGGGACGCCTGCAGTTATTCCGGAATGAAAACGGGCAGGGGTTCAGGGATGTCACCGCGGAGTCGGGTCTGGCGTCAGCTGGATGGATGAATGCGAATACCGCCGTTTGGCTGGATTACAACGGAAATGGCTTTATTGACTTATTTGTGGGTGGTTATTTTCATGAAGATGTAAACTTCTGGAATCTTGAACATACCCGGATCATGCCGGACAGTTACGAATATGCAACCAATGGCGGGCGCAACTACTTGTTTGAAAATCAGGGAGACGGCACTTTTGTAGAAGTAGCTGAGCAGGCGGGGCTGCTTGTATCGCGCCGCTGGACCCTGGCTGCTGCGGCAGCTGATGTGAACGGATCGGGGTATCCCGACCTTATGCTCGCCAACGATTACGGCGTGGATGAACTCTTCCTTAACGACAACGGAACCGGATTTGTGAATACGGGGGAGTCTGCAGGCCTTGGCTTTGTGCCCAAAAGCGGTATGAGTGTATCGTTTGGGGATGTGCTGAATCAGGGGCAGCTGGCGATTTATGTTACCAATATTTCAGAAGCCGGCGTGCTCATGCAGGGTAACAATCTTTGGGTGCCGTCCCGCAGGTCAGGAGGTGAGCGGCTGCGGTTCCGCAACCTGGCAAGCAATATGGGTGTGGAGATAGGAGAGTGGGGATATGGCGGACGCTTTGTGGACCTTAACAACAACGGTTTTGTGGATTTGTATGTGGCCAACGGCTACGTTTCCGACACACCGGATACCGATTACTGGTATGATTATGCAAAGGTAGTTGGCGGAAACCGGGCGATCATCATGGATGCCAACAACTGGCCCGCGATGGAAGGAAGGACTTTTTCCGGCTATCAGTTTAATAAAATCTGGATGAATGACGGCGCCGGGCGCTTTCGCGAAGTTGCTGCAGCTGTTGGCGGGCAGCTTCAGCTCGACAGCCGTGCCGTTGCCTATGCCGATTTATTCGGAACCGGCTCTCCTGATCTGATTGTAGCCAATCAGAACGGTCCGGTTAAAATATACAGGAATCATGTAAACCCGGAGCACAACTGGGTCGCTTTTGATCTGACCGGCACGATTAGCAACCGCAGCGCAATCGGCGCGCAGATTCTGATTGAATGGGAGGGGGGGCGACATCTCAAAACAGTACACGCCGGAGACGCCTTCAGTTCACAGAGTCAACGAGCGCTGCATTTCGGCATTGGAAATGCAGCTGAAACCCATAAAGCTGAGATTCGATGGCCTTCAGGAATCGTACAGCAACTTCCGTCTCCCGCCATCAACATTACACACCAAATTACCGAACCTGACGCACTATAGTTTATGAGTAACACTGCACTGCCCTTACCACAGCCCGCTTTCTCGCTGCCAAAAGTTTATATAGGACCCATACTCATCACCGGAATCCTGCTTGCGGCGCACCTTTCATTCGGGATTTTAGATTCCTGGCAGAAACTGCTCATGGCGATTGGGTTTAGCTTTCTTACTGAAGCCATTCTGCATTACGCCATGTTTGGAAAAACACGGGATATGACAAGTGCTTATGTTTCCGGGATCAGTGCCGGTATTTTGGTAAGGTCGCCTTTTTTCTGGCCTTTTGCTTTGTGTGCTGCTATTTCTATTGCTTCCAAATATGTGCTGCGGTACAAGGGGCGTCATATATGGAACCCCACAAATTTTGGGATTGTGATACTGCTGATTATTGCTTCTGACAGCGCGGCAGTTCTTAGCATTCAGTGGGGGAGTAATATGTGGGCTATGCTGTTGATATGGCTGGTAGGCCTTGCAACTTTATGGAAAATCAAGCGCTTCCACATCACATTTGTATACATAGCTTCATTTTTAATTTTTGGGTACATCAGAAGTCTCTATACAGGTCATAGCTGGGTTGCGGAAATCGCACCGATGACGGGCCCTATGTATCAGTTGTTCGTGCTGTTTATGATGACAGATCCTAAAACAACCGTATCAACAAGAAACGGTAGGATGCTGGTTGCTTTTCTAATTGCAGCTCTTGAGATGGTTATGCGTTTGAATGAATTTGTATATGCACCGTTTTATGCGCTTTTCATCATTGGCCCCATCGCACTTGTAGTAGAAGATTATCTTAATGAACGAAAGAAAAAACGTGAAGGAGAAAATATTTCAGCGCAAACCGTAGTGTCAACATAAAGGTAAAAGTAAATAACACGATATCAATCATGCAGGATACACCTTTATTTTAGTTGAAATGTATTTGGAACGTTATACTTTTGTAACCTGCTGATAGGGTGTTGTCATTAAATGAGCAACGTTACCTTTGCTTGTTTTTGCACCAAATACGAGCTATTGTGATGTAGCGGAAATTGCACATTAACTAATTTTAATAGGGTTGTTAGATATTGACGCCGACACATTCCCAAAAAATATAATAAATCGTGCATTTATATGCTAATATCACTATTAGTTTATTGATGTTTGAATATATTGCTTAAGTGTATTTATTACAGTAGCTTGAAAAGCTTATTTCGCAGCTCATTCAGGGTTGCTTTGCCTGTTTTGTAAGCGTTTTCAGTCAATAAATTTGTGAAAATAATTTTTACTAATTGGAAGCGCTTTTATATATTTGCAGCTGTCTTTGTAAGGTCATCAAAGACTTTCAAGCGTTATTCATTCCTTATAAGCCAATACGACTGTTTGAGGGAAGTAACGTTCAAAAGCAAAAACGTGAACTAATTGTATGGATCATTTACTTATGAGCAAAGAAAAGCTACAGGATGCCGGCTTTCAGCGTTCGTCTTTGCAGTCCGATAGCGGTCTGCGAAAATGCCTGAAACCAACCGGATTAATGACTGCTATTCTGACCGCTTTGTTTCTGTTGTTTGTCGTACAGGTACAAACTGCAGAAGCGCAGCAAAGAGTGCAGGTTTCAGGGGTTGTAACGGATGCCTCTGATGGCGAACCGCTGATCGGTGTTACCGTTATCGTTCAGGGTTCTCTGGAAGCAACCGGTACAACAATCGGTACTTCAACAAATATTGATGGGGAGTACACATTAAATGTACCCTCAGATCTGAATACGCTGATTTTTTCTTCAGTCGGATATCAAACGCTGTCAGTCAATATTGATGGCAGAACCCGTGTCGATGTTGCCTTGAATGCTGATGTCCGTGAGCTCGATAATGTTGTAGTTGTAGGTTACGGTACACAGCGTGAGTCTGAAATCACCAGTGCTGTATCAACCATTACAGCTGCTGATTTCCAAAGCGGCAACATCAATGACTCGCAGCAGCTCCTTCAGGGTAAGGTGGCAGGTTTGTCAGTATCCCGTCCGGGTGGCGACCCGAATGCTGATTTCGATATCCGCCTGCGTGGTCTGTCAACTCTTGGTGCCAATCAGTCACCTCTTGTTGTAATTGATGGTATTGCCGGTGCAGATCTCAATACGGTCGATCCTAATGATATTGAGTCAATGACCGTCCTGAAAGATGCTTCTGCAGCCGCTATTTACGGAACCCGTGGAGCAAATGGTGTAATTCTTGTAACAACCCGCTCTGGTGTAGGTGATCAGCCTATCAGTGTACAATATACCGGTCAGGTTTCAATCTCCACTGTTGGTAATAAACTCGAAGTGTTATCAGCTGAGCAGTACCGCAATTTCGTATCTGCTGATCCCGATGCACTGCCAAACGATTTGGGCAACGAAACCAACTGGTTTGATGAAGTTACCCAAACAGGTGTCACGCAAACGCATAGCCTGAACATTTCCGGTGGAAATAATCAAACGACCTATTCTGTGTCCGGTTCATACCGTGATATTCAGTCTATTCAGATCGGCTCCGGTCGTCAGCAGCTGAACACACGTTTAAATCTGACGCATCGCGCACTAAACAATCGTTTGCGTCTGAACACAACTGTTGCAGTCACTGATCGTGATGAGAAAATCGGATTAGGTGAGGTTTTCCGCTATGCAGCGCTGTTTAACCCAACAGCTCCCATCAGGAATGCAGACGGATCATTCTTCCAGCAAACATTCTTCGATTACTTCAATCCGGTTGCTATCAACGAGCAATCTACGCTTGAGGCTGAGTCAACAAGAATGAACCTTGGTTTCCGCGCCGAGTACATGTTTGATGATTATGTGCCCGGTCTTTCCGGTTCTCTTTTCTATGCGCGTCAGTCTTTCAGCCGTCTGTACGGAGAATATTATGAAAAGACAGCTCTTTTCCGTGGTGCCGGACGTAATGGTTTAGCTATCCGTGAATCATTCGATTCCCGCAATGACCTCTTTGAAGGTGTTCTGAACTATGACCGCTCTTTCGGCAACGTCCGTTTTGAAGCAACAACAGGCTATTCCTGGCAGGACTTTCAGGATGATGTTTTCTTCGCTGAAGGCGGTGATTTTATCAACGACAGCTTCGGCTGGAACAACATCTTCGAAGCCCGTGAATTTGGCCGGGGCGAAGGTACGGTAAGCACATTCCGCAATGAAAACCGCCTCATCGGTTTCTTTGGTCGTACCAACTTCGTGATTGATGATACCTACTTCCTGTCTGCAGCTGTTCGTCGTGAAGGTTCTTCACGCTTCGGTGTTGACAACAAATGGGGTACATTCTTCGCCGTAAGCGGTGGTCTTGAAATCACTAATCTTGTCAGCATTGAAGGAGTTGATCAGCTTAAAGCACGTGTCAGCTACGGTGAGACCGGTACAGATGCGCCGTTCAACGGTCTTTCGCAGCAGCGCTTCAGCTCAGGTTCAGCATTCCTGGTTGACGGAAATTTCGTCCCTTCAATCGGACCTGTTACGAACGCCAACCCGGATCTCAAATGGGAAGTTAAGCGCGAGCTTAACGCCGGTGTCGATTTTGCTTTCCTTGATGCCCGTCTTCGCGGTTCATTGGATTACTATCGCAGCACAACGGATGACCTTCTTCTCGAAATCAATGTTCCTGTTCCGCCAAATCAGGCTCCGACTACATGGATCAACGCCGCTGAGGTTTCAAACAACGGTTTTGAAGCAGCTGTTAGCTATGATGCCATCCGCAGCCGCGACCTGACCTGGACCACAGGCATTACATTTGCCACCAACACCTCTACGCTTGAGCGTTATGCCGCTGGTCGCCAGACTATTGCAAACGTAGGTGCGCCCGGTCTCAACGATACGCCTATGATTCGTGTAGACGAAGGCCGCAAAATTGGTGACATCTGGGGCTGGAAATTCTCCCGCATTGGTGAGAATGGCGAGTGGTTGTTCCTCACACCAGACGGTGAAGAGCTCGATACAGATGGCATGCGTGCCCTCGGTGATGCCTCCCGTCAGGTTATCGGAAATGGTCTTCCTGATTTCGAACTGAGCTGGACCAACAATGTTCGCTACAACAACTGGGATTTCAGCATGTTCTGGCGCGGTGCTTTCGGTCATGATATGGTAAACAGCTTCGACATTTTCCACCGTAATGCTTTCTTCATTACCTCCCGTAATGTGATGAGAAGCACGCTCGATATTCCTGAGCTGGTGGAGTCGCCGCAGTTTTCCAGTTTCCAGGTGGAGGACGCCTCTTTCTTCCGTCTCGAGAACGTAACCATCGGTTACACTGTACCGACTTCTCCTGAGTCTGTGTTCAGAAGCCTGCGTATTTATGCAGCTGCAAACAACCTGCTTACCCTCACAAACTATTCAGGGGTAGATCCTGACGTTCGTTTTGCTGATACCGGTAATACGGATAATGCAAGTCGTGCAGGTGCGCCAAATCCGCTCGCTCCGGGAATTGAACGCCGTGATCAGTGGTTTACACAAAGGTCATTCGTATTTGGCGTAAGTCTCGGATTCTAATAATTATAAAGAAGTACAATCACTATGAATAAATCATCTTTTCTTAAAACATTTTCGATAAGTGTACTGGCTGTTTGGTTCGGCTTTGCATGTACAGACCTTACCGAAAATATCCCGAGCGAACTGACTGATGAAACCTTCTTCCAAACAGAAGAGGAATTCATTGCAGCGCTTGGAGATGCGTACACCACGCTTGCTGCCTGGCAAAACCACGGCGGGCTGTTTGCGCTCAATATCGTTTCGTCTGATGAAGCTGCAATCCCTGTTAAGGGTGCTGACTGGGATGACGGTGGTATTTGGGTGCAGGCACATCGCCACACTATTGACAGCGAGCATGGTCCTACCAACGGTTCCTGGAACTTCCTGTTTTCCGGTGTAAGCAATACCAACCGGCTGATTTTCCAGTTTGAAAGCGCAGTTGAAGCTGGTACAGCGGATCCTGAGCTTGCAGAAGCTTTCATTGCTGAGCTTCGTGCCATGAGAGCATTCTACTACTACTTCCTGCTCGACAACTTTGGCAACGTACCAATCATCGATGACTTCGCCAATACGCCTGAACAACCTGCAAACAATCCTGATTTTCAGGCAGGCCGTCAGCAGGTGTTTGATTTTGTTGAATCGGAGTTGCTTGCAACCGTTGATCTCATCTCAGATGATCCACGCGGTAGCTATGGACGTTTCAACAAATACGCCGCACATTTCCTTCTTGGCAAGCTCTACCTGAATGCAGAAACATATACAGGTACAGCCCGATGGGCTGACGCTGAAACACAGTTTCAGGAGATTGTTGATTCCGGAAACTTTGCTTTGATGGCAAACTTCTTTGATAACTTTGCCACAAACAACTCAGGTTCTACAGAAACCATCTTTGCGATTCCTTATGATTCAGTGTTCCTGCCCGGTTTCAACATGCACAAGATGACGCTGCATTATGCACATCAGCAAACCTTCAACTTCCAGGATCAGCCCTGGAATGGCTATACAAGCCTTCAGGCTTTTTACGAGTCGTTTGAAGAAGATGATGTACGCCGTCAGGGCTTCCTTGAAGGCCCACAGTTTGACATTGGCGGTAACCCTCTGATCGATGACGAAATCGGACCCGGTCACCATATCGTGCTTACGCCCGAAATTGACGCTATCCGCATGACAGGCGCTATTTCGCGTCAGCAGGGCGTTCGTTTCAACAAGTTTGAGTATGCCATCGGTGCAACACCGGAACTTGATAACGACTTTCCTGTATTCCGCTTTGCAGATGCCATTCTTTCGCTTGCGGAAGCTCAGTACCGTCAGGGGAACATTTCAGATGCACTCATGAATATCAATCAGATTCGTGACCGTGCCGGTGTTGCTGCCTTTGCAACCCTTGATGATGATAAGCTCCTTGCTGAGCGGGGTCGTGAGCTCTACACGGAAATCTGGAGACGTCAGGATCAGATTCGTTTTGCCGGACATCAGGGTGAAACACGTTTCAACGACGCCTGGTGGGAAAAAGAAGTTTCTGAAGCCTTCAGAAATGTTTTCCCGATTCCGTTCAATCAGATTGCTGCAAATCCTAATCTTACACAGAATCCTGGTTACTAAGCGGTAATCCTTATTAAAATAGCTTTGCGCTTATGTGTAAAGTTCTGATGTAACTGATGAAAGGAAACGTGGTTTTACGCTGCGTTTCCTTTCTCTTTTTATACAGCTGTTTAGTATACTAAGACAAAACAATTCAACGGATACTGTTCATTTTGATAAACAGGCCTGTTTAGGTCCTGCGCTATGGTATTTAAAAAATCACCGGGAGGCTTCGCGTATATTTGTGCGCTTTTACTGGTGCAGCTTATACTAAGCAGCTGCAGTGATGAATCGCCACATACCGCGCAGTTTGAAAAACTGAATCCGGCTGCCATCGGGATCGATTTTCAAAACACGCTGTTCCCAACGGAAGACTTTAATATGTACATCTTCCGCAATTTTTATAACGGAGGGGGGGTAGCGGCCGGCGACCTCTCAGGCAACGGTTTACCGGATTTATTTTTCACCGGAAACATGGTTTCCAACCGCTTGTATATTAATCACGGTGATTTTGTTTTTGAGGATGTGACGGAGCAGGCAGGGCTGCGTTCCGATGACTACTGGAGTACCGGCGTAAGTTTCGCGGATGTGAACGGCAACGGTCTTCTCGATATTTTCGTAGCACGTTCCGGACCCGAGGGGGGCAAAGATCGGGCAAACCGCCTTTATATCAACAACGGAGACCTTACCTTCACCGAACAGGCAGAAGCCTGGGGTGTTGCAGATATTGGCCTGTCCACACATGCCGTTTTCTTTGATTATGACGGGGACGGATTGCCGGATCTTTATCTCATCAGCAATTCTTTCCACAACATGGAAAGTTTTGCAGGCATAACCGCAGCTGCACGAGATATACCTGATCCGCTCGGAGCGTCTAAGTTATATCGCAATGAGGGCGGCTATTTCCGTGATGTGACACAGGAAGCCGGCCTTTACAGCAGCGCAATTGGCTTTGGGCTCAGTGCCGTCGCGGCAGACATCAATCGTAACGGGCTGCCTGATCTGTATGTCGCTAACGATTTCTTCGAGCGGGATTATCTCTATCTCAACAACGGCGACGGCACGTTTACCGAAAGTCTTGAAGAGTTACTCCCCTCAATCAGCTTCAGTTCGATGGGTACGGACATAGCTGACCTGAACAATGATGGCTGGCCCGAGATGTATGTAACAGACATGCGACCCGTCGGGCAGGAGCGCCTGCGCTCGAAGATGACCATAGAAAGCCGGGGGGAGTATCTGCAAAACTATGAACGCGGCTTTCATTACAAATACACCCGGAATACGCTTCAGCTGAACAGAGGAGACGGGCGCTTTGCAGAAATCGGTCGCATGACCGGTATGGAAGCTACAGAGTGGAGCTGGGCTGCACTTATGGCTGACTTCAACCTTAACGGGTATCAGGATGTGTTCGTGGCCAATGGCATTTACAATGACTTGCTGGATCAGGATTACATCGAGCTTGTTGCCAACCCCGCGCGCATCCGGGAGATGATACAGGCGGGGGAAGAAAATGTAATTCTGAATCTTCTTGGCGAAATGAGCTCGGTGCCGGTGCGCAACATGCTTTTCGCCAATCAGGGCGAACTGCATTTTGAAGAAGTAACCCGGCTATGGGGGCTTGATCACCCGGCTTTTTCTACCGGAGCTGCCTGGGCAGACCTGAACGGAGACGGGGCGCTCGATTTGGTGGTCAGCAATGTGAATGGTCCGCCTATGATTTACCGCAACCGGATTCGGGAGCTTGAGCCTGAGCGCACTTTTCTTAGGGTCGATCTGCAAGGGGAGTCCCCCAATACGCACGCGTTAGGTGCGCAGCTCCATGTTTATGCCGGCGATAGGTACTGGTACCGTGAGCACAGCCTGCAGCGTGGTTTTCAATCTTCCGTTGAGCCCGGCTTGTTTGTGGGAACCGGTGAAACAGTACAGCTTGATTCCCTGATTTTACGCTGGCCCGATGGTCGTACGAGTCGTAAGCAAAATATCGCACTGCCTTCCCGTATACTTCTGCAAGAGTCTGACAGTACCACGCAGCCTGCGCCAGAGCCCATGCGTGCCCGCAATCCGGGACAAGCGGTCATGGCAGCGCAACAGTCCAAAACATGGGATAATAGTCCTGAAGCTTCAGCGGCTTTTACCGGGGCCCATGAGCCATTTCCGTATAGTGATTTTGGGCGTGAGCAATTACTGTTCAAAATGCGGTCAACGGAAGGACCGGCAACCTGTGCCGGGCAACTTGACGCCACGGGCGAACCGGTATTTTATATTGGTGGTGCCCGTAATCAGGCAGGTCGTCTGTTCAGAGAAGGTGTTGCCGGGCAGCTAATGCTGTTGCAGCCCGAACTTTTTGAAGCGCAGCGGCAGGCCGAAGATACCGACTGTGTCTTTTTTGATGCAACCGGTAATGGTGCTGATGATCTCTATGTGGTAAGCGGTGGCGCTTCCTTTTCGGCAACCTCATCCGGTTTGCGCGACCGCTTTTATCTTAATGATGGTCGCGGCAATTTCACCCTGTCTGACCAAATGCTGCCCGCATCGGGCCGATTTGAGTCCGGGTCCGTAGTACGTTCGCATGACTTCACCGGAAACGGCCTGAAGGATTTATTTGTCGGCACCCGCTACCGTTTGTTTGCCTACGGCATGCCTGCAGCCTCATATTTACTCGAAAATGAAGGTGATGGACGCTTTCGGGATGTAACCGCCGACTGGCTTCCGGAACTGCGTGAGGCCGGTATGGTAACAGCTGCGGTCTGGGCCGACCTTACAGGTGACGGAGTAAATGAGCTTGCAATCGCAGAAGAGTGGGGCCCGGTTCGGGTATTTCAGTCTGAAGGCAATCGCTTCAGTGAGATCACGGAAATGCTGGGCCTTGACCGCTATACCGGCTGGTGGACTTCACTCATTGCTGCAGATCTTACCGGGGACGGGCAGAAGAGTCTAATCGCCGGTAATCACGGTTTGAACTCGGTATTTCGCGCAACAGCGGAAGAACCGGTACGCATGGTTGTGACAGATCTCGACGGAAATGGCTTGCTCGATCATCTGATTGCCATGCCCGATAAGCAGGGCACATATTTTCCAATGGTGCTGCGACCCGACTTCATGTCCGCTGCCCCGGCATACCGGTCCCGCTATCCGACGCACGCGGAGTTTGCAGCCGCGTCTTTGCAGGATGTACTGCGCGATATTCCGTCTCAGCGGCAGCGGGTTCATGAAGTCAGCACCCTTGAATCGCTTTGGTTCCGCAAAAACGGCAACGGCTTTGAAGCTGTCCCGCTTCCTTTTGCCGCGCAGCTCGCGCCCGTATATGCGATTGCTGCCGGCGATTTCACTGGTAATAGTCGCACAGAGTTGATACTCGGCGGTAATCTTTACGATGTAAAGCCACAAACCGGCAAATATGATGCGCTTGAACCCACTATACTTTTTTATGAAGAGGATTGTGACTGCCTCCAAAGTATTCCCGCAAGACAACTCGGTCTGGATGTACCAGGTGAACTGCGCGCGGCAGTGCTGTATCCTGCCAATGATTCCCGTGATCCTGCAAGACTATTGATGGTCCGGCGGGGGGATACACCCCAAATCTTCCGGCAGGTTCAACCGCCTGCGGACCCTTCACCCTGAACTTTTTCTTTACACAGCTCCTCAAACAATATGCCTGTTCCCAACAAAACACTTCTTCTTTTTATAGTCCTTATCGCGGGACTTGCAGCTCTTCATGCCTGTTCAGAACAGCAGCCCGTCACCTATGAATCGCTGATAGAGAAAGGCCTTGACTCGGGCGAAAGACATGACACGCTCTTCCTGGGGTATCACTTCGGAATGACGAGACAGGATTTTCAGACTTCAAGCTGGGAAATGAACCGTGAGGGTATTATTACCGGGCTCACTAAGGTGGAATATACCAATCGGGACTGGCTCCCTTTTGAAGCCTACATCGAATTTTTTCCCGATTTTGAAGACGGAAAAATATCCCGGCTTCCGCTTGATATTCACTACCGGGACTGGGCTCCCTGGAATCAAAACCGATTTTCGGATTCGCTCGCAACAGAGCTCGCACAGCACTTTGCACAGGTGTACGGACAGGATTTTCACTGGATGTTTTTGCCGGAAGCCGACCGCGAAGGCTGGTTCAGCGTCCGCGGCAACCGCGCCATTTCAGTCTGGCGCCGGGACGACATGTGGGTCAGAGCCGTATTCCGCGACCTGACAGTTGATGCTGATATTCCGGAGGGTAGATAAGGGCGGAAACATATCCCAAAGGATGCTTAGGATTCAAAAAATAATCTTCCCCACAGCTCAATAATTTCCATTGTTCATTTATAGCCTTACACCAAAATTCAATAATAAATGATTGGTCGTCCGCTTGCTTTCTTAGCTTCAATTTATCCAAAAATTCTCCTGATATTGGCTTTAACCTACATTGTATCCTGTTCGGGAGAGGTTGGTCATGATACCCCGGAGCCCCTGTTCGAGTGGCTTAGCCCGGAGCGGACGGGTGTGGATTTTGAGAACAGGCTGGAGTTTTTGCCGAATTTCAACATTTACACCTACCGCAATTTCTACGATGGCGGTGGTGTGGCGGTCGGCGACCTGAGCGGGAACGGGTTGCCGGATTTGTACTTCATCAGCAATATGGGACCCAACCGGCTTTACTTTAATCAGGGCGATTACCGCTTTCTGGATGTAACCGAAGAAGCAGGCGTAGCCGGTACGCGCCGCTGGTCAACGGCGGCGGCTTTAGCAGATATCAACGGAAACGGTTTGCTCGATATCTATGTAACCAATTCCGGAAAACTCGACGACGCCCGCAACGAGCTGTTCATCAACAACGGTGACGGCACTTTCACCGAAAAGGCCGCAGTATTTGGACTCGATGATCCGGGTTATGGCATTCAGGCCTACTTCTTCGATTATGACGGTGACGGTCAGCTCGATATGTTCCTGATCAACAATGAAGATGAGGCTATTTCCGGTTTTGACCTGAGCAACAATCAGCGGTTCGAGCGCGACTTTTTGGGGGGCGACCGGCTGTTCCGGAATGAAGGCGGATTTTTCCGGGATGTGACGGAAGAAGCCGGTATTCTGAGCAGCATTATCGGGTTTGCGCTGAGTGCGGCCATTTCCGACCTGAACCGCAACGGCCTGCCGGATATTTTTGTGGCCAACGATTTTTTTGAACGCGATTACATCTACATGAACAACGGCGACGGCACCTTCACCGAAGTTGCAGGGGACGAGCGGGTGATTCGCAGTATGAGTGCGGCTTCAATGGGATCCGACATCGCCGACCTGAACAACAATGGGTGGCCCGATATTTACGTATCAGACATGCTTCCGTTCAAAGATGAGCGGATCAAAACCGTAACCCTTTTTGAAGACTGGGGC
This sequence comes from Cyclonatronum proteinivorum, assembly GCF_003353065.1. Lineage (GTDB taxonomy): Bacteria > Bacteroidota > Rhodothermia > Balneolales > Cyclonatronaceae > Cyclonatronum > Cyclonatronum proteinivorum. Next base: position 3,039,524 of record NZ_CP027806.1, on the reverse strand, counting down.
CGCTATCAGGAGAAAGTTGAATGGGGGTACGGGCATCAGTTTACGCGCAATGTGCTGCACCTGAATCAGAACGGTACGCACTTTAAAGAAGTAAGCCGGCTGACGGGCACGGAACCAACCGACTGGAGCTGGGCCGTACTTCTGGCCGATTTCGATCACAACGGGTTTAATGATATTCTGGTGACCAACGGACTCGTGCAGGACATCACCAATGTGGACTACCTTGGGGAGATCTCCGATCAGGAAACCATGCGGGCGGTCATCCGGCAGGAAGGCGTTGATTTTCAGCAGCTCATAGATCTGATTCCTTCACAGAAGGTGCGGAACGTGATGTTTGCCAACAATGGCAGCCTGAATTTTGAGGACATCACCGAGGCATGGGGACTGGGGGAGCCCACCTTTTCAAGCGGGGCGGCATGGGTGGATCTTACCGGAAACGGCGCGCTCGATCTGGTGATCAGTAATGTGAATCATCCATCGCGGATTTACCGGAACCGGACACTGGAATTATATCCGGAGCGGAGCTGGCTTCGGATTGATCTGGAAGGTGAGGCGCCAAACACGCAGGCTATTGGGGCACAGCTTCAGGTGTGGGGCGGCGGTCAGCACTGGTTCCGCGAGCATTTTCTGCAGCGGGGTTTTCAGTCGAGTGTAGAGCCGGGCTTTTTTGTAGGGCTCGGGGAGCTAAGCCGTATTGACTCTCTGATCGTGCGTTGGCCGGACGGTCGGACAAGCCGGGTGGATGATCTCGAAGTTCCGGCACGCCTTTCACTCTCTCAGCAACAGTCAGAAGCACGCAGCGCACCGCAGCCCGGGCCTGCCACTTTTGAAGGGGATGCGCGCAGCCTTCCTTCCGTAAAATTACGCGTATCGGAAAACAGCGGCCTTGATTTCAGACATGAGCGGTTTCGGTTTTCTGATTTTTCACGTGACCGCATGCAATATCAGATGCGATCGACCGAAGGCCCGGCCCTGTGTACAGCGGATGTGAGCGGTAACGGACTCGATGATGTGTACGTGGGCGGCGCAAGGAATCAGGCCGGCGGGTTGTTTGTACAGGGTGATGACGGCCGCTTCACGAAGACGGCTGCGGATGTGTTCGCGGCACACCGGTCTTCGGAAGATATAGCCTGCGTATTTTTTGACGCAACCGGCAACGGTCTTCAGGATTTGTATGTGGTCAGCGGCGGGAACAGTCACGGCTCAGCTTCCGCTGCCCTTTTGGACCGGCTGTACCTGAACCGGGGTAACGGACAGTGGGAACACAGCGGTCAGCCGCTGCCGCTGCCTGCCCGGCTTGTGTCCGGCTCTGTTGCCGTTGCGGCTGACTTTACAGGAAACGGGCATCATGATCTGTTTGTGGGCACCCGCCTGAGACCCTTCGCGATAGGCGTACCCGCAGACGCTTATCTCCTGGAGGGAGATGGCACCGGACAGTTCAGGGATGTGACGGCGCAGTTCATGCCGGAACTCACGGGCATTGGCATGATAACCGATGCGGCGGCAGGGGATCTCACGGGTGATGGTCAGCCCGAGCTGGTAGTTGTGGGCGAGTACATGCATCCCAAAGTATTTGCGCGGCAGGGTGAAAGCTGGCATGATATCAGCGCGGAGCTTGGGTTATCGGCTTATTCCGGTATCTGGTACAGCGTGAAGCTGGCGGATGTCACCGGCAACGGCAGGCTGGATATTATCGGTGGCAATCACGGACTGAACAGCCTGTTACGGGGCAGTCCGGAGCGGTCGCAGCGCATGTGGGTCGGTGATTTTGCGCAGGATGGTATCGTTAATCAGATTCTGGCGATGAATCAGCCTGAAGGTGTTTTCCCGCTGATACTTCGTCACGATTTGCTGGAGGAAGTACCGGGACTGGCAGAAAAGTATCCGGATTATGCAAGCTATGGAGGGCAGGAAGTGACGGATATTTTTACGCCTGAAGAGCTGGAGGCCGCAATTTTGCTGGAAGCTGCGGAGCTGGGAAGCATGATTTTTATCAATGAAGGTGAAGCGGGATTTCGTGCGGAGCGGCTGCCGCTGCGTGCGCAGTTCGGCCCGGTTTTCGGAATCGGTGCCGCAGACCTGACGGGCGACGGGCGGGCCGAGGTTTTGCTCGGCGGCAATCTGTTTGAGGTACGTCCGCAGCAGGGACCTTACGACGCCCTTCGCGGAACCCTGTTGCGTTATGATGCCGCTCAGGAAAAACTGGTCTCCTATCCTGCGCATGCAAGCGGCTTCGATGTTTGGGGGCAGCTGCGGGGCGTGCAGATCATCAGCGGTCCGGGCGGAACCTTGCGCGTAGTTGCCGCGCGCTATGATGATGACGTTTTGGTTTTTGAAGTGGAGTGATTTGTCAAAACTGAGGAGTCAAACAAGTTTTTTTGGACATAAATGGTAAACTGATTTAATTGCTACTAATCGCCTGTTGGACTTCTCTCACTCGCAGGCTGAAAGATGACATGTCTTTACTGCCTGATAATTATTTTTTTTATGACACAGGACATCCGCTGGGAACAACGGTTCGCGAATTATCAACTTGCTTTAGGTAAGCTTTCGGAATCTGTTGATTTTATTGAACATGAGTACACTCTTCAACATACAGAAGAAGGGGGAGCGGTCTTGCTCGATGAAATGATTAAGGAGTCTCTCATTCAGCGGTTTGAATACACGCACGAGCTGGCGTGGAAGGTGATGAAGGATTAGGCCATTTATCAGGGAATAAGGGACCTTGGCGGGAGCCGCGACGCAGTAAGGGAAGCTTATCAGCTCAAATTGATAAGCGACGGAAAAGTTTGGATGGAAATGATTCTGAGCCGCAACCTGAGTTCACATACATACAACAAAGAAACAGCCGATAAGATCTTTACCAAAATCATCACCCTATATTACCCCGCTTTTGTGGAATTTGAGCATAAAATGCTGACAAAAATAGATGGAAACACAGAGGAAGGCTTGTGAACCAAACAACAGGACTCACTTCCGAAGAATGGCATGACATTCGGAGCGTTTTTTTTAAATATCCTGATATAGAGCGGGTTATTCTCTATGGATCAAGAGCTATGGGAAACTATCAACCGGCTTCTGATATTGACCTGACGCTCATCGGGGAAGATATCGATTTAGGCATTCTTTCTGATATTACCTTCGAACTCGACGACTTGTTGCTGCCGTACAAATTTGACCTTTCCATTTATCAGGATATTTCAAATGAAGCGCTGAAAGAACATATTAAGCGCGTCGGAATCGTCCTGTATGAAAAAGTGCCGGTAAACTGAAAGTACCTGAGGTGAGGCACTAAGTGAGTCACCAACTATTGATGAACTGAGGCATTTTTTTATAGGGTAAGCCAGCGTACCACATTCACGACGTTCTCGCGGAGCTCCTGTTTGATGGCAAGCTGTTCAGGATTCGCATGCAAGCGGCTTCGATGTTTGGGGGCAGCTGCGGGGCGTGCAGATCATAAGCGGTCCGGGCGGAACCCTGCGCGTAGTTGCCGCGCGCTATGATGATGACGTGCTCGTCTTTGATCTGTAGTAATGAAGCGGCAAGGCTTTGTTTTCGGAGCTGATAAGAATGTACCATGTTATCTTAATCGCACTTATAAAATAGTCAATTGGCGATAATTTGCAGGGGGGGGGCAACCTTCACAAAAACAGTGGAAACAGGCAGGGTCGCTCAGACCAAAAAACCGATTTGTAATTACACTGTTTTTTTTGGGTGAAATCCCGTGAACAGCACTGTTTTTCGTGACAGTTCATGAGCCCCCAAATCAAAGATAAAGCCCGTGGTTTTTGGGGGAGTAATTCGTAAGAAACGGGTGAAATAATGCAGCTTTTTCATTCCGGCTTTATCAGTGCTTGGGGAATAAGCCCGACAGAATGTTTCCTTGCTCTAACTCGCATTATTCACCAAGAAATTTTCTTGCTGGCAAGGCGAAGCGGAAAACTCAGCGGAAGGGTACCTAAGTATCCTGAGCATGAGTTTTCAGCTTCAACGCAGCCAGCGGGGAAATTTCGCAGTCTTACACCACACTCAAATCTGAGCCGCAAGTGTCTTTCGCTAAGCCAAATTTAAACATACATTTAGCAAATAAATACTGTTTGATTGTGAATAATGCGGGCTAACTTTTGTTCAAACAAGCCAGAAAGCTACATCAAAATTAAGCGCATTGCGGAATGTCGCTAAGAAAAGGGCTGCCCATTTTTTGATGAGATCTGTCTAATAGGAAAAGCGCGAACATCAAAAGCAAGGCATTTGCCGTAGGTTTGGGATCTTAGCCATGTTTCGAAAAACAGTGATGCCCACGGAGTTTCCCCCAAAAAAAAGAAAAGCAGGACTTGGCTGCGCATTATGCTCCGACTGATCTGCCTGATGTACGTTTTTTTGTGCTGAACATTGCGCTTATCATGGCGGCATTAATGTTCAGGCCTGATGTCGCTGTGGAAGATGATACAACTAAAAAGCCCTGCAAATCAGAGACTTACAGGGCTTTTGTACCGGCGATCGGAGTCGAACCGATACTCCTTTCGGAACACGAGTTTGAGTCGTGCGCGTCTACCAATTCCGCCACGCCGGCGCTTTTTGGAAGATTCCAAATATAATGGGGAAGCGCTCCAAATGAAAGTGCTGCGTAAAATTTATCAGCCGGATTTGTCCGTTTCCGGTTTAGGTTCTTGTTTGTGTAAAGTTGGTCGCTGGCGCAGTAAGACCGGCGCTATGGCTGACTGATATCAGGAACCGGTGGCTGTATTGCGGCTGAGCTGATCGGCGATCCTGCGCATGTCTGCGAGAACACCCTGCGCCGTGACTTCGCTGCCGGCACCAGGACCCTGAATGGTGACGGGCGAGCGCTGATAGTATCGGCTGCGGATGGAGATCAGGTTGTCGGCACCCCGCAAGGTTCCTATAGGAGATTCTGCAGGCACGGCACGCACACCGACTTCAATTTTCTCAGGCGTGATGGTGCCGACATAGCGGAGAACTTTTCCTTCGGCCCGGGCTTCTTCGACCCGCTTTTTCCAAAGCTCATCGTAGGCCGAAAGGCCGTCGAAGAAGGCCCCGAGCGGCGCGTGTCGCAGGTCTTCCGGTGTCTGATCTTCGGCGGTGAAGGCGTCGCGCTCCATGCGAATGCCCGCAGTACGGGCCAGAATCAGGCATTTGCGGGCTACGTCTTCACCGGACAGATCGTCCCGAGGATCAGGCTCGGTATAGCCTTCATCGTAGGCCTTGCGAACGGCTTCGCTAAACGGCACGCCTTTTTCCAGCTCTCCGAAAAGGTAGGTCATGGTTCCGGAAAGTACCCCCGAAATACGAAGCACGGTGTCTCCGTTTTGCACCATGGTGCTGATGGTGTTCACGATGGGCAGCCCGGCACCCGCCGCAGCTTCATAGCGAAAAAGGGCGCCGTTTTCGCGCGGTGCAACGAGCTGATCGAAAAAGTGCTGCGGCATGGTATTGGCAATTTTACTCGGCGTTACAACGTGCACGCCGGCATTGAGCAGGCGCAGGTACAGCAGGGCGACTTCGCGGCTGCCGGTCGCGTCCACAAACAGCAGCCCGCGACCGCTTTTTTCGCGATGGCGAATGAGTTGTGCCACAATCGAGGGCCAGCGGGTGGGCGTAACAGGGCGCTGACCGGAGATGCGATTCACAAATGAGGCTTGCTGCACGCCTTCTTCGTGAATGAGCGCGAGTTTGCTGTTACAAAAGCCGATCAGGTGGAAGTCTTCAGAGAGGGGGCCGCCGGGCTCGAGTTGCCGTAACAGCTCGCTACCAACGGTTCCGATACCGGCAATAAAAACATCCAGCAGCGGATTCTCAGCAGGTGCCGCTTCAAAAAAGGAAGGGCCAAGGTTTTCAAGGCGGAAGGTGCCGGTCACTTCTTGTGCCGGGTGCTTCAGTTTGAGTGCTTTCATCAGGTGTTTTAGGTCAGAAAATTAGCTTGGGTTTACAGGGGGCGGGTCTTTCGCTTCTCTTCAGGCGGCGCGGTGTTTGATGTGATGCCGAAATTCAAGCAGCAGATTGTTGAGCTGCCTGAATTCAATCAGGAAAGCGTCGTGTCCGTATTCGGAGCGGATCTCGCGATAGAAGCTGTTGGGCAGCTTTTGTGCGAGTGCGCGCTGTTCGGCAACGGGGTACAGCAAATCGGAATCAATGCCCACGACCAGTACCGGGATTTGGATGGCCGCCAATGCTTTGTCGAGTCCGCCGCGCCCGCGTCCGGCGTCGTGCGTATCCATCATTTGGGTGAGGCGCACATAACTGAGCGGGTCGAAGCGTTGTGTGAGCTTCCCGCCCTGATAGCGCAGATAGCTTTCCACCTGAAAGGTTTGGTCGTCGCGCTGATTGCGTCCGAAGCGTTCGGAAAATTGCTGTGGTGCGCGGTAAGTGAGCATTGCCATGGATCGCGCAGCGGAGAGCCCCTGAACCGGGGACTCATCCGGCGCGTAATCCCCGCCTTTCCAGCGGCTGTCGGCGTAAATCGCCTGACGCTGTGCTTCACTGATGCCGATCGCCCACGCTTCATGTCGCGCACCCGCAGCAATTACTGCCGCAGACTGCACGCGCTTGTCCATGGCAGCAAATTCGAGCGCCTGCATGCCGCCCATCGATCCGCCAATCACCAGCTGAATCTGTTTCACCCGCATGTGATCGAGAACCAGTTGCTGTGCCCGCACCACATCCCGAATGGTCAGCACCGGAAATGCAGAGCCGTACCGGCGGCCTGTTTCCGGGTTAACAGACTGCGGTGAGGTTGAACCGTAGCAGCTGCCCGGCACATTCATGCAAATAATGAATTGTTCGTCGGGGTTGAGAATGCTGTTTTCGGTAAACAAACCGGAAAACCATTCTTCCGCATTGGCATGCCCTGTGAGGGCGTGACAAATCACGACTACATTATCGCGGGCTTCATTGAGGCGCCCCCAGGATTTCCAGGCTACATCGAGCTGTGTAAACCGAAAGCCCGATTCTGTCACGAAGCCAAGCAGATGGGAGTAGATGGAGTCAGCGTAATTCATATCAATACGGGTTAAAGCAGATTCAGGGTGATGGTAAAGGGAGAAGTGTGCTTAGGCTTAGGCTCAGGCCGTGACCGGGACTGCGGCGAATGCTTCAGCGAAATCGAAGGTGATGTCGTCGATGTGCTCAAGTCCTACAGAAACCCGGATGAGGTCATCGGTTACGCCGCTTGCCAGCTGTTCATCCGCAGAGAGCTGTTGATGGGTTGTTGAAGCCGGATGAATCACCAGCGTTTTGGCGTCGCCTACGTTCGCGAGATGGCTTGCAAGCTGTACGTTCTCAATAAAGGCTTTTGCTGCCTCGTAGCCGCCTTTCACCCCAAAAGTGAGCACAGCACCGAAGCGGTTGGGCTGCAGATATTTCTTTGCGGTTTCGTGATAAGGATGGTCTTCGAGCCCGGCATAGCTGACCCAGTTCACAGCATCCTGATTCCTGAGCCATTGCGCGAGTTTGATGGCATTTTCGCAGTGTCGTTCTACCCGAAGCGAGAGGGTTTCAAGTCCCTGAAGCAGCAGGAAGCTGTTGAAAGGTGATTGCGATGAGCCGAAGTCGCGCAGTCCTTCTACGCGGGCACGGATGGCGAAAGCAATGTTTCCAAAGGGGCCTTCATCCCCAAAGACTTCCCAGAAATTGAGACCGTGATAGCCGGGAGAGGGCTCCGAAAAGAGCGGGAATTTGCCGTTGCCCCAGTTGAAGTTACCGGCATCAACCAGCACGCCGCCTACAGACGTGCCATGACCGCCAATCCATTTGGTTGCTGATTCAACCACGATGTTTGCGCCATGGTCGATCGGACGCGCAATTGCACCGCCGGCGCCAAAAGTGTTATCAACGATTAGGGGAATACCGTTGCGTCGCGCAACAGAGGAGAGAGCTTCGAAATCGGGCACGTTGTTTTTCGGGTTTCCGAGCGATTCCACGTAAATCGCCTTGGTGTTTTCATCGATGGCGGCTTCAAAAGCTTCAGGGGCGTCTTCGGTCACGAATTTCACGTCAATGCCGAGGCGCGGCAGGGAGACTTTGAACTGATTGTAGGTTCCGCCATAGAGATTGCTTGTAGATACAATATTGTCGCCTTTTTGGGCAATCGTTGTGATGGCGAGAAACTGTGCGGCCTGACCGGAAGCCGTTGCAACCGCGGCAACGCCGCCTTCAAGTGCAGCGATGCGCTTCTCGAATACATCAGTCGTCGGGTTCATGATGCGGGTGTAGATATTGCCAAAATCCTTGAGCGCAAACAGTGTAGCTGCATGCTCAGTATCTTTGAACTGATAGGAAGTGGTCTGATAAATAGGAACTGCGCGAGAGCCCGTTGTAGGGTCCGGCTCCTGACCGGCGTGCAGCTGAAGGGTTTCGAAACGGTAATTGCGGGGCTTGGTTGGGTTGCTCATAGTCTTGTTTTCGCTTAGGTTGGATTAGATGTGTTAACTTGAACAGGTGAAAGAATGATGAAAAGTGATATATGATGCATCGGGCGCGAAAACGGGAAAAGCAGAAATAAAAAAAGCCTCTCCCGGGAAAGATTCGGAAGAGGCTTAAGATTTGGGCTGCATAAGGTTTATGCAAAAAACCGGAAACCAGTCTTTCTCATCTTTCCCTGATTGCGCGCTAAGCAGCAATCGGGCAGGAATTAGCACCTGACTCCCGGTTTTACCGGAACGGTTGCTAAGGCGTCACAGGGCCTGTCCCTCAGCCTTTCTTGATAAGATTATGCTTCAAAGAACAAATTATCTCACACGACGGCAGCGACAAACCCTATCTGCATTCGCATGTAACAACATGAAATGTCGAAATGAAGGGTCGCTGATGTGGTGTGTGATAAAATCATGCTTAAAACTATATGCTAAAAGTAATACATGTCAAGCTTAAATTTTCTTTTTATTCAGAGCCCATGGTTTTTGGTTTTTAAGCTGATAAAAACCGGCCTGTGTGATTCAGACGCCCTTTTTTAAATAGGTGAAAGTGATCTGAAGACGTGTAGTCAGGAAAAGTAAGGAGCCTTAGAACACTATGGGCGCCTGCTGTGCAAGGGTACCAGGATGGCTTTACGCGGGCTTTTTTTTGTGAATTCGATTGAATACCGAATCACTTCTAAGAAGTCAAAACAAGTCACAAATATCCAATGAAGAAGCTTCGAAGGTGGTCGGCTTACAGAAGGTCTCATGCTTATGATGTAGTGCAAGGCGGGTAAAATCGAGCATAATTTGCAATCAACTTCAATGAAGATGACTCAATCATAATGCTAATTGATTTATGAGGCGGTACCATTTTCTGCAAGTTTGTCACGGGCCTGACGTGCACCGTGACAATTTGAATCTATTAGAGAGGTCACGGCTGACAATTTTAATTTCTTTGGCGAGGCCTAAGTTTGGCACGGTTTTTTCTGTTTAGGCACCATCGACACAAAAAAGGCTTTCGTCACTTTCCGGAAGCCGATCAGAATCTTAACCATCCAAAAACAAAGAAAACTCAAAAAGGAGTTATTCATTATGGCATCAATCAAACCTTTGTCCGACCGTGTTCTGGTAAAGCCGGATCTTGCTGAGGAAAAAACCTCAAGCGGCATCATTATACCTGATACAGCCAAAGAGAAGCCACAACGTGGAACTATTGTAGCTGTAGGCGAAGGCCGTTATGAAAACGGTAATAAAATCGCGATGGCGCTCAAAGAAGGCGACAAAGTGCTTTACGGCAAATACGCCGGTACCGAACTCACCATTGATGGCGACGAGCTCCTCATCATGCGTGAAAGCGACATCCTCGGTATCCTGAGCTGATTGCCCGGGATTCAGCAAAGCTTTTCATCACAGCCGGTTGAAACCGGTTTATGAACCAATCTTAAAATAAAACCAAAAGCTAAAGACAGTTATGTCAAAGAACATCAATTATAACGTAGAAGCCCGCGAATCTCTGAAGCGTGGTGTAGATAAACTTGCCAATGCCGTAAAAGTGACCCTCGGTCCCCGCGGCCGCAATGTTGTCATCGAGAAATCTTTCGGTGCGCCAACCATCACTAAAGATGGTGTAACCGTAGCCAAGGAAATTGAACTCGAAGATAAAGTTGAAAACATGGGCGCACAGATGGTGCGTGAAGTTGCTTCCAAAACCAACGACAATGCTGGCGACGGTACAACAACTGCAACCGTTCTTGCGCAGTCCATCATCCAAAATGGTCTCAAAAACGTTACCGCAGGTGCCAATCCTATGGACCTCAAGCGCGGTATTGACGAGGCGGTTAAGGTAGTTGTCAGCGAGCTCAAGAACCTGAGCAAGCCGGTAGGCGACAGCATTGAAAGCATTCGTCAGGTAGGTACTATCTCTGCCAACGGCGATGAGGAAATCGGTAATCACATTGCAGATGCAATGGAAAAAGTTGGCAAAGACGGTGTTATTACCGTTGAAGAAGCCAAAGGTACCGAAACCTACCTTGAGACGGTAGAAGGTATGCAGTTCGACCGTGGTTACCTCTCTCCCTACTTTGTTACCAACAGCGACAGCATGGTAGCTGAGCTTGATGATCCCTACATCCTCATCTACGACAAGAAAATTTCTTCGATGAAAGACCTGCTTCCGGTGCTTGAAAAAGCCATCCAAACCGGCAAGCCTCTCCTCATCATTGCAGAGGACATCGAAGGCGAAGCACTCGCTACCCTTGTAGTGAACAAGCTACGCGGAACCCTCAAAATCGCAGCTGTTAAAGCTCCGGGCTTCGGCGATCGTCGTAAGGCCATGCTCGAAGATATCGCCATCCTCACCGGTGGTACCGTTATCAGCGAAGAGCGCGGCTACAAGCTTGAAAATGCTACTCTCGAGTACCTCGGTCAGGCTGCACGTATTACCATCGACAAAGACAACACAACTGTTGTTGACGGTAAAGGTCAGCAGGATGACATCAAAGCCCGCATCAATCAGATCAAGGCTCAAATCGAGAACACGACCTCTGACTACGACCGTGAGAAACTGCAGGAGCGTCTTGCCAAGCTGAGCGGCGGTGTTGCGGTTCTCTACATCGGTGCTGCTTCTGAAGTCGAAATGAAAGAGAAGAAAGCCCGCGTTGAAGATGCTCTGCACGCTACCCGCGCTGCTGTTGAAGAAGGAATCGTACCTGGCGGTGGTGTTGCATTCATCCGCACGCTCAAAGCTCTGGATGGCATCACAGGTGAAAATGATGATGTGAAACTTGGAGTAGACATTGTACGCCGCGCCATCGAGTCACCACTGCGTACCATCGTTTCAAACGCAGGCCTTGAAGGATCTATCGTTGTACAGCGCGTGAAAGAAGGCGAAGGTAACTTCGGTTTCAATGCCCGCACTGAAGTGTACGAAGATCTGGTTGCTACTGGTGTTATTGACCCAACCAAGGTGTCCCGTACAGCCCTCGAGAATGCAGCATCCGTTGCAGGCCTGCTCCTGACAACTGAGGCCGTAATTTCTGAGAAGCCAAGCGACAAAGACGCAGCTCCTGCAGCCCCTGATATGGGCGGCATGGGTGGTATGGGCGGAGGCATGGGCTTCTAAAAAGCTCCCTCAGCTTATTTCCAAAATGCATCCGACCGGATGCACTATCTTCAAACGTCCGTCTTCCAAGCGAAGGCGGACGTTTTTTTATAGAGATATCACGCATCCAAAGCAATGATTTTTGGTTGATGTAAAAAAGCCATCTTAAAAACAGCAGCTGAAAATTGATTATCGATCGGATAATTCATTCGTTTGGGGCATTTTTTACTCGATCTTACGCTGCGCTATACCAAAAACAATGTATCAAATGATGTGGGTAAACACGCTCTTTGGTCTTATTTTGGGGATATGTTTCTGTCCCTGATTTTTCAATTACATCAATTCCGGTATTTCAGCGCCCGCTTATGAGTTTAAGCTATGTATTTCGTGAAAGTTTTGCTGGTTTCAGGCGGGCACGGCTGTCGGCTTTTTCATCTGTATTGGCCATAATGCTGGCTGTGGTGCTGGTTGGGATACTTGCCCGGGTAAGCACAAACGCCTTCGAGTTGGCGCAGGCGCTCAGGCAGCAGGTTGAAGTTGAAGTTTTTCTGGCGGACCTCAGTGACCGTCAAATGAATGAGATTGGCATCAGTATACGGGCACAAGAGGAGGTAGAAACAGCGGTATTTATCAGCAGGGAAGCGGCGATGGATCGTTTCCGGGAAGAGTTTGGTGCTGAAAGCGAGCTTTTCGGAGATGTGCTCTTCCTGCCGGCAAGCTATCTGATCCGCGTGAAGCCTGACATTAGTGCTGCGGAAATTGTGGTGCTGGTAGATCAGCTCAGGGAATTGCGAGGGGTAGAAGAAGTGCGCTTTAATCAGCGGGGACTGGAGCTGCTGGAAGACCGGCTGACCGTTTTTATCGCAGCAGGTTCCTTGTTCGGGCTTTTCATCAGTTTTATTGCTTTCATTCTGGTATTTAATACAATCCGTCTCACGATTTATGCCAAGCGTGATCTCATCAGGGCAATGAAGCTGGTAGGGGCGACGAACGGTTTTATCAAGCGGCCCTTTATGCTGGAAGGTAGTCTGCAGGGCTTTACCGGCGGACTGTTAGGTACGGGCATTGTTGCGCTGATTTTTACCTACGGACTGCCTGCATGGCTCCCGCAACTTGAACGTCTTACCTGGCCTCTTGGGGAATGGTACTGGCTCAGCGGTGCGCTTGTGCTGCTCGGCATAATTCTCGGCTTTCTTGGCTCGCGCTCGGCTTCAAAGAAGTTTATTCAGCAAACGAAAATTGGGTAGGGGCCGGGGCTGTATAGGGTTTTCTTTGGGTTTGAAAGTAGAGCGGAGGTGGGGTAGCGCGGCACTCAACTATCAGCGCTCCTGTTAACAACCAATGTTTGTTATGATTTGTACTATTGACTAAGCATGAAGCGGTAAATTATTGCAGGATTAAGTATTAGCTGTTCCTGTATGATGTTATTATTGAAGAGCTTATAATGCTATTATCAACGTGCACAGATAGCTTAATCTGGATGGGGGGGACAGGTTTTTAGCTGGAAGTAGTCTATGACCAAAAGAATCGGATTATTTACAATAGATACTTACAATAGATACTAATGAACTAAGCATTTAATGAAATGAATCTTATTGAAAATTTTAAATCCAGATTATCAAAGCTTGCACAGCAATTTCATGCGAGTTCTGAGGATGATGAAGGCGACTATCCTTCGGATTCCGAATTAATCATTCTTGAGTATTGTGAGCAGATGGGATATAAAGCAGATCATATTCCTGCCGAATTTACCCTGTATGACCCGGACGATCCGGAAGATATTTACCACGAAAATCTAAGCTGGCATATCAATGAACTATCACTGATGCATGATGATGTGTTTGAGCTGGACTGGTTCTATTCCCATTTGTTTTGGCCGGATATTTTTAAAACGCCTGAAGACTTTCGTTCGATGAATGAAAGTTTTAGGAGTGAGTACGGACTTTAGAATTGGGTGACAATACGCTGTCACTCTGCTCCGGTATTTTATGAGTGAAATAAAAACTCTCACTAAAAAGAAATCTGCCATGAATGAACTGATTAAACGCCTTTCATCGGCGCCTCTGCCAAAACTAAATCCGGATGAGCAAAGAAAGCCGGTATTTTGGCTGCATTATGAAGCCGTAAAAGGCCGGTATCCGCTTGATGATGAAACCGCTGTGTACTTCGTGAACGGCAGCGGGTTTGTTTTGGACCGGGTCTGCCGGACGCCCATCCCCAAGTTCAGCAGCCTGACTGAATTTGAGCCTCAAGCACCGCATCCGAATTTTGATCACACCGAAGTCAGGCCCGGCGAAGCGGTAGTGATTGATGCACATGACTATTTTTATGACAAGGATGCTTACCTGTGTGCCGATGTCACTCTGCGTCATGAAAAAATCGGGACGCTCCGCATCATCGGAGAAACCAGAAAAGGAACCATCAGCGAGGGCGTGCTGCTATGGGACACCGGCGAACCCGGTACGCCAAAAATCAAAGTGCTGCACCTCGACCCAAACGATGATGATACCAAAAAAGAGCAAGCATGGGCGGATCATCTGCGCTACAATCCTTTTTTGGGCAGGGAGGAGGATGAGTGATGGGATTTTATTTTGCTTCATTAACCGTACCTCCCTAATATGATATATCACTAAAAAACCTTTTACCCAAGGGTATGTCTGAAACAAATCGCATAGAATATAAATCCCAACTTACAAAGGACCTCGACCTTGAGAAAGAGGTTGTCGCCTTCCTGAATTATCGGGAAGGGGGTAATGTCTACATCGGTATTGATAATGACGGTAAGGTTTGCGGTCTTTCGGATCCCGATGGCGATGCGCTCAAGATAAAAGACCGTATCAGGAATAATATTTCTCCTTCTGCTATGGGACTTTTTGACGTGGTTGCAGAAAAGCAAGATGGAAAAGATGTCATCAGAATAATTGTGGCGAGCGGTAGTGAAAAACCTTATTTCAAGAAGAAATTCGGTATGACTGAAAAGGGTTGCTATATACGCATGGGTACGGCAGCCGAACCAATGCCGCAATTTATGATTGATAAACTCTTTTCATCGCGAACGCGTAATTCGATTGGAAAGATCAATTCCCATCGTCAGGATTTAGGATTTGAGCAGCTGCGCATTTACTATGATGAAAAGAAAAAGACTCTCAATAAGCAGTTCAGGAAAAACCTTGAATTGCTAACGGAAGACGGCTTCCTAAACTACGCCGGCTATCTGTTGGCTGATGAGAACAATATTTCTGTGAAAGTTGCTAAGTACAGTGGAAATAGTCGTGTTGACTTAATTGAAAACAATGAATACGGCTACTGTTCAATCATCAAGGCAACCAAAAGCGTTCTGAACAAAATGGAAATTGAGAACCGTACAGCCGCTACTATAACGCCAAAAGAAAGAAACGAACAGCGGCTTTGGAATGCAATTGCGCTTAGGGAAGCTATCATAAACGCCATGGTGCATAATGATTACACCCGCGAGATTGCTCCAAAATTCGAAATTTTTGCAGACCGCTTTGAAATTACATCGGCAGGCTCACTACCGGAAGGACTTAGCAAGGATGAGTTTTTTGAAGGTTATTCCGTTCCGCGAAACAAAGAACTAATGCGCGTATTTAAAGACCTTGAGATGGTTGAACAGCTTGGTTCAGGTGTTCCCCGTATTTTGGAGTATTACGGGAAAGCGTGCTTTCACTTTTCAGAGAACTTTTTGAGGATGGAATTTCCTGCTTCGGAGCGTGTCACAGAGTCAAGCACCACGCAAGTTACCCCCCAAGTCACCCCCCATGTTACCCCCCATGTTACCCCCCATGTTACCCCCCAAGTGGAAAAGCTTCTTAATGTCATTGATGATACTCATAATAGTCAGGAATTAATGGAGATGCTTGAACTTGTAAACAGAAAGTATTTTCGAAAATCGTATCTGCAACCCGCAGTAAATGCCGGATTAATTGAATTGACAATTCCTGATAAACCCCGAAGCAGTAAGCAGCAGTACCGCATTACCGAAAAAGGCAAACAATTACGCAGCTCAGCTATGAAGCTTGATAAAAATTAGGGAAATCAAAGCTGTTGAGCTATTTAAGTCGGCCTTACATCATGGGTTACTAAAGTGCTTAAGTATTGCAAGGTAGCGTATTAAAGATCAAACAGCGTTAGTGGGGACAGGCTGATCACGAAATTGTCTGATGAAATAAATAAGGTGCTTTGGCAAATAATTGTTGAGTACCCGCAAAACAAACCCAAGTCAGAAAGTAGTTGGTTAAAATCGTGTGCGACCCAAAAAACAGCTCCCTTTACTCCTTTCGCGGCTCCTTAAGCTTGAGATCGGGTTTGCGGTCGCAGGTGTCGGGGTTGTTGCATTTGCCGTAGAAGTGCAGGGAGTGTCCGCTGATGTCGAAGTCGTGCAGGCGCTGTATCAGGCTTTGGATTTCGAAGATGCGCGGGTCGCAGAATTCCATGATGGCGCCGCATTCGTCGCAGATG
Source organism: Cyclonatronum proteinivorum (assembly GCF_003353065.1). Taxonomy (GTDB): domain Bacteria; phylum Bacteroidota; class Rhodothermia; order Balneolales; family Cyclonatronaceae; genus Cyclonatronum; species Cyclonatronum proteinivorum. The sequence continues at coordinate 3,023,531 of NZ_CP027806.1, read as the reverse complement.
ATGTGATCGTGCTGCCGGTAGGCGTAGGCCCGCTCATAGTAGGACTGATTTTGCCTGAACTGATGCCGCTGTACGAGTCCGCATTCAACCAGGAGGTCGAGCGTGTTGTACACCGTTGCCCGCGAAACCCGGTAGCCGGTATCCTTCATTTTGAAAAACATGTCGTCGGCGTCGAAGTGTCCGTCGCTTTTGTAAACTTCTTCGAGCACCATAAAGCGCTCGGGGGTTTGCCGGTGTCCGTTGTTTTTAAGGTACTCCCGGAAGATTTCTTTGACTTCGTTGATGGTTTCCTGTAAAGCGGGTGTTGCCATAACTATTATTGAATTGGGTTTGAAAGCGGGTTGAAAGAATTTAAGAAAAGCTTATCCGGATTTGTGCATGTGTTGGGATAAGTTTTCATTTTTCGGGCGCAAATAAAAAAAGCAAGGGATTTGCCGTAGGTTTGGGAGCGGCTGAATGGCTCGAAAAACAGTGATGCCCACGGAGTTTTCCCCAAAAAAACACAGAGCGGACATGCTTCAACAGCGGGCTCAGGAAGGCTTTGCGGGTAAAATGCGATGTGCTGCGGCTCATGTTTCGTAAGGGTCAGTATCTAACATTAGGTTGAAAAAGGGTGACCAATTGCCGGGCGTTCCGGAATGAAAGTGCGCTCTGTTGCCTTTGGTGTGCAATGTCTTTCAAAAGCCGGCTTTTTGAATTTCCGGCTGATATCAGCATTTCAAAATACAACATACCGCGGTAATTACTAATGCCACAAAAGCGCTTTACAGGCTTTAAAACAAGGATTATCGGGCGGATTGCGTATTTTGTAAAATCAGCTTTTTAGCGCATTTTAAGGTATCTTGAAAAGTTACGGAAAATCCGGCGCCGCTGATCCTGCGCTACCCCTTACAGTACTATTTGAACCTAAACCCGACCGAATATGCCTACCATAGTTGACTTCAACACCGTTCCGGAGCTGTTTTATGAGCTTTCCCTGAAAATGAAGGGAAAGAATAAAACAGCTTATGCTTTTAAGCCCGGCTCTAACGAACCTTACCAGGAAATTAAGTGGGATAAATTCACCAAGGATGTGTACGCGCTTGCAGCTTACATGATGGATGCGGGCCTGAAGAAAGGAGACCGCTTCGCAATTCTGAGTGAAAATCGCTATGAGTGGGCGGTTACGGATTTTGCCGGTCAGATTATTGGCGGTGTGAATGTTTCGTTGTATGCGACCCTGCCGGCTGAGCAAGTGGAGTACATTATCAACGATAGCGGTTCGAAGATTTTCTTCGTCTCGACCGGTATTCAGCTTAAGAAGGCCGTGCAGGTAAAGGCCAACATGAAGTCGGTCAAACAGCTTGTTGCCTTCGACCGCCCGCGCAATGAGAAGATGATTGAAGAAGGCGGCGTTTTGATGTATGAGGATGTCATTGAACAAGGCCGGCAGAAATATCCTGAGCTGGCAGACAAAATCGCGGAAACCCTGAAGTCTGTTACCGCAAGCGATTTGAGCACCTTTATTTATACATCCGGCACGACCGGAAATCCGAAAGGTGTGATGCTTTCGAACAACAACATAATCAGCAATGTGAAGGCAGCCCATAAAATTATTACGATAGGGATGGAGGATCGCACGCTTTCCTTCCTGCCGCTGTGCCACGCCTTTGAGCGGGTGGCCGGCTACTACGCCATGCTTGCCGGTGGCGCTGAGATTTTTTATGCCGAAAGCGTTGATACGGTTTCCAAGAACCTGACCGAGGCGCGCCCGACCGTGGTGATTTCTGTGCCGCGTTTGTTTGAGAAGATGTACAACATCGTGCTCAAAAATGTGCAGGCGGGTTCATCTCTGAAGCAGGGGCTGTTTAACTGGGGGATTGGCGTGGGCAAGAAGTCCATCACATCGAACAGTCCGCTGGTGAAGCTGCAAAAGAAAATTGCGGACAAACTTATTTTTGACAAGCTGAAGGATCGTACCGGCGGACGCGTACGCCTGTTTGTATCCGGCGGTGCGGCGCTGCCATCCGAAATCGGGCTGTTTTTCCAGGCCGCGGGTCTGCGGATTACCGAGGGCTACGGCCTCACCGAGACTTCACCGGTGATGAACGTGAACCCGGTCGGGGCCGAGCGCTACGGCACGGTAGGTCACGTAATTCCCGGTGTGACCGTGGGCATTCAGCGTGTGAGCGATGGCAAGGTTATCGCGCAGCTCAGCGGTGACAGTTATCCAAGTTCACTCAGCAGTGATGAAGGCGAGATCCTGTGTAAGGGTCCGAACGTGATGCAGGGCTATTACAACAAAAAGAAGGAAACGGAGGAAGTGATCGATGCCGACGGCTGGTTCCATACTGGCGATATCGGACGTTTCGTGGATGGCTACCTGCAAATCACCGATCGTCTCAAGCACATGATCGTGAATGCGGGTGGTAAAAATATTTATCCGGGTCCTATTGAAGACAGCATCAAAACCATCCTTTATGCAGATCAGGCGGTTGTAGTTGGGGAAGCGCAACAGTATATGGCGGCGCTGATCGTGCCCGATTTTGAGGCGCTGCGCGGCTATCTCAAGGCAAACAACATCGCTGCGCCGGGCAAGGATGAGGAAGTTATGGAGATGGATGAAGTGAAGAAGCTCTTCGACCGCGAGCTGAAGACCATCAACAAGAAACTGGCTTCGCATGAAAAAGTGCGTCAGTTCCGCCTCATTCAGGAGCCATTCACGGTGGAAAACGGCATTCTTACGCCCACCATGAAAGTGAAGCGTAAGGTGCTCGAAAAGCAGTATGCCGACCTGATTGCTTCCATCTACGCTGACGATCAGCCGTAAGCTTCCTGATCTTTTTCACCTCATTTTTATCTCATGCTCTCACCTGAGAAACTTGATTTTCTGGAATCCCTGCTGTGCACGCCGAGCCCGACCGGATATGAGTCGGCGGGGCAGCAGGTCTGGCTCGATTATGTGAAGGGCATTGCCGACCGTACGCTCGTGGACGCGTACGGCTCGGCGGCGGCCTTTCTGGATGTCAACCCTGACGCCATTACTGTGATGCTCGAAGCTCATGCCGACGAAATCGGCATGGTGGTGCAGCACATCGACGACAAGGGCTTTGTGTACATCAGCCGGATTGGCGGCAGCGATCCGGCGATTGCGCGGGCACGGCGGGTTTCGATTCACGCGGCGAAAGGTGTGGTCCGCGGACTCATCGGCAGTACGGCGATTCACCTGCAGGACCGTACTGATACTAAGGCGCCCGGCTGGAAGGATTTGTTCGTGGATATAGGCGCGACTTCCCGCGACGAAGCCCTCGAAATGGTGCAGATTGGCGACCCTATTACCTACGTGGATGAGCCCGAGTTTTTCTCTGACGAGCTGCTCGTTGCCCGTGCTATTGACAACCGTATCGGCGGCTTCATTGTGGCGAATGCGCTCGAACAGCTTGCCACGGTCCGCGATCAGCTTAAGGTGAATGTCGTTGTGGTGAATGCGGTGCAGGAAGAAATTGGCGGATACGGTGCGCGGATGATGAGTTACCGCCTGCAGCCGGACGTCGCGCTGGTGACCGATGTTACCCACGCAATCGACAGTCCCGGTATCAATCCCAAGGAGCACGGCAGCGTAAAACTCGGCGCAGGTCCGGCCGTGACGCACGGCACGGCGAATCAGCGGAAGGTGGTCGAACTGTTGGTGCAGGCGGCTGCAGACGCGGGCATTGCGGTGCAGCACGAAGCCTCGGGTATCCGCACGGGCACAGACACCGACAGCATTTTCCATAACCGAAGCGGGATTCCGTCTGCGCTCGTTTCAACGCCGCTGCGCTACATGCACTCCCCCGCGGAAATGGTGCACCTCGGCGATGTGCAGGGCGTGGCCGACCTCATGGCTGCCTTCGTGCGCAAGCTGGAAGCCCGGCACAGCTTCCGCCTCTTCTGAAACATCTTTCGCAGCACGCAAAAGCCCGCTTCCGGGCTTTTGTTATTTTTACCCGCCGCCTTTCCTGCGGATTCCTCTAAACGGAAAAACTACAGCCTCTTATGAGTAAAACGGTACGGTATCTTATTCTTCTGACCTGTCTGATCTGGCTCATGCCGGTTGCGGCTCTGTCGCAGTCTGAAAATACCCTGCACTCCCTTTTTGCGCCCCTCACCCTGGAAAATATGCCGCCCAACCGCATGGCAAGCGGGGCGCCTTCCGCCGGCTACTGGAGCAACCGCACGGATTATTTTATTGATGTGCGCCTTGATACCGAACGGCACCGGATTTCCGGGGAGGTGCACATCACCTACACCAACAACAGTCCGGATGAGCTCGCTTTCCTGTGGATGTTGCTGGAGCAGAATCTTTTTCGGGAAGATTCCCGCGGGGCATTAACCGCGCCTCCGGGTGGCGGACGATTCACCGGACGCGGCATTGCGCAGGGTTACGAAATCGAAAAAGTGGAAATCATCCACAACGGACAGCACTACGAGCCGGACTTCACCATTCTGGATACCCGCATGCGGGTCGATTTGGCGAAGCCCCTTGCCGGAAACGGCGCACAGCTTGAAGTGCGGGTCACCTACGCCTTCGGCATCCCGGAGTACGGCGCCGACCGCATGGGCCGCATCGAGCTGCGCAATGGCTGGGTGTACACCATCGCGCAGTGGTACCCCAACATGGCGGTCTATGACGAGAAAAACGGCTGGAACACCCGACCCTATCTCGGTGCGGGTGAGTTCTACCGCAATTTTGGCGATATCGAGTTTCATGTCACCGCGCCCTGGAACTACATGTTGGCCGGTTCCGGTACGCTCATTAATCCGGAGGAAGTGCTCACGGCCCGGCAAATATCCCGGCTCGAACAGGCACGGGCCTCAGACGAAACGGTGATGATTCTCGCGCAGAATGAAATCGGAAGACCTGACACGCGTCCGGTTCAGCGGGGAGAGCTGACCTGGAAGTTCCGCATGGAAAACACGCGTGATGTCGCCTGGGCTGCTTCCCGTGGCTTCATCTGGGACGCCGCGGGCATTGAAATGCCGAGTGGTCGCCGGGTGCTGGCGCAGTCCTTCTATCCGGTGGAGAGTGCCGGACCCCAAATGTGGGGCCGCTCGACCGAGTTTGTGCAGGCAAGCGTCCATCACTACTCGCACATGTGGTTCGAATACCCCTGGGATAACATGATCAACGTGGCCGGTGTGGTCGGCGGCATGGAATATCCCGGCCTTGCTTTTTGCGGCTACAACCGCGGCGGTGCTTCCCTATGGGGCGTAACCGACCACGAAATCGGGCACAATTGGTTTCCCATGATTGTGGGCAGCAATGAGCGCAAATGGTTTTGGCTGGATGAAGGGCTCACGACCTTCATCGGGCATTTGAGCACGCAGGCCTTCAACGACGGCGAATTCCCGACCTGGATCCGCTCCATGCAACAGTTCGTGCCGCAGCTCACCAATCCCAACATGGAGCCGATCATGACGCACTCGGACCGCATCCATCCGCAGCATTTGGGCTTTGTTTCGTACTTTAAGCCGGCGATGGGGCTTCTCATGCTTCGTGACTATGTGCTTGGCGAAGAAGTCTTCGATTTCGCCTTCCGCACCTACATTCAGCGCTGGGCCTACAAGCATCCGTCACCGATTGATTTTTTCCGGACGATGAATGACGCCTCCGGTGAAAATCTCGACTGGTTCTGGCGCGGCTGGTTTTACGAAAACCGGCAGATTGACCTTTCCATAGATGAAGTGGAAGATTTCGTGGACAGCCATGAAAATTATGAAGGTGCATTTATCACCATCAGTAGTCCCGGCGATCTGGTCATGCCCGTGGTAATGCGCATTACCTATGCCGACGGCTCGGATGAAATCCTGCGCTTTCCGGTCGAGATCTGGCACCGCTCCAGAGAATGGACTTTTCTGCATCAGTCCAACAAGAGAATTGATCACATCCGTCTCGATCCCTTCAGTCAGCTGCCCGATGTGAACCGCAGCAACAATGAGTGGCTTCGCAGCGTGCAGGAAGGACGGGAGCCATGATTTCTGCCTAACTTTATGGGACGCAAACAGCCCCTATGAAGATGTGAAAATGAAGTGTGAAAGCTTGTTTTGCCCAAGGCGTACATCAAGAATTCATGCCGTAAATCCGTATTTTGAAAATACCTTGCTGAATCATTCATCAGCATGTTTTGTTGCAGATCAGCACAGAGCCAAGGAACTTTTTAAGCAATTATTTAAGGAAACAAACCTGTTATTATGAACGCACTTTTTGACCGCGAAAAATTTGAATTTCGGCACAACAGCGCCACCGAGCCTGATGTTAAACACATGCTTGACGTCATCGGTGTTTCGTCTGTGGATGAGCTGATTCAGCAAACCATTCCTGATTCGATTCGACTGACCAAACCTTTAGATCTGCCCGAGCCGCTGAGTGAGCATGGTTTTCTGGATGAATTCCGGAAGATCATGGCGCAGAATAAGCTTTTCAAAACCTACATCGGCTTAGGCTACTACGACACCGTGACCCCGCCGGTCATTCAGCGCAACATTCTCGAAAATCCGGGCTGGTACACGGCCTACACGCCCTATCAGGCGGAAATCGCGCAGGGACGACTCGAAGCCCTGATCAACTTTCAGACCATGGTGATTGATCTCACCGGTATGGAAATTGCCAATGCATCGCTTCTTGATGAAGCAACTGCCGCTGCAGAAGCTATGAGTACCATGTACGGCATCCGCAAGGGTAAGCGCCGCAAAGCCGAGCGCCTGTTCGTAGCTGATACCTGTTTTCCGCAAACGATCGACCTTCTCAAGACCCGCTCCGAGCCGATAGGCATTGAGCTGCACATCGCGCCCCTCGCTGAATTTGACCCAACCGATGAATCCTACTTCGGCATCATCCTGCAATATCCCGATGGAAATGGTGCGGTGCATGACATCAGCGACACCATTGCAAAAGCGGCGGCCAACGACATTAAAGTAACCGTTGCGGCAGACCTTCTCAGCCTTACCCTTCTCAAGTCACCCGGTGAAATGGGTGCCGATATTGTAGTCGGCAGCACGCAGCGCTTCGGCATTCCGCTGGGCTACGGCGGACCACACGCGGCGTATTTTGCAACCAAAGAAGCCAACAAGCGTCAGGTGCCGGGCCGCATGATTGGCGTATCCATAGATCGTCTCGGCAAGCCTGCCTATCGCATGGCGCTGCAAACCCGCGAACAGCACATCCGACGCGAGAAGGCGACCTCCAATATCTGTACCGCGCAGGTGCTGTTGGCTGTGATGGCCGGTGCGTACGGTGTTTATCACGGACCACAGGGGCTGAAACGCATTGCGAGTCGGATTCACGGGCTTGCCAAACTTGCAGAGAAAGGTCTCAAAGGACTTGGACTGCGTCAGTTGAATGAAGTCTATTTCGACACCCTCAAAATCGAAGTTGAGTCCGCCGATTTCCGCGAGGCCGTTCTGAAGGAAGCCGAATCAAGGGGCGTGAATTTCCGCTACTTCGAAAGTGCGCACATCGGTATCTCCTTCGATCAGAAAAAAGAGCCGGAAGATGTGGCGCAGATCGTCGATATCTTCGCGACCGTACTCGGCAAGTCAGCAGAGTTTGATCTCAACACCGCTGCGGATGACATCACCGTGAGCTTCCCCGAAGCCCTGAACCGTACGAGTGCGTACCTCACGCATGAAGTTTTCAACCGCTACCACAGCGAGCACGAGATGTTGCGCTACCTCAAGCGGCTCGAAAACCGCGACCTCTCGCTGGTGCACTCCATGATTTCACTGGGCTCCTGCACCATGAAACTCAACGCGACTACGGAAATGATTCCCGTGAGCTGGCCGAATGTGAACGCGCTGCACCCGTTTGTGCCGCAGAATCAGGCGCTGGGCTACAAACAAATGCTGAACGAACTCACTGAATGGCTGTCTGAAATCACAGGCTTTCACACAGTTTCGCTGCAGCCGAATTCCGGTGCGCAGGGCGAGTATGCCGGTTTGATGGCCATCCGCGCCTACCATCAGGCCAACGGTGACCATCACCGAAACATCGCTATCATTCCCTCATCTGCACACGGCACCAACCCCGCAAGTGCTGTGATGGCAGGCATGAAGGTCGTCATCACCAAGTGCGACGACAATGGCAACATCAATGTAGAAGACCTACGGGAGAAGGCGCTTAAACACAAGGACGAGCTTGCCGCGCTGATGGTGACCTACCCGTCAACGCACGGTGTGTTTGAGTCGGCCATTCGCGAGATATGCGACATTATACACGAGTGCGGCGGTCAGGTGTACATGGATGGCGCAAATATGAACGCGCAGGTAGGCCTTACGTCACCCGGTCTGATTGGGGCTGATGTGTGTCACCTTAACCTGCACAAAACCTTCTGCATCCCGCACGGCGGCGGCGGTCCCGGCATGGGTCCAATCGGCGTAGCGAAGCATCTCGCGCCCTTTGTAGCCGGTCATTTCACCCTCGACAACCCGCCGACCAATACAACCGCCATTTCGGCAGCGCCTTACGGGAGCGCGAGCATCCTCGTGATTTCCTACGCCTACATCCGCATGATGGGCGCGGTTGGGCTCACGAACGCGACCAAGCTTGCGATCCTGAATGCCAACTACATTCAGGCGCGCCTTGCGGGCCATTACGACGTGCTCTACACCGGCGAAACCGGCCGCGTAGCCCACGAAATGATTATCGAGCTGCGTCCATTCAAGCAGGAGTGCGGCATCGAAGCCGTTGACCTCGCCAAGCGAATGATGGACTTCGGCTATCACGCCCCGACCATGTCGTTCCCTGTTGCCGGTACCATCATGATTGAGCCAACCGAGAGCGAATCCCTCGCCGAGCTCGACCGCTTCTGCGACATGATGATCGCCATCCGCAACGAAATCCGCGACATCTCCGAAGGCCGCGCTGATAAGGACGACAACCCTCTCAAGCTGGCCCCGCACACTTCGCCACTCGTCACCGGCGATGAGTGGCCGCACAAATATTCGCGTCAGCAGGCCGCCTATCCGCTGCCGTGGGTGGGCGAATCCAAGTACTGGCCGACCGTAACCCGCATCGACGACGCCTACGGCGACCGCAACCTCGTATGCAGCTGCCCCGATGTGAGCACCTACGAAAGCCGGGCGACCCTCGAAGAATCCGCCGGCGCGTAGTCCCAACGCTTGCACGAAACAGAACATCCAAAGGCTGCCTCCCACACCGGAGGCAGCCTTTGATTTTTCGGGCATACATGGTCACCCTGAACCGAACGCCTTCGCAACGTCCCGTTTCATTTTTTTGGGGGGAATTCCGTGAGCATCACTGTCTGCAAAGCTGGTTCCACACCTCCCAAATCGGTCTCATAGCTCCTTGCTTTTTTGTGTTGGGCGCCCATACTTCGAAATCGAGCGGATAAACCCGGATAAATTGTCACGTAGGGGCCGACCTACGTGTCGGCCCAATCTGTGTGCCGGCCCGGCAGCAAAAAAACTCTTCCTATGAACGAGCGAAGTGTCACAACCCCGATGCCGGTATTCGGCTACCCAACGCCTCGAAGCCCCGCTCCAAAAAAGCAAGGCGTTCCTGTTTGGCTTGGAATGATTGAACCAGCAAGAAAGACTGTGATGTGCACGGAGTTCCTCCAACAAACACGCGGATTTCCCTCGCAGCGGGTCTCTGTTGAAGGATGAAAAGACGGTGTAAAAACGCGGAATGCCGGTGCTTCAATAAACAATGTGACAGATTTGTTTTGGGACGGCTACCTTTTTGGTCAGCCTCTAAATCAAAATGATGTTGAATACTATCAACATTAATGCTATTTTTGTTGAAAATATTCAACATTATGAAGCCCAAAAAACATAAAATATTCCCGCAGCACATGCGCTATTTCGAGCAGCTTGGTGAAAACATCAAGTTGGCCCGCAAGCGCAGAAAGCTGACCACCAAGCAGGTATCGGAGCGTGCAGGCATTGACCGGACTACGCTGTACTACATCGAAAAAGGCAAACCGTCCGTAGCTATAGGAGCCTACTTTAATGTGCTCCGTGCGCTCAACCTGCACGAGGATATCCTCAAACTCGCCGCCGATGACACGCTGGGCCGCAAACTTCAAGATCTGGACCTGCTGTGATGGGAAGGGGGGATGGTGAAATATTTGTTTATGCGCACTGGAAAGGTATTGATACTCCCCAAAAAATGGGCACGCTTCACGCGCAGCATATCCGGGGGAATCTGGTATGGCGTTTCTTTTATGATGAGAACTGGCTTCAGGCTGCACAGACTTTTGTGTTGGATCCTGATCTTCAATGGTATTCCGGACCTCAGTACCCGCTTGAATCCAATCCGAATTTTGGTCTCTTTTTAGATTCCATGCCTGACACATGGGGACGAACCCTCATGAAAAAAAGGGAAGCAATCCTTAAGCAGAAAAGTGAACGGAAAAACCGGCTGGATGACACCGATTTCCTGCTGGGTGTTTATGACGAAGCCAGAATGGGGGGCTTCAGGTTTAAAACTGACGAAGATGGGCCATTTCTGGGTTTTGACAAAGCCAATGCGATTCCACCCATTACGGATGTTAGGGAGCTTCAGTCAGGGGCGCAGTTGGTTGAATCTGATGATGACTCTGAAGAAGTCAGAAAGTGGCTCCGTATTCTGCTGGCCCCTGGCTCATCTCTTGGAGGGGCAAGGCCAAAATCATCCGTTAAAGATGAAAACGGAGAACTATGGATTGCTAAATTTCCCTCAAGGCAGGATACTTCTGACGTTGGTGCCTGGGAGTATATCGCCTGGATACTCGCAAAAAAAGCGGGAATCAGCGTACCTGAAGCAAGGGTGGAAAAGGTAACAGGTCAGCATCATACTTTTTTCACCAAGCGCTTTGACCGCGAAAGGGGAACAAGAATCCATTTCGCTTCAGCGATGACGCTGACCGGGCATTTTGAAGCTGAGATACGCGACAAGAAACCAAGCTATCTGGAATTAGCGGAGTGCATTCAATATAACTGTGTGAATCCACTGGAAGACCTCAAAGAGCTATGGCGCAGGATCGTATTTAATGTTGCCATATCGAATACTGACGACCATTTACGGAATCATGCTTTCTTACTTGATGAAAATGGCTGGCGCCTCTCACCGGCTTATGATATGAATCCATCCGTTGATAAATCCGGGCTGGCGCTTAATATTGATCTCTTCCGGAATAGCCTTGATTTTGAGCTTGTTCGCAGCATTGGAAGTTATTTCAGCTTGTCTAATAAAGACATGAAGCTGATTATGGAAGAAGTTACTGAAGCCGTTGAGGGTTGGAAAACTGAAGCTGTAAATCTGGGAATTCCCAGAGCGCAGCTTAGCATCATGGAGCCGGCGTTTCAAACACCTCTGTCATAAATTTAAGCAGTGCTTCCCCGTAAGTGTCAAAAGTTGGCAGGTCGTTGTGACCGCCTCCTTCCACCAAATACAATGTATTGACCGTTGAAGCGGAAACGTCATGAAGTTCTTTCGCCATGCGCATGGGGGTAATCTGATCGTCCGTGCCGGTGATAAACAGGGCCGGAGCTGTGCTCGCTGAAACCCTGTCAATGTTGTTTTGCGCGGTTATGACTTCATCGAAGCTTAAACGAATGAACGGTCTCAGTAGCCAGGGTACAAGCCGGCGGGTCCAGTCGCGTACTTCTGAAATCGGACTTTCCATGATATATCCCGCCGGGTTTAGTTCGCTGAGCATGCGACCTGCAACCAAACTGCCCATTGAGTGTCCGTGAAGCAGAATACGATCAGGAGAAGCTCCAAGCTCACTGGTAAGAAACGTGTGCATGGTTCGGGCGTCTGTGAACAGTCCTTCAACGGAAGGACTGCCTGTGCTTAGTCCATACCCGCGGTAATCAAAAAGCAAAAGGTTAACCGGTAGCTGCTCGTAGGCCTGAATCCAGGGCAGCGCTTTAACCAACAGGAAGCCGTTTCCGCCAAAGTATAAGACCGTACCCAGGGCGTCCTCCCGCTTCAGGTGCCAAGCGTTTAAGGTTTCCCCGTCTGCCGTGGGGACAGCGTATTCAGTGAGTGTAAAATGCTCAGACGTATAGCTTTGCGGGGTAACGGTTGGGTGATTATCAAATGCGTCGCGCTCGCTGATTTCGATGGTCGTGCAGGATGTCAGAAGCGCGAGTGATATGATGAAAGCTGAAAAAGCCGGAAACCGGGGAATATGGTACATTATGGTTGGAGGGGTTTGCAAAGTATTAGTTGGGATAGCACCCTTGAACAGCGGGTCTTTACCTTAAGTTCGGCAGCGCTGAACCCGCATTATACATGAGTAAGCTAAGCCATAGAATCAATATCAAAAAGACTAACAATCGATGCATTCAGTGCACAACAAAAGCTGATGACAGGGGTATTAAAGCTGAATATGGTCCGCCAGCTACATCAGCCTGCTGGCTGCTATCAGGATAAAAATGTGCCCGTGAGTTTTAACCCGCATTATTCACCAAGAAATTTTCTTTTCAATCATTAGGGATAGCACCCTGTTACGGTGTTTTTCCAACCCGCACTGCCAAAAAAAATAATTTTCCGCTCAATCAGGGCCATTGAAGCTGAAAATAAGCGTTTGAGGCCTTATCAATTGTGAGTCAGATTCATTATATTAATAGTTATGAAAACTATACCCAAGATAACAGCTGTATTGCTGATCTCTTTTATTGCTCTGGTACTCATGGCTGCCAATGTAGCCATGGTGAGTCAGTTTCGGGCAGAAATACCTGATCCTGCCAAAAATGAGATTAATATCCAATGGACCGTACAACAGGAGTCCGGCGTCATGCACTATGAGCTGATGCGGAAAATGGTTCGGGACAGTGATTTTGTGCTTCTTGCAACGGTGGATGTACTACCACCTTCTTCACAGCCCAATCAATATCAGTATTTAGACAGGAATGTATTCAGAAATGCCGGAAATACTGAACCTGTCATCTATGAACTGAATGTCGTATTCACCAATGGAGAACGACGCTTTATCGGGCAGGCAGAGGTAAATTACACATCTACAGCTGTGCGTCGTACCTGGGGCAGTATAAAAGCCATGTTTCAATAGACCCCTTCTTCAGGCTAAGCAAACCAAAGCCCATGCAATCAAAACGCATTTTGATGGACAGCCGTCATGTATTGAGAACATGCCGCAGGATGGCCTATCAGCTTGCAGAAACCATTGCTGACCCGAAAAATGTCATCTTAGCCGGAATCAATAAGAGAGGATTTGCACTCGCTAAAATACTGCAAGGATTCATTCAGGAAGCAACAGGTCAGTCTCCTGAACTTGTTCATGCTGAAACACATGAAGGGTCGCTCAATCCCGTGATGGCTGCAGCCGGCCGGGAAATCATATTTATTGATGATGTGATGTTTTCGGGTCGGACTATTTCTGCGGCTATGGGCTGTTTCCCGGATATTACGAAGGCCGGGAGAATCAGAATTGCTGTACTGGTTGACCGTGGGCATAGACGGTTTCCTTTTTTTGCAGCGGTGTCAGGTCTTGTTTACCCAACCAAGTTTGATGAGCATGTTCACGTAAGCCTTGATGAACCCTCCGGCGATATGGAAGTTGAGCTCCTTGCGAATTAGAGCATTCGGGTAAAGGTGTTCCCCCAACTTCATTTTTATGTTATAGTTTGCATGCTAACAATCCGATTAATTGTAGAATTTAACTATCAATAGTCTCTTTGCTGTGCTATTTTAAGCTTTTGTGAGACGAGCTGACATAATTCAACCCAAAATTAAATTGTTGCTATGATTAAATACCGTGCTGTTTTACTTATTACCCTATTTATAAGTTTGTGTGCTTCAGTTCCATTTTCGTATGCTTCGCTGGGAGCTGGCGGCGTAGAGTGGGGGACGGTTCCAGCTGATACCGTTTCACCCTGGACTTTGGAGTTTAGGGGACAGCTGAACGGTTCACAGGCAAGTTTCAGAAACTGGGAGCAGGGAGGGGTTAATACCGTTGCCCTTACTGCTTCTACCAATTTCAATGCCCTTTACCGCCGGGGAAATTGGGGATACAACCTTGATACCCGCCTTGTTTACGGACAGGCCAAGGTTGATGACGACTTTCGAAAGACCGAAGACGAAATCAAAATCAGAAACAGTTTCCGTTACTTTCTGGAAGATGACCGCTGGAGCGTTGTCGGGAGCGTTAATTTTATATCACAGTTTGATGAAGGACTCGACAGAAGCCGGGAGTTTGCGGTTTCCAAATTTATGGCACCCGCCTATCTGACCGAAACCATCGGTATTTCTTTTAGCCCGACAAGTTCTTTGAGCGCTGAGTTTGGTGCTTCTGCCCGTCAGACCTTCGTTCTCACAAGCGACTCCACGGGCGCTGCAAACGTCCGAACAACCTTCCGCGAGCGATATGGTTTACGTGCTGATCAGAGCGTAAAAAATGAGCTGGGTTTTTCCCTGTTGGTAAGGTACGACAAGGAAATCCTTGAAAATGTGCGCTATATCGGATCTATCGAAACATTTAGCAATGCAAGTCAGCGACCGGATCGCTCGGATTTCACGTTTAACAACGAACTGATTGGTCGAATCAATAATTATTTGAATACGACCTTCCGCTTTACCATGCTGTATAATGAAGATGTATCAAAGAAGCTGCAGCTGCGGCAGACGTTTTCCGTTGGTCTTTCCGTACGTTTCATTTAGGATATGCGCTACCGATTTTAGTACAAAACCTGCTCTCTTTTACGGGGGCAGGTTTTTTTATGATTACGTTTCAACCTTTAGGTACAAAACTGATGTATAAAACACTTCTTCCGTTACTTGAGCGCTGGTTTGATGAGGCTGAGCTGCAAGGATTTTCGCTGCCGTATTCCTATCACAGTGACTCACAATCAGATGCTGAGACGTTCACTAAAAAGGCGAAATCTGTTTTCGAGGTCTTTATGTCGCGCATGGGCAGTTGTTATCCGTTTCATCAGGCTGCTTATGCGGGTCAGATGCTCAAGCCGCCTCACCCGGCAGCATGGCTGGCCTATGCGATTGCAACGAGTGTCAACACAAACAACCACGCTCTTGACGGTGGTCCCGAAACCTCTGAAATGGAAAAAGAGGTCATTCGGTCGCTCTCGCGAATGGTAGGGTACGAACCCGGCACAACGCTCGGACATCTTACAAGCGGCGGGACGGTTGCCAATCTCGAGGCCCTGTGGGTGGCCCGTTGTCTTCACCCGAATAAACCCGTGCTGTTTTCTGCGCAGGCCCATTACACGCACAGCCGGATGTGCAGCGTGTTGGGGATCAGCTCCCGGGCTATCCCTTTTGCATTCGGCAGTGAAGAAGAAGTTGACCGCTTCCGCGCCTCCATTGCCGGTGCCGGGACGCTCGTTGTAACCCTGGGAACAACGGGTACAGGCCAAACAGAACCCCTTGATGTCATTCTTCCGCTTTGCATGGAAGCCGGTGTTCGGGTCCATGTTGATGCCGCGTACGGAGGCTTCTTCACCCTGCTTAAAAACAGCGGATTTTTGCGTTCCGCACCTTTTGAAGCGCTCGGCGGCGCGGACAGCATTGTCATTGATCCGCATAAACATGGTTTACAGCCCTATGGCTGCGGATGTGTCCTTTTCAAAGATGCTACGGTTGGCCGGTTCTACAAACACGACTCACCCTATACCTACTTTTCCTCCGATGAACTTCATTTGGGAGAAATTACCCTGGAGTGTTCGCGGGCCGGTGCGGCCGCTGCTGCGCTTTGGTTTACCATTCAGCTGTTAGGGCTGGAGCCGGATTCTGCTTTTGCTGCGATGTTGCGGCAGTGCCTGGAAGCTGCCCGAAGGTTCGCTTCAGTAATCGGGGATGATCCCCGGTTTGAGTTGCTGATGCAGCCGGAAACCGACATCGTCTGCTATTTCCCAAAAGCTGGTACGGCTGATGATATATCGCGCTTAAGCCGGGAAATTTTTCGGGATACCATGCAGCAAGGAGATAAATCCCTTTATCTGAGCTTATATAAAGTGGATGGCAAAGAATTCTCACGGTTATTTCCGCATGTTGAAAGCGGTAACCCTACAGAACCCGTCACGCTGCTGCGAAGTGTTTTCATGAAACCGGACCATCTTGTTTTTATCCATGAAATGCACAACAGGCTGCGTGCTTCTTTGCAACGTATTACAGCACAGTAAGGTCAGTTTCTTTATGTTGCCATATTAAGCATTCACAGATACTTCCCGCTAAAACTTTCCGCCTTTAAATAAATCAGTTTGAACTCTTTTTCTACTTCTGCTTTCGTAACACTTATTTTTCTACTGGTCTTCGGTTTTACAGCTTCGTTCGCGCAGCACCCTGATCAGACGCCACTGAATAACCCGGGCTACGAACCCGAAGACGGCCTTTTTTACAGGGTGACCATTCCTTTAGAGACTTCGGAAACGATCCGGCAGGTCGGAGATTTGGGGGTAGCTATTGATCACGTGCACTTTCATGAAAATGCGTTACAGGCTGAGCTGAGCGGCTATGAACTGAAGCTTTTGCGGGAAGCGGGTATCCCGTTCGGGATTCACACCAGAGACATGGCGGCATGGTATGAAGCCGAACTGACATCCGACCCCGTTTTTCAGGGTGGACTGCCGCGCCTGCAGGGCGTGCCGGAGAATTTTAAACTCGGCAGTATGGGCGGTCATCTGACCTTCGATGAGGTTGTTGCCGAGCTTGATCTCATGCATGAGCTTTATCCTGAGCTGATTACGCCTAAATTCAGCATAGGGCAATCCTACGAAGGTCGTCCGATATGGACCGTGTGGATTGCTTCCGACCTTGAGACCCCAAAGCCACAGGCCTATTACAACTCACTCATCCATGCCCGTGAGCCTATGAGCATGATGAATCTGGTGTATTACATGTGGTGGCTGCTCGAAAACTATGGCGAAGACGACTACGCGACATTCCTTGTCGATAACCGGCACATGGCGTTTTCTCTCGTGCTTAATCCGGACGGCTACGAATTTAACCGGATGAATAACCCCAACGGCGGGGGCATGCACCGTAAAAACCGGAGGCCGGTCGGTACTTCAAATCAGGGTGTAGATCTGAACCGCAATTTTGGTCCGATGATTTTTTGGGATCATCCCAGTGGCGGTTCATCAACTAACCCGAACACCGACACGTATCGCGGTGAAGCCCCTTTCAGCGAGCCGGAAACGGAGGCCATGCGAACTTTTACGCTGTCTCATGATTTCCGCACGGTCTTTAACTACCACAATTTCAGCAATCTCCTGATTTATCCCTACGGCTCTCTCAACCGCGAAACGGCTGATTCGCTTACGTTTAGGGCGTATGCTGCGGAAATGACGGCCGAGAACAACTATGTCTATGGTACGGACATGGAGACCGTCGGATATGCTACAAGAGGGGCTGCCGATGACTGGTTTTACGGCCTGGAGTCAAGCGGCGGTTTTGGGCCAAGCTACAACCGGATATCGATGACGCCGGAAGTTGGTGGTGCCAACGATGGCGGTTCTGGCTGGGGCGGCGCATTTTGGGCGCGGGCCGAGCGCATTGTGCCGCTTTCGCAGGATAATTTGCTGCCGAATCAGCTGCTCGCGCAGTTTGCGGGTCCGGAACTGCGACTTACAGAAAATGCAAACCTTATGCTCAGCAACATCGATGCACCCATTGGTGAAGAAGCTTCCTTCTTTTTCACGGTGAGCGGGTTTGAAAACTTCGGGCGCTCCAACATGAATCTGACCTTTTCGGTGGAAACGGATGCTGGCTTTATCACTTTTTTAAATGATACATCCGAACATCATCTCGCTTATGGTGAATCATTTGCGGGACTGACGGATTTCTTTGTATTCGAAACGGCAGCGGATGCTGTTCCCGGAACCAGCTTCGAAATAACGGTAACAGCCGGCGCGCCCCTATCGGCCACAAGCTACAGCTGGGATTACACCTTTACGACAACGGGACAGCCCGTTTCTTCTGAAAGCGGTCCTGAGCTGCCGCGCAGCCTTGTATTACATCAGAATTATCCCAATCCTTTCAATCCCGCTACTACGCTGTTTTTTGGCTTGCCCGATGCTGCAGAGGTGAATCTGCGTGTGTACGACAGCACCGGGCGTTTGGTGCAAACCCTGATTGAGGGGCGGCAGTACAGCGCCGGCGAACACCGCGTCTCTTTTGACGCGTCACGCCTGCCGAGTGGTATTTATCTGTACAGGCTTGAGGCGTCAGGGCAGACGCTTACGAGGCGCATGACCCTGATTAAGTAGGCTTATAAGCTCCCAAAGAAGCCCGATTTTTTCGTGAGACTATCTAAAAGTCATCCTGATTCATGCCAATCAGGTTGACTTCCGGTTCGAGCTGTATGTTGAATCTCGAAGCAACGGTATCTCTGATTTTGCGGGCGAAGTCCAGTATTTCAGCCCCGGAGCCGGAACCGTAGTTGACGATGACCAGCGCCTGTTGATGCCAGGTGCCGACATTTCCCATCCGGTAGCCTTTCAGCCCGCACTGATCAATCAGCCAGCCTGCGGGCACTTTGGTAGTGTATTGACTCACGGCATAATGCGGAACCTTGGGGAATTTCGTCCTTATCTCTTCAAACTGTTCGTTTGGGATGACGGGATTCTTGAAAAAGCTACCGGCATTTCCAAAAGCATGCCAGTCCGGCAGTTTAGACCTGCGGATTCGGATTACGGCCTGCGATACATCTTTGGGGGTAGGCTGTGTGATGCCCGCCTGACTGAGTTCAGCCGAAATAGCACCATATTCAAGTGTGAGCCGTGCAATACGACTGAGTCGCAGGGTAATGGACGCAATGATGAACCGGTTTTTAAGGGCTGTTTTGAAGACACTGCTCCTGTAGCCGAAGCGGCAGTCCTTGTTACTAAAGGTTTTGATTTCGCCCGTTTTTCGGTCCATGGCTTCAAGATGACTGAAGACCTGAACGAGCTCCACACCATAGGCGCCAATATTTTGCATGGGAGCGGCCCCGCAACAGCCGGGGATGAGTGAAAGGTTTTCAATGCCGTAGAATCCCCGCTGAATGCAATACTGCACAAGGTTATCCCATACAACGCCCGCCCCTGCGGTTACCAATATGTCGTTACCATCCGTTTCTTCTACACTAATTCCCTTTATACCAATGCGAAGGACGGCCGGAACATAATCACGGGTAAAAAGAATATTGCTTCCCCCGCCTAAAATAAGCGCGTCTGAAATAAGCTGAGGGGAGGATGACAGCAATTCCTGATAGGTGCGGGCGTCAGTAATCTCAAAAAAGTGCCCGGCAGAGGCCTGAGCCCCAAATGTGTTTAGTTGCTTAAGGTTCAAAAAAAGACTATTGAAAGTGACATCGGCGTAAGGATCAGCCGGTTTTCAGTTTGAGCCTTTCAAAATACAATTTTTTGAACTCAGCTGTTTTGGTTGTTGGATGTTGCTATATGCTTTTGTTTTATAGTAGCTTGTGAATGGCATTGGCCTGATTGCTGATAAACAGATGATGGGAGAAGGCTTGTTAAGAGAACAAAGTGAACGCTTAAGCTTGCCTTATCCGTTATATTGCCCGCTCACATACACGAAAAACAGATCAAAAAAACAAATATCTTGGTTTACGTTACCCGAAAAGTACATTTTAATGCAGCACATCGTCTGCATAATCCGAAAAAGTCAGATGAATGGAATGCAGAAACTTATGGTGACTGCAATCACATCAACTGGCACGGACACAACTACGTGATGGAAGTAACAGTTGCGGGTATGCCGGATCCTGATACGGGTTACGTGATTGATCTGGGTGATTTGAAGAGAATACTTAATGATAAGATTATCAATAAGTGTGATCACAGAAATTTGAATATTGATGTTGATTTTTTAAAGGATACAATTCCGTCAACTGAGAATCTTGTGATAAAATTTTTTGAACAAATCAAAGATGATGTTGAGCGTGCTTCATCAACAGGTTCCAGGCTTTTTTCGGTTAAGTTATTTGAGACGGAACGAAACTTTGCCGAATATTGTCCTTACATGAGTCTTAATTACTGACTTGCTCATTTTGGTACGCAGGTACTGAATTAACTATATTCTGATACTATGATTACATCGAATCTCAAAAGAATTTACGATCCCACATTTGTCGTTACAGACGAATACAAAAAAACGCTGCCCGACCTTCAGAACGGACCGGCTTCCCTGATTGAGGGGGCAAATGTACCTATACAGCAAGTGGGAATCTCAAACTTTAAGCTGCCATTAAAATTCCCAACGCGGGATGGTGATATTCTTACCCTTGAAGTTTCCGTAGACGGCTATGTTGGGCTGGATGCCGGTAAAAAAGGCATAAACATGAGCCGTATCATGCGCTCATTCTACAAATTTAAAGATGAAGTTTTCCATCCGGAAGTACTGGAGTATGTGCTCCAAATGTACAAGAAAGATTTGGAAGCGCGTGAAAGCTTTATCAAGCTTAGCTTTAACTATCCTATGCTGAAAGATAGCCTGCGTTCTGACCTTGCAGGGTATCAGTATTATGCTGTTTCACTTGAAGCAAGTATGGATGCTAAGGATAACATCACACATTTCATGCACCTTGATTTTGTGTACAGTAGTGCATGCCCATGTTCTTATGAACTTGCAGAACATGCGCGTGAGACCCGTGAGGTTGCAAGCATTCCGCACAGTCAGCGCTCTGAAGCTTATCTTACCGTTCAGCTTCGGGATGCTGTAAGCATTGAAGAAATGGTTGAGCTCTGCCGCGACGCGCTTCAGACGGAAACGCAGGTTATGGTTAAGCGGGAAGATGAGCAAGCATTTGCTGAACTGAACGGTGCATATCAAAAGTTCGTTGAGGACGCCGCAAGACTGATGTTTGATAAACTCGATCCGCACCCATCAATTTCTGATTTTGTTGTACGCTGTGTTCACATGGAAAGTCTCCACAGTCATGATGCAGTAAGCCGTATTTGTAAAGGTATTCCATGCGGCTTGCGCTAAGAATCTTCATTCATACATCCCATATAGAAAGCCACGATCCCTGATAAGGACGTGGCTTTTTTTATGCGCGTAATTTTGTTATTCTGCCGACCCAATCACAGATCATCCCTATTCAAAATCATGGCTTATGTCCGATTCATCACATGCTTTAAACCAAAATGAAATTACATTTGAGCGGCTTCGTGATTCTAATCAAAAGCGGCAAGATGAGTGGGATAGCGACAATCAGATTTCACTGAGCTATCGGGGGAATGAGCTTGCCGGGGAAGTAGGGGAGGCCTGTAACATCATAAAGAAGCTCGAGCGCGAACGGCTCGGCATTCGGGGCAGTCGGGCGGATAAAACACAGCTTGCGGAGGAGCTTGCCGACATCATTATTTGCGTGGATCTGATTGCAATGCACGAAAATATCGATCTCGCCCAGGCTGTAGCTAAGAAGTTTAATGCGACTTCCGAGAAGTACGGACTGAAATCAAAGTTCTGAGTACCTGTACGCCCAAACCAAAACGGGCTGCGCAGGCCAGTTTCGGCTGCGCAACCCGTTTGGCGTTTAGTTCCGACTATTTAAGGTGATGCGATTGAGAGCGGCTGTAATGCTTCCCAAAAAGCAAGGGACCCCTGCAGGTTTGGGGTCTTACAATTTGCCGCTGACCCCCTGATGTTCACGGAGTCTACCCAAAAAAACACAAGACTGACACACGCAGGTAGCTGTTGCAGGGCTTCCAATGCGGGTGTCAGTTCTTTGTCTTAGAGCTCGCTGAGGGCTGCCCGGAGTTTGCTGAGGTTGGCTTCTGCGTCAGAAAGCTTGGCGCGTTCTTTTGCGACGACGGCTTCAGGGGCATTGTTGACAAACTTCTCGTTGGAAAGTTTTCCTTTCACAGATTTCAGAAAGCCTTCGGTCCGCTGTATTTCCTTTTGCAGACGGGCGCGCTCTTTGTCCACATCGATGTGTTCGGCCATGGGGATGATGAGCTCGCAGCCTTTTACGAGCGTGCTCGCAGATTGCGCGGGTTTTTGAACGGAGGTACCTATTTCCAGTTTTTTTGTTTTCTGAAGTTTGAGGATGAGCCCCTGCACGGATTGCAGCATGTGCGCTGTTTCGTCGTCTGCCGTACGGACAAGTACTTCAAGCTCGAGGTTGGGGGAAAGGCCGGATTCCGCGCGGATGTTGCGCATGGCCGATACCAGCTCCTGTACGAGGGCGAAGCGGGCTTCGATGGTGTCATCTACGCGGCTTGCGTCGGGTGCGGGCCAGGATGAGACGATCAGGGACTCTTCGGTGCTGCGGGTTCTGATGCGCTGCCAGATTTCTTCGGAAATAAAAGGGGTGAAGGGGTGCAGGAGCTTCATCAGGGTTTCAAAGATGCCGAGGGCGCGTTCGAGCCGAGCTTTTTCGATTTTAGCCCCGAAGGTGTCGGGTTTGATGAGCTCGATGTACCAGTCGCAGAAGTCGTCCCAGACGAGGGCGTAGATTTTTTGCAGGGCTTCGTTGAGGCGGAACTGTGCGAAGCTTTCGTCCATCTCCAGGATGGTGCGGTTGAGGCGGGAAGACATCCACTGATCGGGCAGGAAGTCCGGATCGAGCGCTGTTGTGGGCTCGTAGGTTTCGCCTTCTTCCATGTTCATGGCCAGGAAGCGGAAGGCGTTCCAGATTTTGTTGGAGAAGTTGCGGCCCTGCTCGCAGAGGGCGTCGTCGAAGAGGAGGTCGTTGCCGGCGGGCGCTGAAAACAGCATGCCCACGCGGGTGCCGTCGGCTCCGAACTGATTCATGAGGTCGATCGGATCAGGCGAGTTGCCGAGTGATTTCGACATTTTGCGGCGCTGTTTGTCGCGCACAATGCCGTGATAGTACACGTTGCTGAATGGCTTTTCCCCCCGGAATTCGTAGCCCGCCATGATCATGCGCGCGACCCAGAAAAACATGATTTCCGGGGCGGTGACCAGATCTTTGGTCGGGTAGTAGTAGTTGATTTCGCCATCGGGATTTTTGAAGCCGTCGAAAACGGAGATGGGCCACAGCCAGGAGGAGAACCAGGTATCGAGTACGTCTTCATCCTGTCTGAGGCTGATGGTTTCCTGACCGGATTTCGCTTTCGCTTTTTCGAGGGCTTCGGCTTCGGTTTTGGCGATCACGTAGTCTTCCGGACCGTTGCCGTAGTACCATGCCGGAATTTGATGTCCCCACCACAGCTGCCGCGAAATGCACCAGTCGTGCACGTTTTCCATCCAGTTGCGGTAGCTGTTTTTGAATTTGTCGGGGAAGAAGCGGATGGTGTCGTTCATCACGTTCTCGAGCGCAGGCTTGGCGGTTTCCTGCATTTTGAGGAACCACTGCAGCGACAGCTTGGGCTCGATGACCGCGTCGGTGCGCTCGGAATAGCCGACCTTGTTTTTGATATCTTCGATTTTGACAAGCTGACCGGCTTCTTCAAGGTCTTTGATGATAAGCTTGCGTGCTTTGAAGCGGTCTTCACCCACATAAAACTGCGCGGTTTCGTTCAGGGTCGCGTCGTCGTTGAGGATGTCGATGACTTCGAGCTTGTGCTTAATACCGAGCTCGTTATCGTTGACATCGTGCGCGGGCGTCACTTTTAGGCAGCCGGTGCCGAATTCAGGCTCGACGTACTCATCCGCGATAATCGGTACCGGACGGTTCACCATCGGGATGATGGCGGTCTTGCCGATCAGGTGCGTGTAGCGCGGATCATTCGGGTTTACGCAGACGGCGGTGTCGGCCAGAATGGTTTCCGGGCGCGTCGTTGCGATGGTCACGAATTCGTCGGAATCCTGAACTGCGTATTTCACATAGTATAGTTTGGATTTGACTTCCTTGTGGATGACTTCTTCATCGGAGAGCGCGGTCTTGGCAACCGGATCCCAGTTCACCATGCGCAAACCACGGTAAATATGCCCTTTTTCGTAGTAGTGAATGAAGCAATCAATGACGGCGTCGTAGAGGTCGTCTTCGAGGGTGAAGCGGGTACGCTCCCAGTCGCAGGAAGCCCCCAGCTTGCGGAGCTGCTTCAGGATGGTGTCGCCGTACTCGTTGGTCCAGTCCCAGGCGTGTTTGAGAAATTCATCGCGGCTGAGGTCGCTTTTTTTGATGCCATTTTCCCGCAGTCGTCCCACAACTTTGGCTTCCGTTGCAATGGATGCATGATCGGTACCCGGCACCCAGCAAGCGTTTTTGCCCATCATGCGGGCGCGGCGGATGATGACATCCTGAATGGTATTATTGAGCATGTGCCCCATGTGGAGCACGCCGGTTACGTTGGGCGGCGGGATGACGATGGCGTAGGGTTCGCGCTCATCGGGCAGGGAGCGGAAGAAACCGTTTTTCTCCCAGAAAGGATACCATTTGGCTTCGGCTTCAGCCGGGGAATAGATTTTGGGGATGTCGGATGTGCTCATAGAAGAAAGAAAATGGCGGTCTGTATGGCCGCTGTTTTAAAGAATAATATGCGGATGAGGGATGGGAAACAGGGTGACAAAAAAAGACGCTGCACAGTTTTGGATGGGCTTTTCAGGCGTTTTCCAAAGCGATGCAGCGTCAAAAGGTGTCATGGATGAAAATCAGAACTTGCGTTTCATCAGAACCCCGAAGTGTCCGTCGCAGTGATGCAGGTGCGGGAAGGTTTGATAGGATTTGAGGTCGTCGCTGAGGACTTCTTCCGGCAGGTAGTCGTCGAGTTCTTCCAGCTCAAAGTTGGGATAGACTTCGAGGAATTTTTCGATCTGTTTCATGTTTTCTTCGGGTTCGAGCGAACAGGTCGAGTACACGAGGCGACCGTTTTTGGCTACCATGTTGGCGGCGGCGTCGAGAAGTTCTTCCTGAAGCGCAACGGCTTTTTCGAGCTCTTCGGGGGTGCGGCGCCAGCGGAGGTCGGCGCGTTTGGAGAGCACGCCGGTGCCGGTGCAGGGGGCGTCGAGAAGAACTGCGTCAGCAAGTTTGAACCGCTCTTCGGTGGCGTCAGCCCGCTGAATTTTCACAATTTTTGCACCGCCGCGCTCCGCATTTTCCGCGATGCGCTGAATCCGGTCGGGATTGATATCAACGGCCAGCAAGCTGCCTTCATTTTCCATCAGCTCAGCGAGGAGGAGTGTTTTGGTGCCCGGAGCCGCGCACAAGTCAATCACCGATTCTCCGGAAACGGGGTCCAGGATGGTGGGCGCAAAGCCGGCAGCGATATCCTGTACGTAGCACAGGCCTTTTTCAAACCAGCCCCTTGCACGTACTTCCGCGAGGGTTGAAACCTTAAAATAGCCGGGCAGCCAGTCGCTTTCTTCAAACTCAATGCCGGCACGCTCCAGCCTGAGGCGGAAGGTATCGGGTGAAGTTTTGAGGCAGTTCGCCCGCAGATAGTAGTTGGGGCGCTGATTGTTGGCGGTCATGAGCTGAAAAGCTTCTCTTTCGCCAAAACGATCCGACCAGCGTTTCACAAGCCATGCCGGGTGCGAGAAAGTGGTCGCAACCAAATCGGTACGGTCTTCCATATCCGGCGTTGGCAGTTCGTTGGTTTCCCGCTGAATTTTGCGGAGGATGGCATTGGCAAGGTCCCCGGAGCGGGCGCTGATTTGCGTTTTCGCAATCTCTACATTTTCATTGATGGCAGCGTAATCCGGCGTGGAATCCATAAAAAGGAGGTCATAAATCCCGATGCGGAGGATATTCTTGAAGAAAGCGTCCATGCCGGCAATATCAACCGAGCTGTAGCGGGAAATAAGGAAGTCCAGATAGGATTTGCGTCTCAGAATACCCTGTACATATTCGTTCGCTTGCTGCCGTTCCTGTCTGTTGAGTTTATTGAGCAAATCCATGTCGATACGATTCGAATGCTCGAATTTCTCAAGTGTTCGGATACTTGCTAATCGTGATTGGCTTAGATGTTCCAAAATTGAAAATAAGTTACAGGGTTAAAATTATTAGCGAAGTAATATAAAGGAAATTTGGCTCAATATGTGTATGAAAAGCGGGTGTAAACAGCTTTTAAAGTTGCGATTAGATGCCATTTGAGGTATCTTTGAATCTTGTATTTATTTACCATTTAAAGCATTGCGTCTCACAGGTACGCAGCTCAAAATTATTTAACTCAAATTATTTCCAAAGCTCTTTTCTCATGAATAAAGGATCCGTCGCTCAGGTAATTGGTCCGGTTGTCGATTGCGACTTCCCGGATGGTCAGCTTCCAAAAATTTTGAATGCGCTCCACATTGATATGGAGGATGGTCGCAGGCTCGTACTTGAGGTAGCGCAGCACCTTGGCGAAAACCGTGTTCGTACCATCGCCATGGACTCAACCGATGGCCTTGTACGCAATATGGAAGTTGCCGATCAGGGCGGCCCTATTTCAATGCCAATTGGTGAGGATATTCGCGGTCGACTGTTTAATATTGTAGGAGAAGCCATTGACGGGATTGAAAACCCTAAGGGTGAGCGCCGGTCTCCCATTCACAAGCCCGCTCCTGATTTTACCGAGCTTTCTTCAAGCACTGAGATGCTCGAAACCGGTATTAAAGTTGTTGACCTGCTCTGCCCCTATGCAAAGGGCGGGAAAATTGGTCTCTTCGGGGGTGCCGGTGTAGGTAAAACCGTACTTATTCAGGAGCTGATTAACAACATTGCGAAACAGCACGGCGGTCTTTCTGTTTTTGCCGGTGTTGGTGAGCGTACCCGTGAAGGAAATGACCTGCTTCGCGAATTTATTGAATCAGGCGTAATTAACTATGGTGATGCTTTTAAAGAGGGCATGGAAAAAGGAGAGTGGGATCTCACCAAAGTTGATCATAAGGCGCTACAGGAATCTCAGGCAACGCTTGTATTCGGTCAGATGAACGAGCCTCCGGGTGCCCGTGCTCGCGTAGCGCTTAGCGGTCTTACCGTAGCGGAGTATTTCCGCGATGAAGTGAGCCGTGACATTCTGCTCTTCGTGGATAACATCTTCCGTTTCACGCAGGCAGGTTCAGAAGTATCGGCCCTTTTGGGACGTATGCCTTCTGCGGTAGGTTATCAGCCAACCCTGGCTTCAGAGATGGGTGCGCTTCAGGAGCGGATTACTTCTACCAAAGCCGGATCGATTACATCCGTACAGGCTATTTACGTACCTGCGGATGACCTTACTGACCCCGCACCTGCAACAACCTTCTCTCACCTTGATGCTACTACGGTACTTTCGCGTCAGATTGCTTCCCTGGGTATCTATCCTGCGGTTGACCCGCTTGACTCTACGTCCCGTATCCTTGATCCGCTCGTTATCGGTAAAGCCCATTACGAGTGTGCTGAAAATGTGAAAATGCTGCTTCAGCGCTACAAAGACCTTCAGGATATCATCGCCATTCTGGGTATGGATGAGCTTTCCGATGAAGATAAACTCATCGTAGGCCGTGCACGTCGCGTGCAGCGTTTCCTGAGTCAGCCGTTTTTCGTAGCTCAGCAATTTACCGGCCTTGACGGGAAGTATGTGAAAATCGATGACACCATCAAAGGGTTCAACATGATTCTGAATGGTGAGCTCGATCATCTGCCCGAAGGTGCTTTTTATCTTGTTGGTACCATTGAAGAAGCAATGGCAAAAGGAGAGAAGCTTCTCGCGGAAGCCTGATCCTGCGTTTGCATTGCAGTATTCATGATTTTGCAGTCGGGTTGTGGTTTTAAGAGCCACAAAACGCTGCGTATATCTTATTCCAGAGAATTATCCCAGTTTTAAAAACTACTGATCAGGATTTGTTTTTATGATTCGTACCAACATTATCACGCCATACGGCGCAGTTTACGAAGGACTTGCTACAGGCGTTAATCTGCCGGGCACGGAAGGTGCTTTTGAAGTGAAGTTTAATCACGCGAGCCTGATGTCTATGCTGGATATCGGCAAAATTATAGTTCGTGAGAAAGGTGGTAAAGAAGAAGTTTTTTCTGTAAATGGCGGATTTGTCGAGGTGAATGATAACCGTGTAACGGTACTGGCTGAATCAGCTGAAAACGTTCGCGACATTGATCTTGAGAGAGCACGCGTTGCACGCGAAAAAGCCACGGCCAAAATAAAAGATGACAAGGCCCAAAAAGCTGCACAGGATGAAGTCCTTAAAGGAGAACTCGCACTGCGTCGGGCCATAAACCGTATTAAACTGCATGAGCTCAAACGCTAAGCATGAAGCTTCAAGTCGTGCGCTAAGTTTTGAGGCAGGTTAATACCTTGCCGCCTAAGCTGAATTAAAAAGGCGTCGGTTAACTTTCTTTTCAGGAAGTGAACCGACGCCTTTTCTTTTTTTGTGAAATCGGTGAACGCTTACCGCTGTCAATCCACCGAAACTGTTAATAATATGGCTCGGGTTGCGTGTTTTGGTAGGTTTTGATGACGAAATCGTCCCGGTCTTCTGAAGAGATAAGCTTCCATTTTTCCGGTATCTGATCCCTGTACTCCGGAAAAAAAGTGTCCCCATCGTAGGTCTGCCTGATTTCTGTAATAATCATCTTATTGCTCATAATGAGAAACTGATTGTACAGTACTGACCCGCCCGCAATAAATACGCGCTCGTAAGACGACTGACTGAAATACAAAAGGGCTTCCGGAAAATCTTTGAAAAAAGTTACCCCTTCGGCTTTTCGTTTACTTCTTGAAAGTACGTAGCATGGACGCCCCGGCAGTGGTTTGCCCCCGATTGATTCAAAGGTTTTTCTCCCCATAATCAGGGGACTTCCAAGGGTTGTTTGCTTAAAGTGTTTTAAATCGTCCGGATAATGCCACGGCATACTACCATCCTTGCCTATCACAAGGTTTGGGTCGTGTGCAGCGATGATGATGAATTCAGGCATTTAAATGGAGTGCAGAAGAAAAAAGGGTGAAGCTGAAAGCTGTTAAGATATAAGCTGATTTTACACGGCTACTTCAAACCGGATAGCTTCATGATGCTGATAGTTGTGCAGGGTGAAATCTTCCAGACTTAGTTTGTCAAGACTTTTATCTGCAATTTCAAGTGTTGGCAGTGGGAAAGGCTCACGCTCGAGTTGTTTTTTAAGCCCATCCACATGATTTTCATAAATATGAGCATCAACTATAGTATGTGCAAATATGCCGGGCTCATAGCCTGTCTGTCTCGCTATAATCATGGTAAGAGCTGCATAACAGGCAAGATTAAACGGAATACCAAGCGCAATGTCACCGGATCGCTGTGTCAGATGACAGTTTAACTTTCCGTCGGTTATATTAAAGATGGCCATGATATGGCAGGGGGGAAGTGCCATCTGATCGAGCAAACCCGGATGCCAGGCACTTAACACAAGCCTTCTGCTCGTCGGGTTTTCTTTTATCTGATCAATGATATATTGAATCTGATCAAACTCTTTGCGGGTCGGCATATCATTTTTAAATGCACCCCCGACCCCTTCAAAGTCAACTTCTTCGTAACAGGTAAAAGGGAAACGCCGCCACAGTACCGGGTAAATCGGACCTACATTCCCTTCTTCATCGGCCCAGGCGTCCCAGATATGGCAGTCGTTTTCATCTCGCAGCCATCTGATATGGCTTTCGCCGCGCAGATACCATAACAGTTCCAGAATGATTGAGCGAAACATCATCTTTTTAGTCGTGAGAAGGGGAAAGCCTTCACTTAAGTCAACGCGGTAGCTTTCTGCAAAGCTGCTGATGGCATCTGTGCCCGTTCGATTCTCTTTTTTTACGCCGTGCTCAAGTACACGCGCTACTAACTGATGATATGCTTTCATGTGATCCTGTGCGGCTTACAGGGTATTTTGGTGTGATGTTTTGATGAGTTAAGCTTTTCGGATATAGCAAAGGATGTAATATAAACGTGTGCGGCCTCATTCTGAAAAAGAAAAAGCCGGTTTCACGCTCTAAAAGTGATGAACCGGCTTTTGCATTGACATTCTTACCGCGGTATTAAATGATGTTGCACCATCCTGCAGGGTCTTCCTCTGTTCCGTGGTGAATACCGGTGATGGTTGCGTACAGTCTTTCTGCGACCGGCCCCATTTTTTCTGTATCAAGCGTAATAACTTCGCCCTTATGATGAATAACCCCAACGGGAGAGATTACTGCAGCTGTACCTGAACCAAAGGCTTCGGTCAATCGGCCTTCTCTATAGGCTGCAAAAAGCTCGTCGATAGAAATCATTCGTTCTTCAGCCGGTAAGCCCCAAAGTTTACAGAGTTCAAGTACTGAGCGCCGGGTGACGCCGGGCAGAATGGTTCCGGTAAGGGGAGACGTTGACACTTTGCCGTCAATGACAAAAAAGATGTTCATGGCTCCGACCTCTTCCACATACTTTCGCTCGATGGCATCAAGCCAAAGTACCTGCGAGTAGCCTTGCTGCATAGCTACATGTGCCGGGTACAGGCTTGCGGCATAGTTGCCCGGAACTTTTGCATTACCGACTCCGCCTTTAACTGCACGTACATAGTCCGGCATGGTCGTGAGTTTAACCGGATTAATCCCCTCCCGATAGTAGTTTCCGACCGGTCCAGTGATGATGTAGAAACGGTAGGTCGTAGACGTTTTAAGGCCCAGGAACTCTTCTGTTGCGAACACAAAAGGACGCAGGTAAAGTGATTTGTATTTGTCACTCGGTACCCATTCACGGTCAAGGTCAACGAGCTGCAGGATGGCTTGCGTAAAGGTTTCTTCCGGTATGGACGGGATGTTGAGTCGCTTGCAGGAGTCATTAAAACGGTTGTAATGGTCATGAATCCTGAAGACGTTAATTTCCCCGTTTTCCATGGTAAAAGCCTTCATGCCTTCAAAGGCGCCCTGTCCGTAGTGCAGTATGTTCGCCGAAGGCATGATGTTGACCGGTCCGTAGGGGATAATCTTTCCCTTTTGCCAGCTGTTGTTTTCATAGATCAGTTCAAACATGTGATCACTGAATACGTCACCAAACCGAAGGTCGCTAAAGTTGACGGATTGCAGGCGGGAAGCGGTTGTCTTCTTAACCGGGAAAGTTTGATCTACGGCGGTTACCTTGGTTTCAGACATAAGTAGTGGGGTTTTAATTAATAATTTAGAGAGCTAAAAGTCGAATCTGTTATTCAGAGAAATGCCCTGATGTGTTGAATAGTTTTTCTTAATTAGTGATTTAGTTTATCAAGGGCAAGCTTAGCTGCGGCCTGTTCTGCCTTTTTCTTGTTTTTTGCTTTACCCATACCCTCAACGGCTCCGTTAATCAGAACATTTACTTCGAAGGTTTTGTCGTGATCGGGTCCGGTTTCAGACACGATTTTGTATTCAGGGACGGATAGTTTCCTGGCCTGGGCAAATTCAAGAAGCATGCTTTTGTAGTTGTCCTGTGTGACGCTTACATCCTTAATATTAATGTGTGTCGTGTAAACATTCCGGATGAAGGTCTGTGAAGCTGAGAAGCCCAAATCTTTATAAACAGCGCCTACAACAGCCTCAAATATATCACATAAAACGCTGTTTTTTAATTCAATTCCCTGCCCGCGGACGCGTTTGCCTACTTCAATTAAGGAAGGGAAGCCGAGTTTCCTTGAAAGATCGGCCAGGGTGTCTTCGCGAACAAGCCTTGATCTGACTTTAGTCATGAACCCTTCATTGTTGTTCGGATATAACTCAAACAGTATTTCAGTTATGACCAAATCAAGAACGGCATCGCCCAAAAACTCAAGTTGTTCGTAGCTCTCAACATCTTCGAGGCCATCTTCAATGAGTTTTGAGCGATGCCGTAAGGCTCGCAAATAGATATTGGGGTTTTGAATTGAATCCCCGATTATTTGTTCAAGTGTAGATATTTTATGCTGTGTAGCTGAATCAAGCTTCTTTTTGGTAAAGTAAGCTCTAAGTTTTCTCAGCTTCAGCATGAACATCATTCTTACTCGTCAAATTTTTTCATTACAAGGGTTGTGTTGTGCCCACCAAATCCAAAAGCATTGTTAAGGGCATAATTCATTTTCCGGTCCTGCGCTTCATTTACGGTGTAATTCAGGTCGCAGAGCGGGTCAGTATTGAAATGATTGATGGTTGGTGGTACAAGGTCATGGTAAAGCGCCAAAATGGTTGCAATGGCTTCAGCGGCTCCTGCAGCACCAAGCATGTGACCGGTCATAGACTTGGTGGAATTCAGGTTAATTTTGTACGCGTGATCGCCGAAAACTTTTTTAATAGAATTGGTTTCCGCTATATCACCAAGCGGGGTTGAGGTCCCGTGCATGTTGATATGATCAATGTCTTCGGGCTTGATGTTAGCTGCTTCCAGCGCCTGCGTAATTGCTAACATCACACCGGCACCTTCCGGATCGGGTGCTGTAATGTGGTGTGCATCTGCTGAGAAACCGTATCCAACGATTTCGGCATAAATACGGGCACCACGCTTGACAGCACTTTCATAGGTTTCCAGGAAGAGGATTCCGGAACCTTCGCCAAGGACAAAACCGTCGCGGTCTTTATCAAAAGGTCTTGAAGCTGTCTGCGGGTCATCGTTGCGGGTTGACATGGCCTTAATTGCATTAAAGCCTGAAACTCCCATTTCAATGATGGGCGCTTCTGCACCACCACAAACAGCAAAATCAGACTGGCCCGACCGAATGTGGTCGTAGGCCAGTCCTATATTGTGTGAACCTGTTGCACAAGCTGAAACGGCGCAGTAGTTCGGACCACGGAATCCATACTTAATCGAAATATGCCCGGAGGCAATATCCGGGATTAGCATGGGGATGAAAAAAGGAGATATTCCGCGTGGGCCCATCTTTTCGAAGGCGACACAATTCTTGTAAAAGGTGTCCATGCCACCGATGCCTGTTCCTACAAGAACTGCAACCCGATTTTTGTCAACGGTTTCGAGGTCGATGGAAGCGTCTGCAATTGCCATATCGGAAGCCGCGAGGGCGAACTGCGAAAACCGGTCGAGCCTGCGCGCGGCTTTTGGCTCAATAAAATCACCGGGTTTGAAGTCGTTAACCATTGCGGCAAACTTGGTGGCAAATCGTTCGGTATCGAAGTGTTTGATATAGTCAACACCGCTCTTACCGTTTTTCAGACCATCCCAAAACTGCTCTAAATCGTTACCAATTGGTGTTATAGCACCCATACCGGTAACTACTACTCTGCGTTCAGCCATTAATACTCAGTTAAAGAGTTATGCGTGTGGTAAACAAGAAGTTTAGTTCGAAGATTACTGAACTTTGTTTTTCAGGTAATCGATAGCATCACCAACGGTTGCGATATTCTCAGAATCTTCGTCAGGAATTTGAGTGTCAAATTCTTTTTCGAATTCCATAATCAGTTCAACCAAATCAAGTGAATCTGCGCCAAGATCATTAGCGAAGTTTGCTGCAGGTACAACATCAGCTTCATCTACGCCAAGTTTTTCTACGATGATCTCAGTTACTTTTTTTTCGAGGTCTTGTGACATTTGTTTTTGCTTAAGGTAAAGGTTAGAGGTTGGTTAAAATGTACTTAAAAATTGTGGGTATTTCCAAAAAATAGAACGTTAAAGCTTTGAAATACACAGCATTTACAATGCGCTACATGGCCATGCCACCGTCAATGCGGATGGTTTCACCGGTAATATACCGGCTGGCGTCGCTGGCAAGGAAAATCACACCTGCAGCAATATCCTGAACATCACCGGCTTCACCCATAGGAATGCTTGCCTTAATGCTGTCCATAACTTTGTCGGAAAGTTGCCCGGTCATTTCTGTCTTGATATAGCCCGGGGCAATCACATTAACCCGGATATTGCGGCTTGCAAGTTCTTTTGCCAGGGATTTGCTGAAACCAATGATACCTGCTTTAGAAGCTGCATAGTTGGTCTGACCTGCGTTACCGGACAGTCCTACAACGGAACCAATATTGATGACGGAACCTGCACCCGCTTTCATGAAAGGACGTACAGCATGCTTGCTGTAATTAAAAACACTCTTCAGGTTGGTCGTAATTACATCATCCCACTGCTGTTCATTCATGCGCATGATGAGTGTGTCTTTTGTAATACCGGCATTGTTAACGAGGACATCAAGCTTACCCCATGTTTTAACAATGTCGCCAATTACTTCTTCTGCGCGCGTGGCATCTGCTGCATCCGCCTGATAGGAAAGAGCTTTTTTACCCAAAGACTCAACTTCTTTTTTGACTGTTTCGGCTGCTTCAGCTGAGCGGGCATACGTAAAGGCAACATCCGCACCGGCTTTAGCAAGTTCAAGAACTATTGCTTTTCCGATACCGCGGGTTCCGCCGGTTACAAGTACGGACTTTCCTTCTAAAGAAAACATAGATAATGATTCGTTGTGTTAGGGATTAACTACTGATGACCGCTGATAGCGGTGCCTTTCAGCGTGCGTTTTACCAAACCCTGCAGTACATTGCCGGGACCAACTTCGGTAAATGCTTCCAAACCGTCTTCTTTCATCTGCAGAAGGGTTTGGGTCCATTTAACCGGATTGAGAAGCTGACTCAGGAGGTTCTCTTTTATCTCATCAGCCGAGGTTGTCGGACGTGCGGTATAATTGGCGTAAACCGGGCAGGACGGGGTATGAAAGGATACCTGATCAAGTTCCGCTTTGAGGCCGTCATAGGCGGACTGCATAAGAGGAGAGTGGAACGCACCGCTTACAGGGAGTTTTTTAGCGATTTTACATCCCTGCTCCTTAAGAAGCACAAGAGCCCGGTCTATTGCCGTCTCATGACCTGATATGACGAGCTGTCCGGGGCAGTTGTAGTTTGCAGGAACAACGATATCGTCAGCGCCTTTTGAGGCTTCTTTACAGATTTCGGCCACTTTTTCATCAGCCATACCAATAACAGCGGCCATTGTACCGGGGTTATCGGTTCCGGCCTGCTGCATTAATTGCCCCCGTTTTCTTACTACACGGAGTGCGTCTTCAAATGAAAGCACCCCGGCAGCTGCAAGTGCTGAAAACTCGCCGAGGCTGTGACCTGCTACGGCGTCAGCCTGCAGATCAAGCGTTTTGAAAAGGGCGATTGAATGCAGAAATATTGCGGGCTGCGTGTTCTCGGTTTGACGAAGCGACTCATCCGGACCTTCGAACATAATTTCGCTGAGACTGAAGCCAAGTATTTCATTTGCTTCATCAAAAACTTTCCTGAATACCGGATCTGACTCGTAATGGGCTTTGCCCATCCCAACTTTTTGAGAGCCTTGTCCCGGAAAAAGGAGTGCTGTTTTACTCAAAATGTTTTCCCCCAATTAATGTAAACTGATCCCCAGGTAAAGCCGCCGCCAAAGGATGCCAGGATGACGTTGTCCCCTTCCTTAAGCTTGTCCTGCCATTCATACAGGCAAAGCGGGATGGTAGCGGCAGTAGTATTTCCGTACCGGTCGATGTTGACCATCACTTTATCCATGCTGACACCCATGCGTTTGGCTGTGGCAGAGATAATCCGGTTGTTGGCCTGATGCGGAACAAACCAGCTCACATCATCATGACTGAGCGCGTTGCGTTTCAGGATTTCCAGCGAAACATCGGCCATCGATTCTGTAGCTTTTTTGAAAACGATGCGTCCTTCCTGACGGATAAAATGCTTCTTTGAATCAACGGTCTCATGTGAAGCGGGGTTGAGGCTGCCCCCGCCTTCCTGACGTAAGAGCTCAGCTTCATTGCCATCGCATCGCTGTATTACGTCTTGAATACCGCTGCCGTCCGTACTTGGTTCCAAAAGAACACCTGCCGCCGCATCTCCAAAAATGATACAGGTCGTGCGGTCCGTGTAATCAACAATAGAACTCATTTTGTCTGAGCCGATCACCATCACTTTTTTATACCGGCCAGACTCAATCAGCATGGCGCCGGTGGACAAAGCATAAAGGAAGCCGGAACAGGCTGCAGATACGTCAAAGCCATAGGCGTTAACGGCTTTAATTTCGCGCTGAATGAGGCAGGCTGTAGCCGGGAAGAAGTAGTCAGGAGTTACCGTCGCCACAATAATACAGTCAATCTCAGAACCTTCGATACCGCGTTTTTTCAGAATTTCATGGGCGACCTGCCCTCCCATGAATGCGGTAGCTTTATCCGGATCTTTTAAAATCCGGCGCTCGCTGATACCTGTTCGGGTTTTAATCCACTCATCATTGGTATCAACAAGCTGCTCGAGCTCTGCATTGGTCAGTACATAATCGGGCAAATAGTGGCCCAATGCTGTTATTGTGGCTTTAGGTCTGTCGGACATGTAGAAAGGGTTTAGTTCAGGGCAGCTTTTATCTGTTCATTCACTTTTTTGAGAACTATCTTTTCGGCAGATAAAATAGAGTTTTTAATGGCAAGGGGGGTGCTTCCGCCATGGCCGACCATGCTGACTCCGTTAATGCCGAGAAAAGGAACGCCGCCAATCAGCTGATAATCAAAAGGCGCGAGCGCATCAAGCATTACAGACTTGATCAGGCCGAGTTCTTCTTTGCTGAGTGTTTTAGCACGCTCAGACCGGCGAATGATCTCCAGAATGTTTTCAGGAATGGACTCACCAAGTTTCAGAAGGAGGTTGCCAACAAAGCCGTCGCAAATATAAACATCCGCTTTTGCTTTCATGACATCACGACCTTCAATGTTACCCACAAAGTCATCACGTTCCCGGAGCATTGCATAGGCCTGACGTACGGCTTCACGGCCTTTTTCTTCTTCTTCGCCAATATTCATCAAACCGAGCTTGGGGTTTTTGATGCCGAGAATGTTCTCAACAAAAACCTTACCCATGATACCAAACTGAACGAGTGCTTCCGGCTTTACATCAATGTTGGCACCGACGTCGAGCATCAATTTATTCCCTTCAATAGAAGGATAGATGCTACCGATGGTTGGTCTGAGTACGCCCTCAATTTTGCCAAGTATAAACATGGAGGCACCGAGTAAAGCCCCTGTGTTTCCTGCGCTGAAAAATGCATCACATTTCCCCTGAGCATGCATGGTCAAACCAATGGCAATAGAGGAATGTTTTTTGGTTTTCAGGGCTACTGACGGAGATTCATCCATGCCAATGATTTCAGGGGCATTGACAACAGTAAGCCTGTCCCCGCTGTACCCCTGTTTGGCGATTTCATTCTGTACAAGCTCTTCCGGCCCAAGCAGAATGA
Source organism: Cyclonatronum proteinivorum (assembly GCF_003353065.1). Taxonomy (GTDB): domain Bacteria; phylum Bacteroidota; class Rhodothermia; order Balneolales; family Cyclonatronaceae; genus Cyclonatronum; species Cyclonatronum proteinivorum. The sequence goes on along the minus strand of NZ_CP027806.1, from coordinate 2,986,552 downwards.
TATGGATGTCTTCTCTCTCTTCGAGAACCATTATCGCACCCTTCACAGGGTTTTGCGGATAGTAGTCACCCCCGACGGCATCAATTGCAATTTTCAGCATAGAAAGATTCCGGCTTAGCAGTGGTAGAAAATTAGTTTACGGCGAGAACCTGACGCCCTCTGTAGTAGCCGCAAGCAACGCAGGCATGGTGTGCACGATGTACTTCACCGCAATTGTTGCAGGTTGAAAGGGTTACATCTTCAAGTTTCTGATGTGTTCTGCGTTTGTTTTTGCGTGCTTTAGAAGTTTTTCTCTTTGGATGTGCCATTTTTGAATATTATTTGGGGCTTATGGTTTAAAAGTGATGCATTCAGCAATAAAACAACTCTGACGGGAAATCTCTTAAGAATTATTCTTTAGCTTTTTTAGAGCTGCCCAACGGTCATCAGTTTCTTCGATTTCAGTTTCAGCATTTGGGCTCTCTCCAAAGGTCTCAAAAAACAATGAAGGGTTTCCATCGTCATCCAAAAATCGGGGATGAAGCTTTTTGATCGGGAGGCTTAGCAGTATGCTGTCGCGGATTTCTTCTTCAATCGAGATAATATTTGAAGAAGTGTTGAGCGGGCGAAGGGCCTGCAGCGTATCTTCTTCAGGTTCAGCGTTAGGCTTGAATAAAACTTTGTACGTAACAGATACCGGATAATCAAATACCTCAAGGCTTCTGTCACAGGTCAGCTGCAGGGTAACTGAAGCTTCAAAGGATACCTGAATGGTGTTGAGCATTTTAACGAACTCAACATTCAGTTGTACCGGACCGTGATCACATTCCTCGAGTTTGAACGTGCGTTCATCCAACGCAAGTTGCAGATTCGATTTACTGTCAGGTATGTCGCTTATTCTGAATTTCATCACAAAAAATTAATTACAAGCCTGCAAATATAAGATATTCAGACAAGATAATCAATTTGATGCGCCCCAAAGGCTTTTATGAAAAAAGTCCGTAGAGCCTTCTTTCTACTATGCTAATAACCGTGCCGAGGTCTTCATTGCTGTTTACAAAATCGAGCGCGTCGGTTTCAATAATCAGCTTTTCATGCGGATATCGGGCAATCCAGTCCTCATAGAGCTTATTAAGCCCTTCGAGATAGTCGATTCGAATGGTTGTTTCGTAGTCGCGCCCTCTTTGCTGTATTTGCCGCACCAGCGTCGGAACATCAGCCCGGAGGTAGATAAGTAAATCAGGTGGCTTCAGATAATAAGTCATCTCCTCAAATAAGGAGCTGTAATTTTCATAATCCCGCTCACTCATCAGGCCCATCTGAAACAGGTTTTTAGCGAAGATTTCGACATCTTCATAAATCGTGCGGTCCTGAATGTAGCTCTCATCGCGCTGCATGAGTTTTTTCTGATGTTTAAATCTGCTCGATAAAAAATACACCTGCAGATTAAAACTCCATCTCCGCATATCGTTGTAAAAATCCGAGAGATACGGGTTGTTATCAACGGCTTCATAATAGGGCTTCCATCCAAAGTGTTTGGACAGAAGCCCGGTAAGGGATGATTTACCGGCTCCGATATTGCCGGCAATCGCAGTAAAATATTTTTTTGAAGAAACGGTCATCAGGTTTGTATTCAGAATCCCGGTTTGCCGAGCAGCCTGAACATTGCTTTTTTGTAAGCTTCAACCCCGGGCTGATCAAACGGATTCTCGTTCAGGCAGTACACGTAAACCGCAATCGCGATTTCGCACAGATAGATGAAGCGGCCAATGTGCTCTTCATCCAGCTTTTCAAAGTGAATACTGAGACAAGGTACGCCGCCTTCTACATGGGCCTCACGCGTCCCCAGGTATGCTTTCCCGTTGATGTAGTGGAAATCCTTCCCGCTTAAGTAGTTCAGGCCGTCGGCATCATCTTCCTCGGCAGCAACGGTTACCGTTTTACCGGGCTTGTCAACCACCAGGAAGGTTTCAATCATGTTACGCTGCCCTTCCTGTACCATTTGACCAACACTGTGAAGGTCGGTGGAATAGCCGAGCAGGACCGGGAACATGCCTTTGCCGTTTTTACCTTCACTTTCACCGTAAAGCTGCTGCATCCAGCCGCCCATGCCGGAAAGCTCGGGCTCAAAACTCGCAATCATATCCATCATTTTGCCCTGCTCATAGAGGGCGAGACGGGTTGCGGCATAGGTTAGGAGAGCGTCCGGGCTTTGTTCGGTTTCGTTGAAAGCGGAGACAGCGCCATAGAACAGGGCACGAATATCAATACCGGCTACAGCTATCGGGAGTAAGCCAACGGGCGTGAGTACCGAGAAACGTCCCCCGACATCATCCGGAAGGACAAATTTTTTGTAGCCATTGGCATCAATGATCTTATTTAGTGCGCCGCCAGTTGCACTCGTGGTGCAGATAATATGTTTTTCAGGCTGCTCGAAGGTCTCGTGAATCCAGCTTCGGATCACGCGGAAGGCTAAGGCCGTTTCGGTAGTTGTACCTGATTTTGAGATTACGTTTACGAAAACCTTTTTGGTTGTACCATCAGCTTTTGGGGTTTTCAGGTATTCCATAAGCTCGCTCAGGTAGCGACCGCTCATGTGATGTCCGGCATAGAGAATCTCGGGTCCTTTACCCCCAAAAAAGGGGCAAAGCGCGTCAATAACTGCTTTGGCGCCGAGATAGGAACCGCCGATACCACATACAATAAATACGTCTGCTTCCTGACGGATGGCTGTTGCAAGTCCGTCAATTTCGCTGAGAAGGGCATCATTGGGCTGTGCGAGTATGCTTCTCCATCCCAGCCATTCCGGGCCAGGACCAGTCTGTGTTTGGACTTGCTTAAAGGATTCTTCAGCGCGTTTTTTTGCGGATGACAGCGCATCATCACTTACAAAGGAATGCGCATGCTCAAAATCAAATCGAATCATGGTCTGCTTATTTTAGAATTTTGGTGAGATCGAGTAACTCTGTTTGGATTGACTTCTTCTTACTCCAGCCGCTCTTCAGGGGCGTGAGCTTAATATTATTGTTTACAACGCCGACCATCACACTGACATGGCCGTCGAGGAGTGCATTTACCGCTGCTACGCCAAGTCTGCTGGCCAAAACGCGGTCGCGTGCCGTGGGGTTGCCGCCCCGCTGAATATGACCGAGTACGCAAACGCGGGTGTCGATATCACTGAAATCCTCTTTCAGGTTGCTGTAAAGCTCCATGGCACCGCCGGATTCATCCCCTTCCGCTACCACTACAAGCGTACTGCGCTTTTTGTTGGTCAGGATATTCCGAAGGGTTTCCTTCACTTCTTTAATATGGACAAGGGTTTCGGGAAGGAGGGTGAGTTCAGCGCCACAAGCAATGCCCGTTTCAAGTGCGAGAAAGCCGGCATCGCGGCCCATCACTTCAACCAAAAACATGCGCTCGTGCGCGTCGGCTGTATCTCTGATCTTATCGATGGCATCGAGTGCGGTATTGAGTGCGGTGTCGTAACCGATGGTTTCATCCGTACCGCTGAGGTCGTTATCGATGGTGCCGGGGATTCCAATAACCGGAAATCCATGTTCCTGCTGCAGGATAGTGCCACCCTGAAATGTACCATCACCGCCGATAGCTACCAGCGCTTCAATGCCCTGACTTCTTAAATTTTCGGCCGCTTTCTTACGGCCTTCAGGGGTCCGGAATTCAGCTGATCGCGCTGACTTTAGTATGGTTCCGCCCCTTTGTATCATATTCGAGACAGTTAACTTCTTCATCTCGACAAAATCTGCCTCTATAGCGCCCTGATATCCGTATCTGATACCGGTTACTTCAAGTCCTTTATATAAGGCTGCACGTGTTACCGAACGAATTGCGGCATTCATTCCAGGGGAGTCGCCGCCGCTTGTAAGTACCCCAATTTTCTTTATCGTATTCAAAAGGATATATGTTAAGTTATCAAACTAACAGAACCGACAAAATTACACACTTAGCTGTGACCAAACAAGTTAGTTTTAATTTGATGGCATTGAGTGCTACCTTCATATAATGTGAAATTGCATTTTGCGGCTTTTCTTAATATTGTATGTAAGTGTATTAATAACAGAATTTTGAATTTAGTGGCGGGGCGCTTTTTTGTGTAGGTGCTGAATTCGTGTTAGCCCGAAATCAGAATTGCCGGTTTCTCAATAACCCATTTCCGAACGATACAAGCGCTTTCACGATTTGAGCCAATTAATTTATGGAACAGAATTTTATTCTTTGTGGAATCCAATAGTCAATTACAGGGCGGTATAATGGAGCGCGATACCGACAAAATTACGCTCGATGATCTGCGTCGTCCGGTCGGCAGTGAGCTGAAAGCATTCCGGACTTTCTTCAGACAGGAGCTTAAAACAGATGTGTTTTTGCTGGATCAGATGATCCGGTACCTGCACCGCATGAAGGGTAAGGAACTCAGGCCGATTTTGGTGCTGTATGCGGCGCGGCTTTGCGGCGGCATCAATGAGCGGACCTTTCGGGCTGCAACCATGATAGAACTGCTGCACACGGCTACGCTCATTCACGATGATGTAGTAGATGACGCCGAACAGCGCAGAGGATTGCTTAGTATCAATCAGGTCTGGAAAAACAAGGCAAGCATACTGCTTGGAGATTTTCTCCTTTCAAAAGGTCTGCTTGTATCACTTGAGGCCGATGAGTTTGAACTCCTTAAAATCATGTCTAAGGCTGTCAAAGCCATGAGCGAAGGGGAATTGCGGCAGCTTAAAGCCTCAAAGCTCCAGAATATGACCGAGCAGAAATACTTTGAAATCATCAGAGATAAGACAGCAAGTCTGCTCGCTGCCTGTACGGAAAGCGGCGCTGCTTCAGCTTCTGCGGATCCGGCAGAGGTGCAACTCATGCGGGAAATAGGACTTGATCTTGGCATTGCCTTTCAGATCCGGGATGACCTCTTTGATTATGGCGTCGACAATGTTGGAAAACCGCTTGGTAATGATATTCGCGAGAAAAAAATTACGCTTCCTTTCATAAAAGCTTTGGAAACCTGCTCCTTTCTTGAGCGGCAGAAGTGGAAGCTCCGCTTTAGAAAAGAGCATAAATCAACCGGTGAAGTTGCAAAAATAACAAGCTTTGTGCATGAAAGCGGAGGGTTCGAAGCCGCGGCTTCTGATATGGAAACATACAGCAGGCGGGCCTTGGCGAATCTTGGTAAATTCCCGCCTACGCAAGCTCGGGATGATATGGAACAGCTGATTACCTACATCACAAGCAGAAAAAAATAGAAAAAGCACGCCCTATGAAAAGTCGTCAGCTGCTTATTGATGCGCACAACCTGATGCACAAACATCCTCAGATCAAAAAAACACTGCGTCAGGATCATCTCCTTGCAATGCGTGAAATCTGCCGTTACGTATCTGATTGGTGTGTTGCTCAAAACAGAAGAGCGTCCCTGATTTTTGACGGCGTGCCTCAAATCATCCCTGGCACTTATGCCCGCCTTAAAGTGCGGTTTTCCCGGGAGCGTACTGCGGATGAGGTCATCATCGCAATGCTTTCAGATGAGGGCGCCTCTCAAAACTGGAGCGTCGTTACCGATGATACGGAAATCCGCCAAAAAGCTTTTTTCTATGGCGTTGATGTGATTCGCTGCGATCCTTTTTTAGGCAGCCTCAAAAATAAGATAGTTCCCGGATCTGCCGGCGCGAAACAGCCTCCTAAAAAAAAGAAGGCTCCGGTGTCCGTTAAAGATCCTGGTGAGCTTGCTGATCCCAGGGGTCTCGAAGCTGATGTTGATTTGTTTATGCGTCTGTTTAAAGAGAGAAAATGAGCGAAGAAGTGACGCCCTGTGCGGGCGATTATGTGTTTGTATCGGATGTGCACCTTGGCGGATTTGAAGTAGCGGAAAATGAGCGGATTGAGAGAAATATGCTCGAACTCCTCCGGCATGTGGAGGAAAACAAGCTCAGACTGGTGATAGCCGGAGATCTGTTTGATTACTGGATGGATTACCGCAACCAATGGCCTCGCATTTTTGACCGCGTGCTTGAAGCTTTTCAGGGGTTTCACGAACGTACCCAAACGTCAACCCTTTTCATAACCGGCAATCATGACAACTGGACGGGTCCGAAGCTACCGGAGATCGGATTTGAACTTGAGCATGAATACCGGATTCTTGAAATTGAACAGCGTAAAGTTTTGGTGATGCACGGTGATGGGCTGTCTGATCCGGATATGAAGCTTCCAAGGCCCGCGTTTCACCGCTTCCTCAGAAATCCGTATTTTATAAAATTATACCAATTTTTTTTCCCCCCGGCTGCCGGCATTGAGCTCATGCGCCAATTTTCTAAAAAGTCAAAGCTGCGCGATTATATGCTACGACCTGATAACAAGCCCCGCATGCTTGATGTCTGGGCTACTGAGTTTCTTAAAGCGGATAATAAAGCTGATGTATTGCTCTGTGGTCATCATCATAATGCCATCCATTTAAAGGTGGGAACACGCGAATACCTCAACCTTGGCAATTTTGGCTTTGGGGAAACTTTAGCGCTACACACAAAAGAAGGCTTCGCACTCGTTAAGTGGGACTGTGCCAACCGTAGATTTCAACATTTAAAAACTGCCATCACCGTATGAGCGATTCAAACCTGAACGACGACGAACGTTACCTTAATGATCCCGAATACAGGGAGCGAATACGTAAACAGTTTGTTCTGAAATCGGACAGAAGCAATGCTTCTAAGGGAGACAAATCCCCTTCCTCAAAAAAAACGAAGCATGCTGTACCGCGGCGTTCTGTGCCCAAAATGCTTGTGGGAATCTTTGGCGGTATCATTCTGGTAAGCCTGATAGGCCTCGCGATATTTATCAGTTTTTTGGTGCAGGGCCTGCCTTCGATTGAAGAATTGGAAAACCCCCGAACCGACGTTGCTTCCTTTGTGCTGAGCAGGGACGGCGTCGTTTTAGACAGTTATTTCGTTGAAAACCGCCGCTATGTAACCATAGATGAAATCTCTCCCCACACCATCAATGCGCTGATTGCGACCGAAGATCACCGCTTTTTCGATCACTGGGGCATTGACATGCGCCGTACGCTTGCTATTCCGTACCACGTGCTAAGGGGAGCTCCGCAGGGCGGATCAACCATAACACAGCAGCTGGCGCGGAACCTGTACCGCTCTATCGGCAGGGAGGTAAGCGTAATCCGGAAGCTGCGCGAAATGATTACCGCAATTCAGATAGAACGCAACTACACGAAAGCGGAAATCATCGAAATGTATCTCAACACCGTTGAGTTCAGCAACAGCGCTTTCGGCATTGAAGCTGCAGCAAGAACACATTTCAACAAGCCTGCGCTGGAACTTAATGTCGAAGAGTCCGCTACCCTCATTGGTACCCTTCAGGCCGTATCATTCTTCAACCCAAGGCTGAACCCCCAAAATGCGCAGCGACGCAGAAACATCGTGCTCATGCAGATGAACCGCCACGGCTTTCTGACCGATGACGACTTCACTTCCCTGGTTGCCGCTCCTATTGCGCTTGATTATCAGCGGCCGCGGCAGGCAACCCGACAGAGCCGCTATTTCGGTGAATACGTCCGGCTTCAGGTTAGCCGCTGGGCGGAGGAAAACGGCTACGACCTCTTCCGGGACGGGCTTGTTATTCGCACCACCATTGACGCACACATGCAGCGGCATGCAGAGCGTGTTGTCGAGCAAAAAGTTGATTCCCTCCAAACCATTTTCGTAAATGTATGGGGAGGCGACAATGGGCCTGATCGCTTCATGCCGCGATATCAGGAGCAGTTTCCGCACCACATCGACGGCTTCCTGATGGAATCGGGTGAGTTCCAGCAGCTCATCCGTGAAGAAGGACTCAGCAGGGAGCAGGCCCTGCAGCGTCTGCGTCAGAACAGAGAGCTCACGCACCGCATACTCCGCTCCCGAATGCGTCTTGAGTCGGGCTTCGTCGCCATCGAACCCGGTACCGGACACGTCCTTGCATGGGTTGGAGGTACCGACTTTTCTACCATTCAGCGTGATAATGTTTCCCAGCTGCGCAGGCAGGCAGGGTCTACCTTTAAACCATTTGTGTACGCCCTTGCCATTGACAACGGCTACATGCCCTACCACGAATTCTCCAGGTTTCCGGTCAGTTTCCGGGACCGCTCCGGCAATGTATGGGCACCCAACGACATCCGCATTGCCCCCGGTCCGGAATACGTGAGTATGCGCGAATCCATCGCCCGAAGCCTGAACAACGTAACCGTACGCATGCTGCCTGAGCTCGCCGGTGCACCCGGTACCGATAACCTCGAAGATCTGTTTCCCGCCGCCCGACAAATTGCGGACATGGCCCGGAATATGGGCATACGGTCACGCATGGAAGCTGTGCCCGCCATCGCGCTTGGTACGGCAGAAGTAAACCTGCTCGAGCTTGTAAACTCTTACGCCACCTTTGCCAATAACGGTGTTTATATGGACCCCCTCGTCATCATGCGCATTGAAGACCGCGAAGGAAACGTGCTTTTCGAGGCCCCGCCCCAAATGCAGCAGGAGGTTATGAGCCCCTTAACCGCCTACACCATGATCGACATGATGCGCGGCGTGATTTCCGGAGGTGAGTGGGGACACGGCACAGGAATCCGTTTCAGAAACATGGGCATACGGCAGGATGTAGCCGGCAAAACCGGAACTACAAACCGCGCCGTTGATACCTGGTTCGTCAGCGTGTTTCCGCACGTTGTAGCGGGCTCATGGGTTGGCGGAGAAGACGCCCGCATCCGCTTCCCGCAGGGCAGCGTACTGGGGCAGGGTGCCCGTACGGCCCTTCCTATCGTAGCTGAATGGGCCCTGCGCGTAATCAACGATGATAACGGCAACTGGAGCTTCGACGCCTTCACCCAACCCCCGGGCTTCGTCCCAGATCCGCCCCGTGATCAGCGCCCCCAACCTCAGGACAGCGACAACAGAGGGCGGGTAGACTGGTAAGGCCATCACGCCATAGGTAAAATCATTTCCTGATTACGGTCATTCAGCGTTTGGCCCGGCAAACAAACCAATTGGAAAAATAACTTTAAGCGAAAAGCCCCGAACAGTCCATACTGTCTCGGGGCTTTGCTGTTTTTAACTGCCAAAAACGCCTATGGACTCCCAAAGGGCGGCCTAAACCCGGTTACCAAACATTTCAGGTGTTTTTATTTTTTGGGGAAAACTCACAGAGCATCAGGAGATTCGTAGCAAAGTGCGAGTTCCCAAAACGAAGATGAAGGCGTTGCTTTTTTGGTTAGGATGTCAGTCAGCTCACGGACTGGATAAATGTGGAAAAGTCACCGATTCTCCAGATTTAAGCACCATCCGGGTGTACTGCCAATAAATTCGGCTTAGCCCGCCTCACGTAAAAAAACGTTCTGCCAATAGAGTACTGTAGTGATAAAGCTTTTATTGATGTGTCTGACTGACTGATTATTTCACCCTATCTCAAAGCCGAAAAATTAACGCAAACATAAAACACAACAGCATTCAAATGATTAGATTCGGTCTTTTGAAATCATCAAATCTTCTTACTACCTGATTATGACGACGTTTAACGGTTTGCCAAACTATCGCCCGCTGCTTTGTAGCTTCCTGCTCTTTATTTCAGTTCTATGCTTGGGTTGTGCGTCAGAGCAGGATGAAATACCAGCGACGCTTTCTTTTGAATCTTTTGAGTTTAGCGGTACAGAACTCGATATATCCGGAAATACAGACAATGCCCGCGCGACCTTCTGGCATCCGTCCGGAAACACCATGTACATTGCCAGCCGCTTCACGGAGTCCGTTGTAGCTTGGGAGACCATTTCCCCGTGGGAACTCGAAGGCGCGGTGTATGCGGCCTCCGTATCGGTAGCTGAGGCCCTGCAGCAGAACAATGATCTCTCGCGGGCGCACGGGTTGTTCTTTAGTCCGGATGGCAGCCTGATGTGGGTGTTTAACCGCACCGAAATGTGGGCCTGGCAATTGAATACCGCCTGGGACATCACAACAGCCGAAGTCCTGCATTATGAAGATCTGACGCCTGTTGTTGAACGCGGCCACGATATGCATTTCCATCCTGACGGTACTATGCTGTTCATCGATGACCGCAATGCGCAGGCCGTGCATCAGTATCAGTTGTCAACTGCCTGGGATATTACCACAGCCGGGCACGTATTTACGCTTGATATCAGTGATCTGGAAGAGGAGGTACGTGGTATCGAGTTTATATTCGACGGGCGTGTAATGCTACTGCTCGATACCGTGCGTATGGAACTCATGCAGTATCAGCTTGCCTCCCCCTGGCAGCTGGAAACTGCGGTCTACCACAGCAGCTTCGACCTAAGCTCCCAAACCGACGACCCCCGCGGCCTGAGCATCAGCCCTGACCTGTGTCGCTTTTATATCACTGCGAGAAATCAGGAAAAAGTACTGGAATACTTCAATAAAGACTGTTAGTCACATCAGGCGCGCAGAATGTTCTTTGAAATTAAGACTTCTTAATATTTTTCAGCCAATAATATAATATCATAGTTAGGTATTGTATTAATAGCAGCTTATGTAAGGACGATGTTTCAGAAAAGCAGGCAAAATTATTTTATTTGTGAGAAATTCGTTCTTTAGTAATTTTATTTTATTGATTATGTAAAATTTAAGTCCTAAAATACGGTTGGTATTTAATAGCGAATCGGCGCATCCGACGATTTCGGGTAATTAAAGAATACCAGCGTAGTGTACGAACATGGAGTTTGTAAGCTATGTGCCAGGATTTTATTGAGAATTATTAATCCAAATAGCATGAATAAGTTAAGGGGTATATCACAGCTTTTTTTTCTGTGTATAATCATCGCCATATTTGGCACAGAAGCTAAGGCACAGCAATTTTTATTGCAGCCACCACAGTCTGACCCGGCGGGGGGGACAAATTTCGATTTCAGGTTGCTTCACAAACCTGATAATATAATACAGCTGTTCTATGGTGCTGATTTAACAGGAACAGGAGCGCAGCTCAAGATTGGCCGAACCGCGAATAGCTACACTTTCAGGTCTATACCCGTCAGCGGCAGTTCTTTTCAGTTTGTGCCTTCTGATCCGGCCATTAATCTTCCCCCCGGCAGATATTATGCGCGTATTACGAACTCAGCATTTTCGACAACATCAGCTATAATATCAGATCCAAGAGTTGATTTGGTTTATTCAAATCAGGTGATGATTATTGTTGAAGCTCAGGAGGCGCCCTTTGTAATTGGCCCCCGGGGCGTAATTGACGATCCCACTCCGGTTTTTGAGTGGGAAGAAGTTCCTGGTGTAATCGGCTACTGGATTATTTTTTCCAGTACACCCTTTCAGATTACAACAGATGATGACGGCGATGTATCAGTCGAAGGCGTTACCCTGCTGTGGTCACATTACACTACAGACAATACGGCCACATACGGTGATGTCAATGAAGACGGTGATGAGGTGTTCGACGCACCTCCGCTTAATTCAGGTCAGGAGTACAGTTATACCATCCTGAACATGTACTCGGAGTCAAACCCTGCTTTTGCAAGTTCTGTGTTTGGGGGCGTAACCCCGGTTACTTTTTTCGACCCCGAAGCTATTGATCCGCCGCAGCTAACATCCCCGGCTAATAATGAAGTATTCATAGCTGAACCTGAGCTGACATTTCAGTGGACAGAAGTGGATGAGGCGACTAACTACACTATAAACCTGTATCAGGAAGTGACGCAACAGGGGGTTGACGCGGTATTGCTTTCATGGAGTACAACCACAACCAATACACAGATCACTTACCCCGCGCTGGGAAATTTGCAGTCTGCTGAGTATCAGTGGGAAGTTATTGCGAATACGGAGTTTGGTTCAGGGCGCTATTCACAAAGACGCAGCTTTGTATATGACGCCGATACAGGCGAGTTTAGGGCAACCCTTTCAAATGCCGAAACCGGCGATTCAGAAGCAGGTGCACAGCTTTTTGCTACAGCTATTAATGAAGGTGCTACGCCTCTTTATCCTTTCTTTCTGCAGGGTACAAATATCACTGAAAACCTGCTTGCCGGAACCTATGAGTTTAAAGTGGTTAAGGAAGGCTTTGCAGATAAGATACTCACCCGAACCATAAATCCGGGTCAGCGTACGGATATGGCCTTTCAGTTAGAACCTCTGCCAGCCTTTATAAGCGGCATCGTTGAAGACGAAACCGGCATTCCGGTGAGCAATGCCAGGGTGCGCCTGAGAAACCTTGAGACCCAAGACAATACGATTACGTTCTCTGATAGTGACGGCGCTTTCGGCCTCTCGGTACCATCCGGCTCTTTTGAATTACGTGTATCCCGCTCCGGATATGCTAGTCCCCCCAACTTGTTTCTCAACCTTGATCTCGATGAGCAGCTTGAACTCTCGGAGCCTGTTGTACTGACAAATGATGTTGCTGAGGTATCAGGCTTTGTCCGAAGTCCGGGTAATATTCCTATCGGGCTTGTACGTGTTAGAGCGCAGCAGGGTGAAAGTGTGATAGAAACGAATACCAATTCACAGGGATTCTATTCGCTTACCCTTACTTCCGGCAATTGGGAGGTTCGGGCAACAAGGTCGGGATTTGTACCGTCCGACGTTCAGCAGCTGTCATTAGGTGTGGGTGATGTGGTTCAGAACAACAATTTTACGCTGAGCGGGGGTGCCAACCAGATATCAGGGTTTGTAAGGCGCGTTGTTACAGCAGCTGACGGAAGCACAAGCCTTGTACCGGCAGGGAATACAAGGGTTCTTGCCCAGCCATCATCTGGTTCTACGATAGAAACGACTACCAATCCGGCCGGTCAGTTTACCCTTAACCTGAGCAGCGGAAGTTTTCAGCTACTGGCGCAAAGGCCGAACTTTACCCTTCAGAATCCCCTAAACCTCACCCTTGGGTTTAATGAAACATTATCGGGTCTTGAGCTGATTATCAACCCTAATGACAGTGAGATCTCCGGTCTTGTACAGCGGCCAGACGGCTCGCCTTTGAGCGGCGCAACCGTAAAGGCAGGAGAGCTTGCAACTGCTACAACAAGTGCGGCCGGTGCTTTTACGCTAAGTCTGCCGCCGGGATCATTTCAGCTTGAAGCCTCGCGTTCAGGCTTTTTCTCTGATGGTCCGCAGCAGGTAAGCCTGGAAGCCGGGCAACAGCTCAGCGGTATTTCATTTGTAATGACGCCCAATGCAGCAACCGTTTCAGGTCAGGTTCTTACGTTTGGGCAGCCTGTACCGAATACGCTTATTACGGCCGTTGGAACCGGTGGTACATTTACGACTACGGCCAGCGGAAACGGAACCTATTCCCTAAACGTAAGTCCCGGCAGCTATACGCTTTCAGCGCAGCGTTCGGGCTTTCTCCCGCCTTCAACTATTGAACTCACGCTCTCTGCCGGGCAGCAAACGAGTGGCCGGAATTTTTCTCTGATCCCCAATACAAGGGTTGTAAGCGGTGTTGTCTCCAGTCCTCAGGGGGCTGTTTCCAACGCACAAGTGCTCGTAACCAGCCCTGATGACCCCTCTTTTAGCCAAACGACGCAAACACAGGTGTCCGGTGCTTATGCTTTCACGTTGGAAGTCAACAAATCCTATCTGATTACGGTTACAAGAACAGGCTTCACTTCCGGTACAGCAGAAGTTGAAAACTTGTCGCCGGATCCGCAGCCGCTTAACAGAAATATACAAATTAATCCGGTGCCGGCTCAGATCAGCGGGCTTGTTCAAAATGATGCCGGAAATGCAGTGTCAGGGGCTTTGGTTGAAATCTTTAATTCTGAAGGTGAACTTATCCAAACCAGACAAACCGAAAGTAACGGGACTTATAACGCGGGTCTGAGCGCCGGTACTTATACCCTGCAGGCTTCGAGACCCGGCCATATTTCTGAAGTGATAAATGATATAATTCTGAGTAACGGGCAAAACCTGACCGGGGTAAATTTTGAAATCGCACGTAATTTTGCACTGTTGGCGGGTCAGGTTATATCTGCTGCCGGAGAACCAGTGGAAGGAGCTTTGGTAAATATTACAAGGCAGGGTGGTGGAAGTGGGGCAACGCGCACAACGGATGCAGGCGGAAACTTTACGGTTAGCACCCTTGTGACAGGCCTGTATTCGATTAGCATTAGCCGTGAAGGGTTTGACCCGCTTACCATTACTGATTTTGAAGCAGAAGAAGGGCAGCAAATTGCCGAAACGTTCACACTCATACCGCAAACCGGGAGTATCTCAGGTTTTGTAACAAACCAGGATGGTGTCCTTTTAGCTGATGCAACGGTCTTCCTTACCCGCACAACTACAGGACAGGTTCGTACCCGTACTACGAATCAGCAGGGAGAGTTCAGTTTTATCCCTGCTGCTTTTGATACCTATGTTATGAATGCCAGCCTTAATGGTTATTCTGCTTCGGAAAACCTGTCATTTACGCTTGAACCGGATGATCCAGATCTGACCGGTTTGGAAATAACCGGACTTCAGCTTAACAGCGGTGTTGTGCAGGGGGTAATTACCAATCAGCAGACCGGAGCCGGGTTACGTCAGGTTAACATTTCTGTTGACGGACCAGCAGGTTCAGGTTCAGCGGTAACCAATGTAAATGGTGTCTACCAGATCGAAAATCTCACGGCCGGTACGTATGTGCTGCAGGCTACAAGGTCGGGTTACAGCAGCTTTACACAGGAATTAACCATCACAGATGAAGAACCCAACGTTGTTGTGAATGGAGCGCTGAGTCTGAATGACGGTACCATTCAGGGCATAGTAACCAATCAGCTCAATGAGTCGATTGGGCAGCCTATTCCTGTGAGAATATTTACCGATGAGCTGGTTTATAACACAAATACCAATTCTGAGGGACAGTTTTCTGTTGCAGGTATTCAGCCTGGTGAGACCTATACCATTCAGACGAATGCAACACAGCAGGGGTTTATAAACGGAAGTACAACGCTTTTTTATCCGTTCGATCAGACTGTCGTAACGCTTGATGAACCACTGGTTATACAGGTAAACAACAGCAGGATTCAGGGTACAGCAGGTACTGATGCGGTAACTGTCCGCTTGTTTTCTATAGATAATGGGGAGCAGCAGCTGATTGATTCGCGCGTTTCCGAGCCCGACGGGTTCTTTCGTTTCCGCTTTCTTCCTGCCGGCGATTATCTTGTTCAGCCGGTTAAGGCCGGTTTTGTCTTTAATCCCGTGCAGGCCGAGGTAAATAACCTTGCTTTTGGACAGACGGCGGAGCTGAATTTTACGGCAACGCCCAATGTAGGTACCATAACGGCTGCAGCAGTTACAACTGCAGGTGAACCTGTTGGCGGTACCGTTTTTACAGCCGTCAGCGATGATGAATCATTTGTATTTAACCGGACAGCCGGAGAATCCGGTACGGTTACTTTTAGTGACATACCTGCCGGGCGGACATATACCGTAACGGCAAGCAGAGAGGGTTTTCTGGCACCACCACAAGATGTAACGCTCAATATAGGTGCAGAAGTGAGTCTCTCATTTGAAATGCAGCAGGCCTTGTCATCTGTAAGCGGACGTGTGAGCCGAAGCGATACCGGTAATGCGTTGTCAGACGCGCGGGTGCGGCTGCGTAATCTCGCAACCGGGCAGCAGCGGGAATTCACGACAGGAAATAATGGCAACTACAGCTTCGCTACCTTAAGTGCGGGCAGTTACCGCCTGATTGCGACACGTGTTGGATATATTGCCGACACCCTTCTGGTAGATGTTCCATTTAATCAGCAGGTCACGGACCAGAATTTTTCGTTGCAGCCCTCCCAACTCAACTTCCTTCAGGGCTTCGTATTTTACCGGGGTGACGGGGTGGAAGGTGTGCAAGTAGAGATAACGGGTGACAATACCTTTGACCTCGTGACCAATGCAGCCGGGCGGTACCGACAGGCGCCATTTCCGATACGATCTGGGGCTCAGGATACTACACTTGCTGTTATAAGTGTGAATACAGGTCAGTTTTCTGCAAGTCAAACACTGCGGATACCCCAATCTGCAGCGGGCAGCAGTATTACAGTACCCGAATTCATACTTCCAAGCGGAGCAGTACGTGCCAATGTGACGGATGGTGTAGCCCCGGTTGCTGATCTAATAATTTTGTTCAACAGAGCAGGCGGGTCAACGGTTACAGAGTACCGAACAGATCAGAACGGTACATTCCAAACCCCGTTTACGCTGCGTGGCGGTACCTACAACCTGAGAGTTGTTACAGAGCGGTTTATGGTTCCCGTACAGAGTTACACGGCAACACTTGAATCAGACACAAGCAGTGTTGAAGTCGATATTGAGCTCCCGTTTACTTTCTCACCACCAAATGAAATAGCTGCCGGGCAGGAAGCAACCTTCAGGATTGAATTTACAGAAGGGTATGAGCCGGAAGGGCTCACGGGCAGACTGTTTTACAGACTTGAATCACAAAGTACATTCAGACAGGAGCCCTTTTCTGCACAGCTCGTTGGTAATGGTATCGAAGCTGTGCTCCCGCCTTTGCTGTCTCTGGAAGATGTGATTTTCTTCACTGAAGTGAGCGATGCTAAAACATCCCGAACTTTCCGAAGTCCGGAGTTTGTCAAAAGCCCGCTTGCCACTGATCTGCTCAGCCAAATACGGCTTGAGCCGGATATATCTGAGATCAGGATACGTACATCCGATACCTACAGAGTACGTCTTGATATCAGGGATGGTGAAAATAATAGTATGCTTGGTCGCTTTACCGGAGAGGATGCCGATGGAACCGTTACCGTAGAACTCAACGGAAACGATATTACGCAATCCCTTTCTGATGGTCTTTTCGAGTTCGATAGCAGCACAGCTGCCGGGGTGGCAAACCTGAATATCACAGCAACCCTTGGTGAACAGATTCAGGCATCCGCCTTTAATTTAATGGTGACGGATGAGCCGGTAAGCAGCCTGAGTGTCAGTCGACCGGCTCCGCAAATCAGCAACCGCAATACGCGTACATTTACTTATTCAGCACAGACCTCTGACGGGCAGCCGATATTACTGGGTACAGATTTAACCTGGTCGCTCAGCAATGCGAATTCCGGTGTTATATCTCCAACCGGTCGTTTTACACCCGATCCCGAAGTAATTGCCGAATTCCGCGCTATCGCCACTGATCAGCAAACAGGCATCGAAGCTGTTTCCCGTACAGTTAGTGTGTTTGGCGAAATACGGGTAGGTAATGAGTATTTCTTTACGGACGGCAGCCAAATGCTGCTGTATCTGCCGGAAGAAGCAATAACCGATAATGCACAGGTTTCACTTCGAATCACAAGGCCTGAAACCCCCAAAAAATTTGTGGTGGCATTTGGTACAGACTTAAGTCTAACCGCTTCTGATGAAGTTTACAGGCTCAGGTACACAGGTCCGTCCCTTAACCCGGGGGCAGAGCTTTCGCTACCGCTCCCCGAATCACTTCGTTTGTTTGAAGGTGAGCGTCATATTGGCCGCTTTAATAATGATGAGCTGCAGTGGCAGCTTTTCGAAACCAGCGAGTCAGGCTCTTTGCTGCACATACGTGACTTTTCAAGGCTTGGACAGTTTACGGTACTTGCTGAAAATGAGCCGCTATCCCTTCAAAGAATCGGAATACTGCCGAATCCGTTTTCACCCTACATTGAACCGGGTGCACGTATCGGATATTTCCTTACTTCTGACGCACCACCCGCAATTGTTAATATTACTATATACAATATGAGGGGGCAGCTTGTGAGGCGGTTACTTCGGGATTCCGAGCAAATGCCCGGACGCTACGGCAGTGCAAGTTCACCGCTTGAAATCACCTGGGACGGCCTTACCGATGACGGGCGTATGGCCAACAACGGACGCTACATCATGCGCATTCATGTACGCGACGGTCGCAACCAAGTCACCAAAATTGAGCAGATAGTGCTCGTAAAATAGGGGAGATGCAGCCATGATTTCTCAAATTAAAGTTTTGTTTAAAACCTGCAGATGCCTGTTTCTCGTACTTGTACTTGTTGCATCTGATTTTGGTATTGCCAAAGCACAGCAACTCAGTGCTATACCGGCAGCATTCGCAGATGTTGGTTTCGGATCCCGACCCGTAAGTATGGGAAATGCCTATGCGGGCCTTGCGGATGATATAAATGCTGTTTATCTGAATCCCGCAGGTCTTACTTCACTGAGCCTGTATGAGATCGAGTTTACCCATACAAGGCTTATGGGGCTGGTGAATTATCAGTTTTTTTCAGCCGGCTTGCCATTGTCAGAAAAACAATCCGCGGCATTGGCAATCATTTCTTCCGGTGATGACCTAATGCGCGAGTTCTCCCTTCATTTGGGATATGCCCGTGAGGTGTTGCCGGGTCTCTCAGCCGGGGCAGCCCTTAAGTACAGGCGGTCTGGTTTTGGAAATAACACCCTCAACCCGGAAGATTTCGACGGAATATTTGACCCGAATGAAATTAGTATTGGCATTTCCAATCAGGTTTATGGTAACGCCAACGGCTTTGGCCTCGATTTAGGTCTTATCTATCGAATGAGTGATGAACTTAGTTTCGGACTAATGCTCCGCGATATTTTCGCACCCGTTTACTGGAACAGCAAGACCCGTAACGCTGACAGTCGCTCAAAGGGCAGTTATAGTGAGCGCGTACCTTTTGAAGCAGCGCTCGGGACTTCATGGTCAGCCGGTGGACACACCATTTTTTCAGTTGAATACAAACCATCGTTTGACAGCGAACAGGATGATGCCCTGAGAATCGGTTTTGAACGCATTTTCTTAGACATCATAGCCCTGCGTCTCGGAACAGAGCAGTGGCTCAACACCCGCGCCGATAATAAGTATATGATGGGAGCTGGTGTGCAGGTACCCCTATCAGAATATCACATACAAGTGAATTACGGGTACATTATTGATGATATCGCCAATACGCATCGCATTGGTCTACAGGTAAATTTTTAAAGAGGGTAATGATATGACTTCATCAAAAAATAAAACCGAAGCAAAACACTTTTTACGGGTTTGGGTTTTGCTCCTGCCGGTACTGTCGCTCTTCGCCCTAACAAACGCGGCTTCTGCTGCTGCAGCTTTAGCTGATGACGATGATCCGCCGCTACTTTCATTGTGGCGCGGAGGGCTTTTAAATATCGACTTCCGGTATAATCTGAACGCCACGGGCGCCGGCTATGGGTCTGCTATGATGGGAGGTATTCTTTCAGCAGGGGTAGGGCATAACGCCGCAATCATTTTTAACAACCCGGCCGGACTTGGGTTTATACAAAACCGTGACTTCGTATTTGACACACAACTCGGCTACGGCTCATGGACTACTTCATCCATCGAAAACAACATTATTTCATCATTTAACGATGAAATTGAAACAGAGACGGACAACTTCGTCCGGGATCCCGATAATTTTATCCTGTCGGCAAGTCCAACAATCAGGCCAACACAAATTAACAGCCTTCGGGCCGGTGTTGGCAGCGGGTTTACGTCGTTTGCGGTTGCATGGCCGGTTTACCGGAATGTAGTGCTGGGTCTTGGCGCAACGCAGCCGGCAGATATTCGTTTCAGGCTTCAGTCGTCTGGTCTTTCAACCAAAATCAGGGAAGAGCAGGGCACTGATGATGTCAGCGTGAGGTTCGATATTTTGATGAATATTTCCTCGCTGCTTGATTTCAGCTTTCAGATGCAAAACTTCACGGTTGGTCTTGGTGCGCTTCTTTACAGCGGTGAGTTAGGGGACGTCGCGGGAGGTTTTGCCCTAAACCGATATACAACAGCTCACCGCAGGATTTTAAGTACTGACCTGAACGGCTTTGTTGTGGTGGGGGGAGCTGATGAACGTTTCTTTAACAATCCAAACGATCCAAACCTGAACTTCGCGGCCGGTGAATCCAACGATTTTGTCATGCAGGCTTCCGGGGACTTCCAGGATACCCGAAACGGCTTTCAGTTTTCCGCTTCCTGGAAAACGCCCTGGTTTGCGGATATTTCTCTATCCTACAATCACATGCCGGAATTTTCGCTGACCGACCCCAACTCATTCAGCAGGGCATTTCTGCCGGTATTTATCGTTGGGCAGGATGTGCTCAGCGGTGATCTTGAACTTGAGCTCGACTCACTGCAAGCCAACAAACCAAACCTTTCAACTGAGCGGGATATATCGGATCTCATTTCGGATTCCAGGCTGCAGCTGCCCTCGAGCCTTCGTTTGGGTGTAGATCTTAAAGCCGGACGGCACACCATCGTCTTAAATTATATCGCCTACACAAGCCCGCTCAGGCTCGAGTTTGGGGATGATATTATTGGCAAAAGTGCCGGTAGTGGTTTCGGACTGGGGGCCAATTTTGTTTTCCCGGAAAAACTTAAGGGCTGGAATCTGGCGCTGATACCGGTACGACTTCTGTTTCTCGATATAGACGGGCTGCTTTTTCAGGCATTCAGCCAATACACCCGATACAGCAATCCAAATTACAGCTTTGGCGCTTCAGTCATGTTTTCAGGGGCCTTAGCGGAAAGTACCGATGAGGACTTCAAAGACCTCTTTGATAACCCTACGCCAACATCATTTTCAATGGGACGGTGGTATTCGGTTTTTGATGACTTTACCGTAGGGGTAAACATTGCCGCATTTCCCGATCTGTTTTTCAGGGCTTCGGTGGGCTATCGTTTCTAACCATTACTTACGATTTTCGAGTAAGGAATCCTGTCGTCGGCAAGCGTCGGAATTTTCCTGTTGACGACACCTTGTTGGTATAAAAAATTTACCGAAGAGGCGGGGTGTTCCTGCACTGGTGATGCAAACACGTCTTTGTGGCTGAAAAACCATGCAGGTCATGGCGTGAAAAACAGCCTGATTGATTCCGGGCTGCACATTTTCTCACAACCTCAGTACAGCAGTTTACAAATTGCCGTGTATTTTAGGCGAATCAACTAACCATCCTAAAAAACTGAGGTTTATGAGATCATTTGTTACGATGAGTCTTGCCCTTGTTCTGTGGCTTTCGCTCGCTTCGTGTACCGCGACCGGCCAAAGCACGCGAACGGGGGATAAAGTGCCGCTGGATCACAGCGATTTTGATCAGTGGCGCGCTGTTTCCAACGAGCAGTTTACCCGCGACGGGGATTTTCTAATCTATAGCCTGAATCCGCAGGAAGGCGATGGCGAAGTCGTTGTCCGGAACCTGCGCACGAACCGCGAGAACAGCATTGCGCGCGGACAGCGGTTTCAGGTGAACCATAGCGGTACGCATTTGGTGATGTTCCTGGCTAATCCCTACGCCGAAGAGCGGCAGGCGCGCATTGACGGCAAACGGCTGCGGGATGTCTTCACCGACACCCTTGCGGTTTATTCGCTGGCAACCGCGGAGCTTGAGAAAATAGGGGAGGTCACCTCCTTTAAAATGCCTGATGAAAACGGCGACTGGCTGGCCTACCGCTTCGAGCGAAACGATCGTTCGGCCGCATCATCAGATTCAAAGGATGCTTCCGAAGGGGAGTCAGAATCCGGCGAAGCATCGCAGGAGCCGAACACCGATGAAGCAGATGAAGACGCGGAGGCTTCACCCGAAACAACCAAAAACGACCTTGTGCTGCGGGATCTGCGTACCGGTGAGGAGCGCGTATTTCCCTGGGTAGATGACTACTTTTTCAGTGAAGGAGGTGAGCGTCTCGTGATGCTGACCCTTGAGCAGGACACCCTCAGCACTGCCGGTATCCATGTGCTTGAACTTGAAAGCGGCGAGCTTTTTACGGTGAGTGAAGGCCTTAAAAACTACAGGGGCATTACGATGACAGCCGACGGTTCGCAGATTGCTTTCATCGCGCAGCAGCCTGAGCCCGAAACAGAAACTGAAAACGGCGAAGACGCAGAGGAAAACAGCACTGCGGATGATGATACGCCTGAGTATTACGGGCTTTGGTTTGTCGCAGCAGGCAGCACCGAAGCGCAACACATCGCCGACGAAAACAGCAGCTGGCTGGCCGAAAGCTGGATGATCAATGAGCACAGTTCCCCTTCCTTTTCGGAAGATGGCCGCCGCCTCTTTTTCGGCACCGCGCCCGAGCCCATGCGCCGCGACCGCTCCGTTGAAGCCATCGACATGGCTGAAGTAGATATCTGGCACTGGCAGGATGAGCGGCTTCAAAGTCAGCAGCTCGTGCAGCTGCGCAATGATCAGCGGCAAACTTTCCGTGCAGTCTATCACATTGCAGACGACCGCTTCTTACAGCTTGAAGACCGCAGTCTGGAAAATATCTCCGTGCCCGACCGCGGCAATGCACCCTTTGCGATGGGCGCCCAAAACCGGCACTATCTCTACCTCACACAGTGGGATGGCTTTCCGGCCCGCACCGATTTGTTTGTTGTGGATATCGAAACCGGAGAGCGCAGCCTGTTTGCGGAAGGCATCAAGGCAGCGAGTCAGACCTCGCCCGACGGACGCTACTTCATCTGGTACGATTACGCAGATCAGAACTGGTACACGTACGAGTTCGAAACCGGACGCAGCACGAACCTGACCGGCCATCTGGATGTGGCGTTCTTCAACGAGCTGCACGATGCGCCCTCTGATCCAAATCCCTACGGCATCGAAGGCTGGACGGAAGGCGACGCGCGCGTCATTATCCGCGACCGTTTCGATCTCTGGGTGTTTGATCCCGCGCAGGAAGGCAGCGGTCACCGGCTCACCGGGGGCTATGGTCGCGAAAATCAGGTTACCTTACGCAGCTTTGCCGAAGACCGCGAGGCGCGCCACCTGCCCTCAGATGAGATCTTCCTGAGCGCCTTTTTTGACGTGGACAAATCTTCCGGCTTTTACACGGCCAAGCTCGAAGAAAGCAATCCGAATCAGCTTTGGCGCGGCGATTTCCGCACCTTCACCCCGGTCAAAGCCGCCGATGCCGAGCGCTGGATGGTCCGCAAAAGCACCTTTCAGCAGTATCAGGATGTGTACCTCACCGACCGCCGCTTCCGGAATTTCCAGCGCGTAACGCACGCCAATCCGCAGCAGGATCAGTACTTATGGGGGGATGTCGAGCTGTTCCACTTCACAAGCCTCGATGGCGAACGTCTTGAAGGTCTGTTGTACACACCTGAAGACTTCGACCCCGACAAAGAGTATCCCATGATCGTGTATTTCTACGAGCGTACGAGCAACCGCCTGCACTGGTACCGCCCGCCCGCGCCCTCGGCCTCGACCATCACGCCCGCATTTTACACGAGCCGCGGCTACATCGTTGCGATGCCCGACATCGTGTACACCATCGGAAATCCGGGACGCAGTGCCGAAAACGCGGTCATCGGCATGACCCTGCACCTGCTCGACCGCGGCTTCGTTGATGCCGACCGCATCGGGCTTCAGGGGCAGAGCTGGGGCGGCTATCAGATTGCGCACATCATTACCCGCACGGATATGTTTGCTGCGGCCATGGCCGGTGCGCCGGTTTCGAATATGATCAGCGCCTACGGTGGCATCCGCTGGGCAAGCGGCCTCAACCGGCAGTTTCAGTACGAAAAAACGCAGAGCCGCATAGGTGGTACGCTGTGGGAAAAGCCGACCTATTACATCGAGAACTCGCCCATTTTCTTCGCCAACCGCGTGCGCACGCCCCTGCTCATGATGCACAACGACGAAGACGGTGCCGTACCCTGGTATCAGGGCATCGAGTTCTTTACCGCGCTCAAGCGCCTCAATCAGCCGGTGTGGATGCTCAACTACAACGGCGAGGCCCACAATCTGCGCGAGCGCGTCAACCGCAAGGACCTCTCCCGGCGCATGCAGCAGTTTTTCGATCACTACCTGATGGACGCCCCCATGCCTGTCTGGATGCGCTACGGCGTACCGGCCATCGAAAAAGGCCTGCATCAGGGCTTCGAACTGACAGACTGATTGCTGTAGCTCAATACTTTACCCCCTATAAAAACACCCGGATTGCCACAGCGATCCGGGTATTTTTTTGGGTGAAACTCCGGGAGCATCACTCATATGTTAATTTTGATTCAAATTGGCGTCTAATCGGGCAAGTGTTAGATTAGAAACCAAACAACCGAAATAGGAGCAAGTCTGGCACCCTCGGAGCATCACAATCACCGGTTTAACCGGATGAACCACGCCAGGCATAACCAGACTTGTATCCTGGCGTTGAAAGACAACAGTACCAAGAGCTTAGACCCGTTTCTAAAGCTACCATTCATGAGTGAAATTCATGCGACAGGATCCTGCTTCGGATGCAAATAACACACCACTAAACTATTGATTAGTCATGTTTTATTCCATTGGCATAGATATCTCAAAAGACGACTTCAAGGCCTGCATCCTCGAGTATAACCCTGTTGAACAGACCGAGCGTGTACGCTCCTCCAGAAAGTTTAACAACACCCAGGCAGAGCTGCCCAAGTTTGTCAGCTGGGTCACCAAATGGGAGTCCAAACAGCCTGCACCGGTGCGCATCACCATGGAAGCCACCGGTGTGTATTACGAGCGGGTTGCCCTGCACCTGTTTGATAACCACCCCGAATGGGCATTAAGCGTGGTTTTACCCAGTCAGGCGCGTAGATTCAATGAGTCTGAGGGATTCAAGAACAAAACCGACCGTATTGATGCCCGCGGGCTAGCCCTGATGGGTGCGCGCAAGAAGCTGCAGCTATGGCGGGGCATTAAACCCTATTGGAGCGAGCTGCGTCAGCTCACGCGTACCCGTGGCGCGTTGGTAGAACAGCGGACCCAGCTCAAAAACCAGCTTCACGCTCTCAATTACAGCGCTTACGCTATCAAAGATACGCGCAAGATTGTCCAGCAAACCATCGCTGCCTTGGATAAACAGATCACCAAGCTTGAAAAGCTGATCACCAGGCATCTGGATTCGGATCCGGAGATCGAAGAAAAGGTGGATAAGCTGAAGTCGATTCCGTCGATAGGTTTGATTACAATCTCCACGGTGCTGGCAGAGACGCTGGGCTTTGAATACTTTACGACAAGAAGCCAGCTGATCAGCTATGCGGGTTACGATATAGTGGTTAAGGAGTCAGGCAAACACAAAGGCAAGAGAAAAATGTCGAAACAGGGCAATGCGCGCATCAGGGCAGCCATGTACATGCCGGTTGGCAATATTTTGTCGCACAGGAAGCAACCATATTACAGCTATTATGATCGGTTAGTCAGCCGGCACGGGATAAAAATGAAGGCCAATGTGGCCTTGCAGAAGAAGTTGTTGTGCCTGATGTACCATTTGTGGAAGAAAAACGAGGCCTTTGATGCCGCGCTGGCGCTCAGGCCGGCCGGCCTGAGCGCCAGCGCGGTATCGCCCAAGGGCGATACCGGTGTTGATACGACCATACCGGAGCTAGAAATGGCATTTTTTGAAGATTAAAACAAAAAAAATGACTTGACTTTTGACACAGTACCTAGCAGCAGTGCTGGCTCAGCACATCCCAAATCGGTCTCATGGTCCCTTGCTTTTTGGCCTGTTACACGCCGACAGAACACGGATGGGGTAGATATGAGCGGATTTGGCTTACCCTGGTTCGCAGTGTTTTGAACAGGATTTTCAGGATTACAGGATGGACAGGATGTTTTTGAAACAAGGCTCCCAAACCCCATCACCAGATCCTTCGACTCCGCCTCCGCTGCGCTCCGGCTCCGCTCTGGATGACAGGGGCAATTTCCAAGACCCCCGGCGCGGCCTGCCGCGCCGTTTGACACGCGGCGGCGCTGTCATCCTGAGCGTAGCGCAGCGGAGTCGAAGGGTCCCGTGGTGTTGGGCTTCGAAGCGCTGATCCATATCGGGGCCGGACAACCGCAGGAGATCTCTTACATGAGGCTTCGGTGGTCTGCCGAAGTAGGTCGGGTTCAGGGGCTTTGATCGCGGCGTTGCCATGTCCCGGCGTTCGAGATGACCCGTTTTTTGTTTTTGATTTCGAACCAGCTCCGGTAGGAGCGACACCTTTGTAGCATGATAGCACCGCCCTCCCCAATCCCCGGCGCGGCTTGCCGCACCGTTTGTCGTGTGGCGAGCGTATCATCCTGAGCGGAGCGCAGCGGAGTTGAAGGGTCCCTAGGTGCAGGGCTCCGCAGCGTTGATCCATATCGGGGTTGGAGCCGCCGCGATGCGATAGCGGGCTTGGGATGCCTGTTCTGAAATGTGTGCATTCGGTTTTACAGGCCTGCAACCGGCATGGTCACAGGCCGAAGCTGGTAGATCCCGGATAACGCCGGTGTGCTATGGCGTTGATAATCATTCACCTAAGTGGGCGTTTCCGGGATGACGCCGTGGGGCTTCGATGGGCTTT
The DNA here is from genome assembly GCF_003353065.1 of Cyclonatronum proteinivorum. GTDB lineage: Bacteria > Bacteroidota > Rhodothermia > Balneolales > Cyclonatronaceae > Cyclonatronum > Cyclonatronum proteinivorum. The sequence continues at coordinate 2,960,301 of NZ_CP027806.1, read as the reverse complement.
TGATGCAAGGCGTATCTTTGGGGCTTTGATCGCGGAGTTGCCATGCCCCGGTGTTCGAGATGACCTTTTTTGGTTTCGAAACATTGTGGAGACGCAAGATTTTGCGTCTCTACGTGAGCGGCACCTTTGTAGCTCGAAAGCATCGCCGCATTTCCATTGGCGTCAAACGCGCAAAAAGCAAGGCGCTATGAGACCGTTTTGGGATGCCTTGAACCAGCATTGCAGACCTTGATGCTCTCGGAGTTTTCCCTAAAAATAAAAAAAGGCGGACTTTGTCCGGGCGTTTTGTTTTCCGCCGTGATACGCGCAAAAAAAAACCGCCACGGAGGGCGGTTTAAAAAACACAAATACTATTCATTAACTGTACATGCAGCCGTCTTGCAGAGCGGCTGTAGCAGGATACCGGGCGCAGTGTTAGTGTGCGGAGACCGGTAGGTCAGAAATATCAGTAGTTGTAACGCTGACGACGACGTTCTTCACGAACACTCTTTTTGAGCGCTTCACGCTTCTCTTCAGAAGGCTTGGTATATTGCTGACGCTCCTTATATTCCATCAGAATGCGGGAACGCGTGATAAGTTTTTTAAAACGGTTGATCGCACGATCAACACTTTCGTTATCTTTGACTTTTACTCCGATCATGTACGTTTTGAGTCGATTAAATTTTGATTTGGTGAATCCTGAATGTTGACAATCTCTAATATAACACTTTTCATTTCAAACTTCTGCATCTTTTCAGGGCTAAATTTTCAGGCATCAAGAGGGGACCGAATCGGGCTTGTGGGTCCGAACGGGGCCGGTAAGACGACCTTGTTGCGTCTTATTGCCGGGCGTTACGAACCGGAAGCCGGTGCTGTAAACCTGCAGAGTGGCTGTAAAATCGGGTTTCTCGAGCAGGATACGCTCGAAATAAGCCTGGAACAGTCGGTCCGGGACTTTGCCCTGCAGGCGTTTGCCGAAGTCAAACAAATCGAAAAACGACTCGAGGAGATCGGTATAGCCATCAGCGAATCAACCGACTATGAGAGCGAGCGCTACAGCGATCTGCTCAATGAGATGGAGCGTCTTAACAACCGCTTCACCATACTCGAAGGCGACCGGGCGGAGTCCCGCACCGAGGAGGTGCTCGAAGGGCTGGGCTTCAATACCGAAGAGCTGTCGCAGCCCTTGCAGCGCTTTAGCGGGGGATGGCGCATGCGCGCGGTGCTTGCCAAGCTTTTGCTTCAGCGCCCCGATGTGCTTATGCTCGATGAGCCGACCAACCATCTCGACATTGATTCCATCGAGTGGCTCGAGCAGTACCTGAAAACCTACGAAGGCGCCGTCGTAATTGTCAGTCACGACCGCTTTTTCCTGAACCGCATGGTCACGCAAATCGCCGAGCTGCGCAACCGCCGGATTTACACCTACACAGGAAATTACGACAAGTTCGAAGTGCAGCGCGAGGAGCAGGTGCAGCAGCAGCAGCGCGAGTACGAGGCGCAGCAGAAGGAAATCGAGGAAACCGAGCGCTTTATTGAGCGCTTCCGCTACAAGGCGACCAAGGCGCGGCAGGTGCAGAGCCGGGTGAAAGCCCTTGAAAAAATTGAGCGTATCGAAGAGCCGGATAACCCGCAAAAGCGGATGCAGTTCCGCTTCCCCGACCCGCCGCAGTCCGGCAAGGTCGTCATGGAGCTGACCAACCTCATTAAGAGCTACCCCAGGCCGGAGGGCGACGGCAAAATCCGTGTGTTCACGCAGGGGCAGCAGCTGCACATAGAGCGCGGCGACAAGATTGCGCTGATTGGTCCCAACGGCGCCGGAAAATCGACGCTTGCACGCATCCTCTACGGTCAGGAGCCTTTCGAGGGCACCCGCGCCGAGGGGCACAATGTGCTGATGACCTTCTTCGCACAGCACCTCGCCGACGTGCTCGAATCGAACCGCAGCATTCTCGAAGAGATGGAATCGGAAGCCCGGACTTCCGAAGTCAGGTCCCGCATCCGCTCCATTTTGGGCAGCTTTTTGTTCTCGGGGGATGACGTCTTCAAGCCCGTTTCGGTGCTCAGCGGCGGGGAGCGCGGACGCGTGGCGCTTGCCAAAACCCTGCTGCAGCCCGCCAATTTCCTGATTCTCGATGAGCCGACCAATCACCTCGATATGTCCTCGAAGGAAGTGCTGATTCAGGCGCTCGAGGAGTACAAGGGCACTATTCTCACGGTCAGTCACGACCGCTACTTCCTTAGCCGCTTTGCAACCAAGGTCTGGCGGGTCGAAGGCGGACGCGTGACCGAGTACGACGGCGGCTACGATTATTATGAGTGGAAACGGGGCAAGCAGCTTGAATCGAAGGAGGGAGGCGACCCGGCACCGGTTGTCGCGGCATCGGGTATAGCCGGCAGTGCTGCGCCGGTACAGGCCGCGGCGACCAATGGAATGAACGAAGAAGACATCCGAAGGACCGGTCCGAAATCGAAGGAGCAGAAGCGCATGGAAGCGGAAATCCGCAAGCGCTACAGTTCGCAAACCGGCAAGCTCCGCAAAGAAATTGAAAGTCTGGAAACCAAAATGGCGAACCTGGAAACCCGCAAAGAAGAACTCGACGCACAGCTTGCTGATCCGGCTTTTTATCAGAGCGAAGCGGCTGGTAAAGCCATTAAGGAACACGCTGATCTCAGCCGAAAAATCGAGGATATCACCGAGCAGTGGGCCGCGCGCGCTGAGCGCTATGAGTTGCTGGAAGAACAGATGAAGCAGGAGTTGCTGCAGGCTTAGATCACGGTGTTCATCTTAGCAGGGTAAGCGTTTCAAAACAGGCCGCTTGAAGGCCGGAATCACTTTTAACAGACGCATTTATTCATGTCAAAAAACAAGCTTCAGCGCTTTCAGGAAATAGCAGACTTTGAGAACGTAAGCGATTTCTCGCACTTCAGGCCCGGGATGGTGTCTGAGCATAAGGAAAAGTGGGCAAAAAATGTTTTTGGTAACGATCATCCGGTAACGCTCGAACTTGCCTGCGGCAAAGGGGTCTATGCGAGGGCGCTTGCCGCGAAGGATCCGGCGCGGAATTTTATCGGAATTGACATAAAAGGCGACCGTATTTGGGTTGGGGCTAAGGCCGCCCTGCAGGAAGAACTTCACAATGTTCACTTTATCCGTGGACAGATTAACTTCCTGACTTCCTTCTTTGCAGCCGGTGAAATTGACGAAATCTGGATAACCTTCCCTGATCCTTTTCTGAGCCATCGCCGCCGTTCGCGCAGACTTACGTATCCCCGTTTTCTCGATCTGTACAGGCAGGTACTGCGGCCCGGCGGTCTCATCCATCTTAAAACTGATTCGCCGGAACTCTTTGCGTTTACGCTTGAAACCCTTGCAGCGCAGCAGCACGAAATAGTGACACAGGTTGACGATGTGTATGCCCTAAAAGAAGTGCCGGAGCTTCTCCGCATACGCACCTACTATGAAAGCATGCATCTCGAAGAAGGCCGGACCATTCAGTACGTAAGCTTCCGGCTCCGCAGCTAAATGGGGCAGCATTGCATTATTGAAAAGCAACCGCAGCAGGTCTTTCAGGTGCGGGATGATGTATGAAAAGGTGGCGCCTGATTTCACCTGAACACTTATTTTAATGTGGTGCTTTTTGCCTTTGATTTGCCGTCAGTACATTCACGGCCTAATATTATAAAGCTGATCTTTTCTGATGTAAGCGCATCAAAACTTGAAATCCGAATGGTAACCGAAGCCGTGCCGTGAACAGGCCGGTACAACGCAATCCAAAAACTACGTATATGCGAGCTCTACTTCTCATTTTCCTGTGTGCGGTGATAGGGGGAAAGCCGGCGTTTGTGACTGCGCAGGAAGTCCCCATTGAAACCGAAGATATGCTTGACCGGCAGCTGCCGCCTGACCATCGTTTTTTTGTGCTTGTCCATCCCGATGGACTGCCGGATTATCCGGAATATGCTTCCCTGAATTTGCGGCAGGAAGTTGTTTCCCGGGAACATGGAAAAGTGACGCTCCAAATTACGGTGAACCGCAGTTTTCCCGACACCGATGATCCTTTCCCGACGCAGGAATTTGACCCTTCCTTCCGTCAGTATCTTGAGCCGTCTTCATCCATTGAAAGCGATCACCCGGAGATCCTGGCCATACGGGATCAGATTCTTGCCGAGCATAACCCGCAGACGCAGCTTGAAGCGGTGAATGCGGTTCTGCGATGGAACCGGCAGCATCTGCGCTGGGGCGAGCCCGTCGAGGTGCAAACCGCTCTCGAAGCCCTGCATACCGGTGTTGTGAACTGCATCGGCTTCACGCACCTGCCCGCGGCCATACTTCGCAGCATGGGCATTCCGGTACGCACCCTGCGCACCTTCATCGGGAATCCCGCGCGGAACCGCATTATCCCGCATTATCTCACGGAAGTTTACTTTCCCGGTGCCGGCGGCTGGGTGACCTACGAACCGCAGGGGCCTGCAGTGCCTTCCGCCGAAAACATCGTGGCCTATGCGCACCATGACTGGGACCCGGCGGGTCAGGCAGCCTTTCGGCCTGTGTCTAACGACCCGCGGCTTCGGGTGAAGGGGCGCTTTGGCGTGTATCAGCCCGGTGAGGACCTGACGCAGCCGCAACTGCACAATATCCGGTTTGAAAGCGAGCGCCTGAACGCAACTTCTCCGGATGATACCTTCCGGATTTTTTTTGAGGCAAGCGACGCGGGCAGCGGCATTCAGGCCGTGCATTTTGAGTACAGCGCGAGCTCCATCCCGAGGGTTGGTGGAGAAATTTGGGAAGCCGCCAGTTTTGTGCGGGAGGGCGATGTACACCGCGGTGTTTTTGAAGGGCAGCTGTTTGCGTCCAACACCCCGGTAAATTTCAACGAGTACTGGGAGTTTACGGAGGTCATCCTTACCGATAAAAGCGGCAACGAAACCTGGTACGACCGGGCGCAGCTTCGCGAGATGGGCCTGCACCGGATTCCGGTCACGCCCTGGGATTTTCGCGCGGAAAAGCGCCCTGAGCTTGTGCAGGTTGTCGGACCCTTTCCGTCTGTCACCTGGCTGGAGGCCCCGAATACGCAGAGTCTGATGTTCTACATAACGAAGCTGCCCGCCGAAAATTCAGGTTTCATGAGGTTGCAGCACTGGTTCACGGATGGAGAAGGGCCGCCTGTTGCCCTTGGCATGCACGAGGACGGCATGGTCCGCGGGAGTTATGACATCCGGACCGTAATGCCCAACTGGAACCGCCCGGAGTTACAGCGGCCTGATCAGGCTTCCGTCAGATATTTCCTTAACCGGGTCTACGGCCGCGACAGCATGACCAACAGCCTTGATGTTTCCGGTGCGGCGCTTGAGCAGCGTTTCGGCCCCGTTTATATGGATGTTGTAAGCCAAACGCAGCCCGTAACCGCAGAGGGGCCGGCGGGTATCCGGCACATCACCCGTATTGGGGGCGAAGCCGGCGTATCATTTACCGGAAACGTCTATCTCGTGGTTGAAACGGAGGGCAGTATCAAGCCCTTTGATCCGCCACTTGCGCCGGCACAGAATATGTTTCGGGAGCCAACAGTTCGGGCCGGGGTTCAGCACAACCGGCGGGTTCTCTTTCGTCAGGGCCGACGCTTCGGGCACAACGTATTTTTGCTCGAGGTCAACGAAAATATTCGCTCTGTTGAAATCACCGACGCTTCCGGTGAAGTCCATTCGTTTGACTGGGAGACGCTGCAGGACAGGGTCACGGTTGTTTCAACATCGGAGTAAAGTGATAGGGCACGGACTGTCGGACGGCGATCACAGGCCTAATTTCAGTTGATCGCCCCGGATAAACGCCGAAGTGTTGAGCGGTTCGCTGTGCCGCCGCAGCTTGAGACCGAAGCGCTTGGCAGATACGGCAAACAGCGTCCGGACCTGTTCCGCAAAAGGACCGCTGCCTTTCATGCGTGTGGCAAAATCAGCTTCGTACAGCTTGCCGCCCCGGGTGTCGGTCACGCGACTCAGCACTTTTTGTCTGCGGTCGGGATAATGCTGATCGAACCAGTCGCTGAAAATCTCCTTCACGGCCCATGGCAGCCGCAACATCACATATCCTGCGTGTGAAGCGCCGGCTTCAGCAGCCGCTTCCAGCAGGGCCGGAATTTCGTGATCGTTAATGCCGGGAATCACGGGCGCAGTCATCAGCCCGGTTTCTATGCCCGCTTCGCTAAGCTTCCGGATGGCTTCAAGCCGCCGCTGCGGGCGCGAAGTCCGCGGTTCCAGGGTATCGGTCAGCCGCGGATTCAGGGTTGTAAGCGAAACATTTACGCGCACAAGCCGCTCTGCAGCGAGCTTGGTCAACAGGTCGAGATCGCGCGTAATCAGGTGATTTTTGGTGATAATGCTCACCGGATTCCGGAATTCCAGAAACACTTCGAGACACTGCCGTGTCAGCCTGAAATGCTTTTCTGCCGGTTGATACGGGTCGGTTACCCCGCTCATCACAACCGTTTGCGGCTGCCAGCTTTTCTTCAGGAAAGCCTTCCGGAGCAGTGCCGGTGCGTTTTCCTTCACCAAAATCACCGACTCAAAATCCAGGCCCGCTGAAAAGCCGAGGTACTCATGCGTCGGCCGGGCATAGCAGTACATGCAGCCATGCTCGCAGCCACGGTACGGATTCAGCGAGTACATGAAGGGGATATCCGGGCTGTTATTGGTCGCAAGAATGCTCTCGGAATCATCCTTCAGGTAGCGGGTCGGCGTCTTTTTCTGATGGGGCTCATAGTCATCATCCTGAACAAAATGCACGGGTTCGAAGCGGTTCGCGGGGTTTGCAGACTTACCGCGCCCTTTCACGGCTTGCTGACGATTCGAAGCATGGGGAGAGCAAAACACGGAATGCGATCTTACTTTATGGATGAAAGTTTGTGACGAATTTAGTACATAAATCACACATATAAAAACAATCATTCCAAAGCTGAACCCCAAACTACCATAAAGGGCCGCGCGTGTTTGTGTGACCGTACCACGGGCTTCCTAAGCCGTCATGTAGTTTTTTTTTTGGGTAAAATCCCGTGAACATCAAGGTCTTGGGGGATAGCGCAGGGCTCATAAGTCAAAGATAGGTCCCTTGCTTTTTGGGGGCGGTGCCGGACCTGGTCAGTCAAAATCAAAAACGCGATGGTGCTTGTTTCAGCGGGACTGCCGTGGTGCATGAAAGCTGGTTGTTTGGTTATTCATGGCTCTCATCCTTCGGGCAGATGGTGCTTACAGTTCTTTCATTCCTGTCCCTTCAGAAAACGGGCGGTGTCGGCAACGCTACGGTCGGGGATTTCTTCCATGGGAACATGGCCGGCGTCTTCATAAATGATGAGGGACGCGTGCGGGATGGCCGCTGCAATGCGGTGCGCGTTTTGGACCGGAATCCAGTTGTCGTGCTCGCCCCACAGAATGAGAACGGGGGTGTCATCGAGGGAAGAAGGCTCGGGCAGCTCCGGCAGGTGCGAACGGTCGGCCCCGGGCAGGGGACCCTGATTCCGGGTGAGGAACGCCTGCCGGTTACCTTCACGGCGCAGCAGCTCGTAATACTGCGTGACCGTCTCTTCGGAAATCCGCTCGCGGTCGTAGTACACTTCCCGCAGGGAGTGACGGAAGGCAAACTTGGGCGTGAGAATACTCAGCCCTTTTCGGACGACCGGATTTCCGAGGGCGTCGAGCAGCAGAGAGCTGCGCTGTTGCTGTTGGGCCGAAGCGCGGCTCGTATCCGGCGTAGCTGAGGCCCGCGCGGTATCCGCAACGACATCATGCGCTTGCTCCGGCTCATGCTCAACCAGTGCTTGTTCTTGCTGTTCTTGCTGTTGCTGTTCCGGCGGGACCGTCTGTACGGGGATACCGCCGCCATTGAGCAGGATCAGGCTTTCGGTTTGCTGCGGAAAATGCTGTGCCCAGGCCATCGCGTAGCGAGCGCCAAGGGAGTTTCCTGCAACGCTCCAGCTTTCCGTGCCGGTTTCGCGCCGGAGTGCTTCCAGAAAAGACAGGGTTGCCCGAATGCCGTAGTCGTTATCGGGCTGCGGCCCCGTGAGGCCGAAACCGGGCAAATCAACCCGGATGACGCGAAAGTCAGGGGTGAGGGCGGCCGTCCAGGCGTCCCAGGTATGAAGGGAGGCAAAGGTGCCGTGCAGGAGCAGCAGCACCGGGGCGTCTGCCGGACCTTCGTCGCGGTAGTGTGCGATCATGCCGTCAACGGCAAAAAAATGAGAGTCTTCGGTTGCGTAGGTTTCAGCAAGTCTTTCGACGGAGAGGTCAGGTCGTATGAGTCCGGCAAGCAGCAGCAAAATGAGCAGCAGCAGAAAGCCGGTAAATTTGAACAGGTTGCGAATAAAGTTCATGAAGGTGTAGCGGCAGAAAGGGTCAGTTGAAGAATGGGGGTTGAAATATAACCAAAGCTGACGCAGCTGTCTGTATAAAGTCCGGTTTAATTTAGTTTGACCGGTACTTTTCAGTTTCCCCTGATGGCGGTGCTGCGGAAAAAAAAGCAAGGGACCTGTCTTTGACTTGGGAGGCCCTGATCTGTCACGAAAGACCGTGATGTTCACGGAGTTTCCCCCAAAAAAATAAAGACCGGAAATGCCGGGCAGTTGCGCTCAGGGTTTAATGTTGGACCTGCGTGGCGGAGAACAAAAAAAATCCCGCACAGCAAGCTATGCGGGATTTTGTGATGTCATTGTCATTTGTTGTCGGGTCAGCCGTCTTGCGGGCTTTCCTGACTGAGGTTTCGTACGAGGGCTTTGAGCTGTTCAACTTCGAACCAGAGGTCCATGGCCTGATGGAGCGTTGTGTCGAACAGATCGTTGAATACGGGGAAGTATTCGGCCTGCCCCCAGATTTGGCGGGCGAGTTCGGCTTTGGTTGCTGCCGGCGGAATCCATCGGTCAGCTTCTACGAGATCGGGATTGATGAACAGTTTGTCATCTTTTGAGAAAGTCGTTTCCGTTGTGTCGCTGAGGACGAGGCCGGCTTCGAACATGCGGTCCCAGAAGTTATCCATTTGGTCGGCTGACCAGCTGAAATCGGCTCTGAAGCGATCGAAGTCGTCTCCCCATTCGCTGCGGAAATCATCGTAGCCTTCATCGAGGAATCCCCTTACAAACTCAAAACCGACATTGTTTTGGCGCATAAACCCAAGCACGTAGCTTCGGGTTGTGTCGGCCTGAATGATGTGATCGGGTACGATACCGCCGCCGCCGAATACGGTGCGACCGGCAAGGGTTTGATACACGAGGGAATCGGGCAGGTTGCTGATGAAGTTGGCTACATCGGTGCTTGCGTCGCGGTCGCGGGTGTGGATTTCGAGCGCGTATTCTTCACGGCCCTGATTGAAGGGCTTCTGAATGAGGCGTCCGGAGGGCGTGTAGTAGCGGGAGATGGTAACGCGGATGAAGCTTTGATCAACAAGCTCGTACTGTTGCTGTACGAGACCTTTGCCGAAGGTGCGCCGCCCGACAATGAGGCCGCGGTCGTTATCCTGAATGGCTCCTGCCAGGATTTCGCTTCCGGAGGCAGAGCCTTCGTTAATGAGCACCATGAGCGGAATTTCCTGAAAGCGTCCGTTGGTGCGGGTTCTGTACTCCTGACTAAATCTCGCATGGCGGCTGCGCGTGCTTACGAGTTTGGTGTTGCGCGGGAAGAACTCACTGGTAATGCGTACGGCCTGATCGAGGAAACCGCCGGGGTTGTTGCGAAGATCAATGACGAGACGTTCCATGCCGAGCGCTTTGAGGCCTTCCATGGCTTCCATGAATTCGTCGAAGGTCGTTTGCGCAAAGCGGTTGATTTTGATGTAGCCGGTACGCTCATCGAGTTTGTACGAGGTGTCAACGGTAAACAGCGGGATGTCATCGCGCGTGATGTTGAAGTTCATGATGTTGCGGCTTCCGGGGCGCACAATTCCAACGCGAAC